>JAICOJ010000070.1 GCA_025930755.1 Gemmatimonadaceae bacterium
AACGAACCCAGCGCCTCCAGCGCCTTCAGCGCCTCCAGCGCCTTCAGCGCCTTCAGCGCCTTCAGCGCCTCTAGCCCCTCTGCCCTTTGAAGCTCCTCTCCGCCATCCCCGCCAACCTCGCCGTCCTCATGCTGACGGCGTTCATGGACATGGTGGGCGTTCTGATGCTGTTGCCGCTGCTGCCCTTCTACGCGAAGGACCTCGGCGCGACCGGCTTCATGATGGCGTGGCTGGGATCGTCCTTTCTCATCGCCCAGCTCATCAGCGCGCCGCTGTGGGGGCGCGTGTCCGATCGGTATGGACGCAAGCCGGCACTCATCATTGGCCTGTCGGCGTCCGCGGTCGCCTACGTCGTGTTCGCGTTCGCCGACTCCCTCTGGCTGCTGTTCGTCTCGCGGATCATCCAGGGCGCCGGCGGCGGGACGGTCGGCGTGATCCAGGCGTACGTGTCCGACGTCGTCGAGCCGAAGAATCGCGCCAAGGGATTGGGGTGGCTGTCGGCCGCGACCAACGTCGGCGTGATGATCGGGCCACTCATCGGGTCGGCGGCATCGACGTGGGGGCGGCACGCCCCGGGATTGATCGCCGCCGCCGTCTGTCTGGTGAACATCGCCTTCGCGTCGCGTTTCCTCGGCGAGTCGCATAACGCGGCGGCGAAGGCGAAAGCGCGCCGCGAGCAGTGGGCCACGGTGAAAGGGGTATGGCGGATCGCCCCCATCTGGCCGGTCACGCTGATCACACGATTGACGCTCGGCCCCCAGGGGGCGGCGAGCCTCACGCACCCGAATCCCGACTTCGCGAAGCGATTCATCTGGGTGTACGCCATCGCCATCGGCGCGTTCTACGGGCTCACGCTGTCGGGTGTGATGCCGTTCTTTCTCATGGAGCGGCATGGCATCACGGAGAAGACGATCGGGCCGTTCTTCGCCTACATCGGCGTGCTCAACGTCGTCTTCCGCATTGGCCTGCTCGGCAAGGTGATCGATCGGGTGGGGGAAGCCCGGGCGACGCGGCTGGGCATCATCGCGCTCGCGTTAGGCTTTCTCGTCATGCCCTTCACGAGCTCGCTCGTGACGCTGGCGATCGCGACCGCCCTGCTTCCGCTCGGCGCCACCCTGCTCTTCCCCTGTGTCACGGCGATGCTGTCGCAGGTGGTCGGCGATCACGAGCGCGGTCTGTACATGGGGCTGCAGCAGACGGTGGGCAACATCACCCGTGTGCTGTACGCGCTCTTCGCCGGGGCGGTGTGGGACCTCGGCCATGCCCACCTCGGCCAGGCGGGGTCGTACATCCCATTCTTCGCATCCGCCGCGCTCGTGGCGTCGACGGCGCTGCTGGCTGTCCGAGTACCGGATGACAAGGGCGCTGGAGAAGCGCTGAGGGCGCTGGAGAAGCGCTGACCGCGCTGGAGAAGTGCTGTTTCCAGCGCCCCTACGGCGTCACGATCACCTTTACGCTATCCACCCTCCCTTCACTCGAGGCCTTCACGAGCGACGAGCCGATGTCGGTGGCCGTGATCGTGCCGCCCGGGACCACCTTCACGCGCGCGGTGTCTGAGCTCGTCCAGTGAATCGTGCGGCCGCCCAGCTCGTTCCCGGCCGCGTCGACGAGCAGTGCCTCGAGACGCATGGTCTGCGTGCGTGGGAGCGAGACACTGTCGGGCACGATGATGACGCGGGCAACGGCCGCTCCGCCGTTCCCGGGTCCTGATGGGCCGTTCTCACAGGCGAGCAGGGTCGCGGCGAGCGCCGTCGCTCCGAGCGCCCTCAGCAGAGGCGCGATTCCGGGGTGATGAGTCGGACGCCGCGCTGATAGGTGAAATACGCGTACGCCCACTGGAGCAGCACGCTCAGGCGGTTGCGGAATCCGACGAGATACATGATGTGCACGAAGAGCCAGAACCACCATGCGAGCCGCCCCGTGACGTGGAACCTCCCAAAATCCGCGATGGCCTTGTGGCGGCCGATCGTGGCCAGGTCGCCCTTGTTGCGATATCGAAATGATACCCGCGGCTCGCCGCGAAGATCGCGGCGAATGTTCCGGGCAGCGAGGGAACCCATCTGCATGGCGGCGGGCGCGACGGCCGGCACCTGCTTGCCATCCTTGTGGACGATGGCGAGATCGCCGATGACGAAGATCTCCGGATTGCCGGGGACCGACAGGTCGGGCTCGACCTCGACGCGCCCAGCGCGATCGTGACGCGACCCTAACGACTGGCCCACGCGCGACGCCTCGTTGCCGGCCGCCCAGAACACGGTCCGCGCGGCGATGCGCTCGTCACCGACCCACACGACCCCGGGCTCCACTCGCGTGACGAGCGCCCCGGTGCGCACCTCCACGCCCAGGTCGATCAGATCCTGGTGCGCGCGTGCCGACAGCGACGGGGGGAACGACGGAAGCACGCGCGGACCTCCTTCGAGCAGAATCACACGCGTCGCCCGGGTATCGATGCGGCGAAAGTCGCCGCGCATGGCGCGTGCGATCTCCTGCATCACCCCGGCGAGCTCGACGCCGGTGGGGCCGCCGCCGACGAGCACGAACGTCAGCAGCGCCTTCCGCTCCTCGGCGTCCTCGATCTTCTCCGCGCTCTCGAACGCCACCAGGAACCGGCGACGAATCTCGAGCGCGTCGTCGAGGCTCTTGAGGCCGGGCGCATGCGCCTCCCATTCGCCGTGGCCAAAATACGAGTGGCGCGCACCGGTGGCGGCTACCAGGTAGTCGTAGACGATCTCTTCGCCGTTGTCGAGCTGGACGACGCGCCGCTTCGGGTCCACCGCCCTCACCTCGGCCATGAGAACCGTCGCGTTGCGCTGGCGCCGCAGCATCCAGCGTATCGGCGATGCGATGTCGCTTCCCGCCAGCCCCGCGGTCGCCACCTGGTAGAGCAGCGGCTGAAACACGTGATGGTTCGTGCGATCGATCACGGTGACGCGCACCGGAGCGGTCCGAAGCCCGCGCGCGGCGCGCGTGCCGCCGAAGCCGCCGCCAAGGATGACGACGTGAGGAAGATGCGACTTCATACGGGCAGAAGGACGGTGAAGCCCCGATTTACTTTCGTCCCGGATTCGAGGCGCTTGGCTCGCTGGCGATCACGGCGCGGGCGATATCGACCATCGGCTCGCCCCGGTCCTGACTCGTCCGCTGCAGGATGCGATAGGCCTCCTGCTCCGATGATCCCGTGCGGCGCATCAGAATTCCCTTGGCCCGCTCAATGACCTTGCGATTCTCCAGCTCGCGGCGCGCGTCGACGGCGTCCTGGCGCGCCTTCACCAGCTCGCGGGCACGACGCGCGGCGAGTCGCACCGTCGAGTCGATGACGCGCGGGGGCGCCGGCTTGGCGAGAAATGCGATTGCCGAAGTGGCGACCACGTCGTGATCGGTCAACGAGTAGGAGGTATCGCCCGTCAGTAGTACAACGCCCACGGCGTCCACTTCGTTCGTGATCGCCTCCGCCGCCTCGATGCCGGACTGCCCGGGCATGTGAATGTCCAGGAGGACGACATCGGGCCGGATGGCGCGCGCGCTGGCGATCGCCTGCTCGCCAGTGCCCACCTCGGCGACGACCTCGTGACCGAGCTCGCGCAGCAAGTCCACGAGCAGCACGCGCGCGTTCTCATCATCTTCGGCGACGAGAACGCGAATCGAGGACGCTGCTTCTGTCATGCGGGTGTCGGAAGCCAATGGAGACATGAATCGCGGATCGTCATGAGGAGGGTGCAACGAGCGCAACGAGCTCGGCGGGAGGAATCGGCTTGCGGAGGACGAAATCCGCTTCGGTCGTGGTCGAGCGGTTCCCCTCCCATCCGGTGACGACCCCGATGCGCATATGGGGCCAGCGTGCGCGCGCCTTGCGCACGAGGTCCCAGCCACTGCCGTCGGGAAGGCCAATGTCGCTGATGAGCACCTCGAACGGCGCCGCCGTCGACGCCTCGAGCAGCGAGAGGCCCTCACCTAACGTCGCCACGGACTCCACGTGATGACCATGAGACTGGAGCACGAGTCTCAGGAACTCGCGACCGTCGTCGTTGTCCTCGACGAGCAGAATCCGGCGTTTGGACGCGGGAGACGCGAGTGGGAGCGGAGATTCGCGGGTTGGCGTCGCGTGAGCGCGGAAACGCAGCCGCACCGTGGCGCCCGCGCTGGGGTGGCTCACGATCTCGGCGGACCCGCGATGGCGCTTCATGATGCCGTAGACCTCGGCGAGGCCAAGTCCGCTTCCCGTCGCCTCCTTGGTGCTGAAGAAGGGCTCGAACGCATGCTCGCGCACGTGCTCGGTCATGCCGACTCCGGTGTCGCCCACCTCCACGATGGATTCAACGCCGTCGGTCCGCGTTTCGATCGTGATGGCGCCTCCATCGACGGTGGCATCGAGCGCGTTGTGAATGAGGTTCATGATCGCCGCACGCACCTCGCCCGCCACGCCGACGGCCGGAGCCGACGCGAGCCGAAGCTCGAGCTGAATCGGGCCGCCCGTCTGCCGCTCCGCCCACAAGGACCTCATCATGGCCACGACCTCACCCGCCAGGGTGCCGAGGTCGAGCTGCGATTCGCTGGCTTCGTCGAGTGGGTCCTGCCGAATGAACCGGCCTACCCGCGCAGATGTCGCGGCACCGGTTTCGGCCGCCTTCGCGATGCGTGCGGCGTACTCGCGAACGGCGGCCGGGTCGTCGGCGTGCCGGTCGAGGAGATAGGCCGCGGCCATGATGGGGTTGAGCGCGTTGTTGACGTCGTGCATGACGCCGGCGGCGAGCTGGCCGATGGCGGCGAGGCGGCGCTCCCGGGCATGCCGCTCCTGAATCGCGAGAAGCTCGGCGGTACGCTCACCCACCATGCGCTCGAGCCGCTCCGTTTCCGTCGAGGCACGCGCGTACAGTTGATCGATCTGTCTCGCCTTCTCCTCCAGCTCGCGCAGGAGGGCGAGCCGGTCGGTGACGTCACGCTCGACCGTCACCGCCCCGCGCACCTCACCGAGGTCATCGTGCAGCGGGTTCGCGCTGACCTCGATCACGCGCGGGGTCGACGCCGAGCGCGCGACCCGGAGCATCTCGGACCGCACGCGCTCGCCACGAAGTGCCCGGGAGGTCGGGTGCCGCTCGACATCGACCGGCACGTCGTCCAGGGTGCAAGGCTGCTCACACTCGATTTGATCGACGAGCGTCGATGAGGTGCCCAGCTCACAGTCGCGCATGGCCTGGGCGTTGGCACGAACCACGTTGCCGTGCACATCGAAGACTCGCACGGCATCGGGAATCACGCCGAAGATGGACGTGAGCTGCCCAACCAGGTGGGCCAGATCTTCGCGGAGCTGCTCCCGTTCGGTGACATCGACCGCGGCAAACACCACCTCGGGCGACGGTCGCTCGTCGCCAAGCGCGCGAAAGACCGCCTCGAGCACGCGCATGCGCCGTCCGGTTCGCACGGTGAGGCGCAGCGCACGCTGAATTTGCCCCTGCCTCGCCTCCGCGATGGCCTCGCGCACGTCGAGGTCGGTCGACGGGAAGGCCTCTCGGAACGTCGGGCGCCTCGCGGGGGACGCGTCGACGCCAGTGAGCTCGACGAACCGGCGGTTCGTGAGCACGAGGCTCGACGAGGCCGCGTCGAGCACGGCCAGGGGTGCCGGGATGGCATCGAGGAGAGCCTCGAGACGGCCCAGACGCGCGGTAAAGTCGTCGCCCTTGCCTAGCGAGAGCTCAGGGGCCATGTCGGTCGCTCAGCTGTGGAACCCGCGGGACGGGAGCGAGGTCGTCGTTCCGCCGTTCCGATTTCTCCTGTCGCAATCTACGAGGTCGGGGTTCGGAGGGCGAGCCGAGCAAATCCCGGTTGCAGCAGGTGCGTGTGGCTCGTCCACCTCGCGCATGCAGGGACCTCCGCGTACGCATCCTCGCTCGTTCGATCCGCTTGCGCTCGCCATCGCCGTGGCGGTCGCCGTGCTCGGCTTTCTCCCGGTCGCGAACTGGTTGACCGGCGGGCATCATGCGCCGTGGTACGCGCCGGTCGCGACCACGTGGATCACGGGCAGCGTCCTGGCGATCGGGATCGGCCTCGTGCTCGCCATCGCGTCGCGGAGAATCCCTGCGCTGTGGCACGATGGGCTCGGTGCGCGGTTCGCCGTCGCGCTGGATCGCTCTCCCGCGTTGATGCTCGTCGGGCTCGCGCTCCTCAGTGCTGTCGTCTACGCCGTGATCGCGCATCTCGTCTTCGACGCCAGGCCGTTGCTCGTGGACGAGATCTTCCAGGTGTGGCAAGCGCGCATCTTCGCCGAGGGTCGTCTGACGACGCCGGTGGGGCCGCACCCCGAGTTCTTCAGCGGAATGCACCGGGTCGAGGCGGACGGGCGCGCGTTCGCGCATTTTCCGCCCGGCCATTCGGCGATGCTCGTACTCGGCGAGTTGATCGGCGTGCCGTGGATCATCGTGCCGATCGCCGGTGGCGTCGCGGTCGCCGCATTCGGCATCTACCTCCGCATCGCGGAGTCGCACATCACGGTGCGCGTCGGTGCGCTCGTGCTCTTCGCGCTCGCACCGCTCGTCGCCTTCATGTCGGCGACGTACATGAACCATGCGACGGCGCTCATGTGGCTCATGGTCGCGATCGCGGCGCTGGCGCGTACGGTGAAGGATGACGAAAGGCACCCCCTCCCCGCCCTCGTCTGCGGGCTGGCGCTGGGCCTCACCGCGACGATTCGTCCGATCGATGCCGTGGCGTTCGCGCTCCCGGCCGGGGCATGGATGCTGGCTCGTGCGATCCGGAATCCGCGACGGTGGCTCGAAGCGGGATTGGCGGGCGTGGGAGTCGCGCTGCCGCTCATCGGCCTCGCCTGGTTCAACGCCCGGACGACAGGCGATCCGCTGTTGCTCGGCTACGAGATGCTGTGGGGGAAGGAGCACGGGCTGGGGTTCCGCTCGACGCCGTGGGGCGCGGCGCACTCGCCCGCTCGCGGGATCGAGCTCATCAATCTCTATTTCCTCCGCCTTCAAACGTATCTCTTCGAGTGGCCCATTCCGTCGCTGTTGCCGGCGGTCGGCGCGCTCGCGCTGGCGCCACGCCTCGACCGGTTCGATCGGTACCTGTTAGGCAGCGGCGCCCTGCTCGTCACGATCTATTTCGCGTTCTGGCACGACGGGTTCTACCTCGGGCCGCGGTACATGTATCCGCTGGCGCCGCTGCTGTCGCTGTGGACGGCGCGATTCCCGGCGTTCGTTCACGAGCGCCTGGGTGACGGGTTGCCGCTCCGCACGACCGTGTATTCGCTGGCGGCCGCCGCTACCATCGCGACGATCTCCCTCGTGCCGCAGCGCGCGCGCCAGTACGCGGCGGGGCTCACCACGATGCGGTGGGATGCCGATGCCGCCGCGCGCGACGCCGGCGTCCGTCAGGGCCTGGTGTTCGTCCGCGAAAGCTGGGGCTCGCAGCTCGTCGCCCGACTCTGGGCACTCGGCCTAACGAGAGCGCAGACCGAGCGGATCTACGCGCGTGTCGACGCGTGTCTTCTGGAGCAGGGCGTGGGGCGTCTGGAGCAGCAGGGCGTGCGCGGGCAGGCTGCGGCCGACGCCTTCGCACCGCTCCTGCGCGACTCGCTGCGGGTGATGCCGTCGACACTCTCTCCGGATGCCAGTGAGCGCATGCTTCCGGGCGCGCGCTACACGCCGCGCTGCCTCGAGCGGATTGCCGACGACCGGCGCGGCTTCACCCTGCTGACGCCACTGTTCCTGGCCGGCTCCGACGGAACGCTGTACGCGCGCGACCTCCACGAGCGGGATACACTTCTGCTGGCCGCGCACCCGGCGCGAGAGGTATGGCTCCTCAGACCGGCTGATTCGAGCTCGGGAGCGGTGCCGCGCTTCGAGAAGATCGACCGAGATTCAGTCATCGGCGCAGCGCGGGCCGGACGATGAGCGGCGGTCTATTCATGCACTCACCGGCGCCTGTCCCCGCGCCAGTCTCCCCTCTGTCCATCTCGCGACCAGCGTGATGGTCAGCACCAGCCCGATCAGCAGAACGCTGTACGCCGCCGCCGTGCCGAAAGCGAGGTTGCGCAGCTGCGCCAGGATCTCGACGGCGATCGGGCGGTTCGCGTGCGTGTAGAGCACGACGCTGGCGACGAACTCGCCAACGGCGGTCACCGCGGCGAGGAGAGCGCCGGCGATCAGCCCGGGGCGCGCGGCGGGGAGAATCACGCGTCGCACCGCCATCCACCAGGAGGCGCCGAGGCCGTGCGCCGCGTCCTCGAGGGAGGGATCCATCTGCTTGAGGGATCCCTCCACCGCGGTCGCCACGAGGGGAATGCCGCGGATGAAATAGGCCAGCGGAAGAATCCAGAACGTGCCGACGAGCAGCACGCGAAGCGTGACGGGATCGTTCCGATTGAACGTCGAGGCGAGCCCGATCGCGATGGCTGTCGCTGGAATCGCCCACGGCAGCGCGATGAGGATCTCGAGCAGCCGGCGTCCCGAAAAGCGTCGCAGCACGATCAGGTAGGCCGCGACGAAGCAGATGACGACGTTCGCGGCGGTCGCAATCAGCGCCATCGACACGCTGTTGCGAATCGGTATCCACAACGCGGGGTCCGTCGCCATTCGCCGGAAGTTGTCGAGCGTGTACTCGGGCGGGAGCACCTGCGTCGTCCACGCGCCATCGCGCGCGAAGGACACCAGGATCACCATCGCGTGCGGCAGTAGCAGAACCGCCACCGTCGCGACCGCGAGCGCCGGCAGCAGGGCGCGCGCCAGCGGCGAGGTGACGAGAACGCGCGTCTGGCGACCCTTCCCCGACATCGCGTAGCTGCGCCGCCGCTCGAATCGGCGCAGAATGATCAGACCGGCCACGGCGGCAAGCGCGAGCACCGTCGTCTCCGCGTACGCGAGACCGAGGTTGCCGTTGAGCTTCGACGCCACGATCTGCGTCGACAGGACGCGGATGCCACCCCCGAACACATACGGCGCGGAGAACGAGCCGAGCGCGCTCATGAAGACGAGGAGCATCGCGCCCGCGATCGAAGGCGTAAGCAATGGCAGTGTGACCCGTCGCAACCGGAAGCCACGCGACGCACCCAGGCCTTCCGCGGCCTCATCGAGCGTCGTGTCGATGCGCTCGAGCCCCGCCGAGACGAAGAGAAAGACATAGACGTACATCGTGTACGCGTGCACGAAGACGATCGCCCACAGGCCGGTCAGCGACCACGGCGCGCGCTCGAGTCCGAGGGCGTGCTGCACGATTCGCGTCACGACGCCGCTTTCGCCGTACAGGAACATGAAGGCGACGACGCCGACGAGCGGCGGCAACGCCGCGGGCAGCGTCGCAATGGCGCTCAGGGTGCGTCGCCCACGAAACTCGAATCGCGCGAGAAGAAATGCGAGCGGCAGCCCGATGAGCGTCGCGGCGATGACGGATCCCACGGAGACGATGAGCGTCGAGACGACGGCCTCACGATCGGCTGGGCTCGCGAAAAACTCCTTCCAGGCCAGAGCGCCGTTGGCCAGCGACCCCGCGATGACGGAGACGTTCGGGTAGACGACGGACCAGAGCAGGATCGCGATGACAGGAGCGGCGAGGAGCCACGTGGAGCGAACGAGGGCCGAGGAACGACGAGGCGGCGGACCGGGATCCGTCGCAATGACCGGGACGGGAAATCGAAGGGTTTTGCGCTTCCTCGTTACTCGGTCCTCGTTCATGCTTCCACCACCGCCACCGGCTCTCGCGACACGCGCACCGCGACCGACTCGCCGATCTCGCGGCCGCGCTCGATCGTGTGCACCTCGACCTCGACGTCGTCGGCCAGCTTCACTCGGTAGGCGAGCAACGCGCCGGCGAAGCGGCGCTCGACGATCGTGCCGTGCCAGTCATTCGCCGCCGGCGTGGCGACGAGTTCCAGGGCGTCGGGTCGCAGCACCGCGAACATCTCCCCACCCCCCGTTCCCCCGTTCGGCATTACCGCGCGCACGTCGCGCGCGACCCCGCCGATCGTCAGCACCGCACGATCACCGCTCCGGCGCGCCGGGACCAGCGTGGCGCGCCCGATGAACTCGGCCACCGATCGCGTTGCCGGCCGATCGTAGAGCTCTTCCGGCCGGCCAACCTGCAGGAGCCGGCCACGCTCGAGCAGCGCGACCCGATCGGCCACGGCGAACGCGTCTTCCTGATCATGCGTCACGAACACCGCGGTGACGCCGAGCCGGTGGAGCATGGCCCGCAGCTCGTCGCGCGTCGTGCGACGGAGTGTTGGATCGAGATTCGACAATGGCTCATCGAGGAGCAGCACTCGCGGCTCGATGATCAGCGCGCGCGCGAGTGCGACACGCTGCTGCTCGCCGCCCGAAAGCGACTGCACCTCTCGGGGACCGGCGTTCCCGAGGCCGACGTTGGCCAGGGCACGCGCCGCGCGCTCGCGGCGCTCGGCCTTCGGGACGCCCCGCGCCTCGAGGCCGAACGCCACGTTCTCGCCGACGGTCATGTGCGGAAAGAGGGCGTAGTGCTGAAACACCATTCCGAAGCCGCGCTGCCGAGGCGCGAGCGCCGTGATGTCACGCCCCTCGAGCAGGACGCGCCCTTCGTCGGGCGCCTCGTGGCCGGCTATGATACGAAGCGTCGTCGTCTTTCCGGAGCCCGACGCGCCGATGAGGGCGAGCAGCTCTCCCTGGGGCACGTCGAGCGTGAGCGCGTCGACCGCGGGAGTGCCGCCAGCGGTGAGTGCGCCAAACCGGCGCGTCACTCCCACCAGCGACAACGTCGCCGTGGTCACGAGCGCTTGCCGCGATTCCGGATGTTGGCGTCCCAGTAGCGCATCCAGACGTCCAGCGAATCGGCGAGCAGCTGCCGGTCCACCGGCATCGTCGTCATGGTGCGCTTGGCATCACGGATCCACGCGGGCAGCGAATCGGCGGGCAGATCGGTGCGCGCGGGAATGCGGAGAAAGTCATTCGCGGCGCGTCGCAACGCCTCGTCGCTCGTCACGAACTCGTAGAATCGCTTCGCGACTTCCGGCTGTTTCGCGCCCTTCACGAGGGCGATTCCCTCGACCAGCACCGGCGTCCCACTCACCGGGACGACCCACTTCACCGGAATCTTCGTGCGCTGCTGCAACGTCGCCATGTCGGGCATGTTGTAGAGCGTGACCACGCCTTCCTGACGGCCCAGCTTCTGGTAGAGAATCGTGGGATTGAGCGTGTACTCCTTCGTGTTCGCATCGAGACGCAGCAGCCAGTCGTAGCCGGCTCGCGTCGACCCGGTGCGCGCCAGCTCGCGCGCGATGATCGCGCCGAAGATGGCGCGCATCGTTCCAGAGGCGATCGGGTCGCGGATGATGATCTTGTCGCGCCACCTGGGATCGAGCACGTCATCCCAATCCTTCGGCGCCTCGGCGTCACTCACCGCCTCCGAGTTGTACCCGATGACCTCGGGGGTCAGGTACGTTCCGTACCAGAGGTCTTGCGGATCATGGGCGTCGTCAGGCACGGCGGTGGCCCAGGTGGGCCGATACGGCTGGAGCAGGCCTTCCTTCGCGGCGCGCTCGAAGATCTCCGCTGGTGCGCCGAACCATATGTCCGCCTGCGGATTCGCCGCCTCCGCGCGGAGCCGGTCGAGTACTTCCTGCGACCCCATGTCGACCCACTGCACATCTACCGTCGAGTCGGTGCGCTCGAATCCCTGCTCGTAGTGCTGAAGCAGGTCCTTCCCGTGGGGGGAGTAGACGGTCAGCACGGTCTTGCCCGAGCCGCCGCCGCAGGCCGCCGCCAGCAGGGCCAGACCCATCACGCCGACGGCCTGTCTCATGGTACCACGCGCGCCGGCTCGGTGGCCCTGGCGCTGAGCAGGTTGACGAAGAGCCGGGCCGCTCCAGGAACGCCCGCGGGGAGCTGACGGAAGAACGCCATGGTCGTGTAGATGTACAGGCCGCGCCCGTACGGCGTCACCAGCAACGCCCCGCGCGCCGGCGCCTCGCCGGGATCGTTCATCGCGAGCGGCGCGGTGTAGGCGCTATCGAACTGCGACGGCATGTACAGGGCGCGTTCCTGCACCCAGCCCTCGAAGTCGCGCGGACCGATGCGGTTCGGGGCGCGGAGGGTGCGGTGCTCGGGATCGATGATCGCCACCGGTGATTCCTCGACGGTGACGCGCGTGTGGGGACGGGAGATCGTGATGGGGTACGGCATGATCCCGCGCTGCATCATCTCGTACTGACCGTATTGCACGACGAGCGTTCCACCGCGGCGCGCGTACTCGAGCAACCGCCCGTTATGCTGCATGAGCTGCGCGTGCGACTCATAGGCTCGCGTCCCGACCACGACGGCCGTGTATGGCGAGAAATCCGTCGTCGCGACGGCACCCGGCTCGATGATCGCGAGCGGCACGCCGAGCTGCGCGAGCGTCGGCGCGACGTTGTCGCCCGCCCCGGGGATGTAGGCCACGCGAAGATTCGTGCCCAACGCGACGTTCACACCCTGCAGCGCAACAGTCGCGTCGCGGTACATGCGCTGCGGGGTGATGTGGTCGTACTCGATCTCCGTGTAGCCAGCCCGGAAGCGCTCCCCGCGCGCTTCGGCGACGACACTCATTTCGGCGCGCGCTGGCCGTGGCGTACCGCGTACCGCGAATTCGACCGCCTCCGTCCCGCCGGGAGGGATCGTGACGCGCTTCACGCCGTCACTCGTCAGGCCGCCTGGCGGTGCCAACGTCACGCTGACGTCGATGGGTGTCGTGAGCGCCGAGCGGAGCTCGACACGCTCCACACGCTCGAGCGGAGCGCCGGCGCGGGCGTACTCGACGGTGCGCTCGAGACTGACGGCGACGGGGGGAACGACGGCGAGCGGACGCTGTACATCGCCGCGGACGGGGTCGGGCCGGCGGTGGACAACGGGCGTGGTGGCTTCGACCGCCGTTCCATTGATCGAGAGACCGACCCGCGCGACAGCGGCCGTTGAGCGCTCGCTTTCCGCCTGAGCGACCTCGGCGCGCGGAACATCGAAGACATCGCCACGACGCCCGTGCGCCAGCCACCAGGGCTGGGTGATGCGCACGCCGCGCACCACGGCCGGCCACGTCGCGGAGCTATCGGGCTGTACCGTGGCGGTGGCGTCGCGCAGCATCGTTGCCGCGCTGACGTCCGGCCCCTCGACGCGAACGCTCGTCACCGTCACCGGCACATCGCCACGCGCGTACAGCGTGACATCGACGCGCACGCTGTCGCCGCGCGCGACGGCCGCGCGCCCGGCGGTGGCCTCGACAGCAACTCCGGTCGCCTCGAGGAGCGCGCGCGTGACGCGTGCGAGTCCCGATCGCACGGACGCCTCGACGTCCGGGTCGGCGACGCGCGCCTCGCGGACGCGCGTGAGGAGCTGGTGCACGCGCGCAAGCGCCGGCACCGCCGTGGCAGGACGACGGAAGTCGAGCGCGGCACGCGCGGCAGCGGCCGCGGCGGGGAGTGAGTCGAGGGCGGCCGCGGCCTCGCGCGACGCTGTCGCCACCGTGGGTCGAAGGCGGGCCCAGGTCGTGTCGATTCCCTCGAAGGGTGAGCGCTCGGCGGACCCGTTGGCGGCGGCGGCAGCACTCGACTTCTCGAGCATGAGCCAATCGAGCTGCGTCCCGCGCCGCTGGAGACGGCCGAACGCCTGCGACTTGTGCTGGGATCGGGACTCCATCGCGATCTCGTAGTACGAGCGCCCGAGAAGGGGATCGTACTCGCCGACGTTGAACCGCACCGTCGCGCGATCTCGTGATTGATAGGGTCCGAGGTACAGCTTGGACGGTGTCCACGCGCCGTGGCCGGCGGTGACGCTGCGCGGGAAGCGCACGGTGTCTGCTGCCGCGTCGTACGCTTCGCGGGCGAGGATACCGGAGACCTGATGGTGTCCGTGTCCGTCGCGAGGTGTTCCGCTGAAGATCGCGACGACGATGTGCGGACGGAACGCGCGCATCACCGTCACGACGTCGCGGAGCACCGAGTCCTTCGGCCAGTGCGTGTAGGTTTCTTCCGCGCTCTTGGAGAACCCGAAGTCGTAGGCGCGCGTGAAGTATTGCGTCGCACCGTCGAGCCGTCGCGCCGCGAGCAGCTCTTCGGTGCGAATGACGCCTAACGCCTCGCCCAGCTCGTCGCCGATGAGGTTCTGTCCGCCGTCGCCGCGGGTGAGCGAGAGATAGGCGGCGTCGGCATGCTGGCGATGCACGAGCCAGGCGAGCAGCGCGGTGTCCTCATCATCGGGGTGCGCCGCAACCAGCAGCACGCGTGCGCTCACGCCCAGACCATCGACCAGCTGGCCCAGGGCGGCCGAGCCGCGCTCCTGGGCGAGCGCGGCGGACGACCAGAGAAGGAGAAGCGCGGTTCGGAAGCGACGCGCGTGTCTCACCCGCGTCCAGCTTCCCTTTTTGCTCGTCCGGTGCCCGCACCCGCTTCGCGGCCTGTGCCCGACGGCGCGAGGACTTCCGTCACGATGCGAGCCTGCTGTTCCGCGTGCGCGGTGTGATACCCCTCGGCGGGGCTCGCCCGCTCTGGTCGCCCGATGTACCGAATGGGAATCGCGTTTCCTGTCGACGCACGCAGGCGCGGCCACACGAACGACCAGGCACCCATGTTCCGCGGCTCCTCCTGCGCCCACACCACTTCTTCGATCCCGCCGTAGCGGTCGATGATCCGTGCGATCTCTTCATGCGGCCAGGGATACAGCTCTTCGACCCGGACGACCGCCGCGTGTTTCGCAGCCGTTCCGTTCGCCCGCGCCGCCGCGAGATCGTAATACAGCTTCCCGGAGCACAACACCAGGCGCTTCACCTCTCGCGGGACGGGCGAGCGCGCCGGATCATCGAGCACCGGCTGGAACGACCCGGTGGCGAGATCCGCCAGCCGCGACGCCGCCTCGGGCAGGCGAAGCAGGCTTTTCGGCTGCATGAGAATCAACGGGCGTCGAGGATCGACGTGCGCCTGTCGCCGCAGAATATGAAAGTACTGCGCCGGCGTCGTGGGATACGCCACCCGCAGATTCCCTTCGGCCGCCAGCTGGAGAAAGCGCTCGAGGCGTGCGCTCGAGTGCTCCGGCCCCTGGCCCTCGTACCCATGCGGCAGGAGCATAACGACGCTCGAATCCTGCCCCCACTTCGCCCGGTCGGCGGCCATGAACTGATCGATGATCGGCTGGGCGACGTTGGCGAAGTCACCGAACTGCGCTTCCCACAGGACGAGCGCGTCCGGCGCGGCGGTGGAGTAGCCGTACTCGAACGCGAGAACGGCGGTTTCCGACAATGGCGAGTTGTAGATCTCGAACGTCCCTTTCGCCGACGGGAGGTGCTGCAACGGGATGAACTCGGCGCCCGTCTTCACATCGTGAAGGACGGCGTGCCGATGCGAGAAGGTGCCGCGCGCCGTGTCCTGGCCGGTCAGGCGAACGCTCGTCCCATCCAGGAGCAACGACCCGAACGCCAGCGCCTCCGCGTGGCCCCAGTCGATGCCGCCTTCGTCGCCAATCGCCGCGCGGCGACGCTCCAGCGGTTTGACCAGCTTGGGGTTCGGCGCGAAGTCCGAGGGCCACGCGAGCAAGCGCTCGTTCACGGTGATGAGCGTCTCCGCCTTCACCGCGGTGCTCGTCTGCTTCGGCGCGGGCGCTCGTCCCGTCTCCTCGGATTCCTGCGCGGGTGTCTGCGGGCCGCTGCTCTTGAGCCCCGTGTGAATCGCGTCGAGCTTCTGCATCATCGCGTCGGCGAGACGCTTCGACTCTTCCTCGGTGATGATGCCATCCGCGATCAAGCGCTTCGCCCAGACTTCGCGTGGAGTCGGGTGCGCCTTGATGCGATCGTAGAGCTTCGGCTGCGTGTACGCCGGCTCATCGCCCTCGTTATGCCCGTGCCGACGATAGCCGACGAGGTCGATCAGCACATCCTTCCCGAAGCGGGTGCGGTAGGAGATGGCGAGCCATACCGCGGCCACGCACGCCTCGGCGTCATCGGCGTTGACGTGGAAAATGGGAATCTCGAAGCCCTTGGCCAGATCGCTCGAGTAGTAGGTCGAGCGCGCGTCCTGCGGATCGGTCGTGAAGCCGACCTGGTTGTTGACGATGATGTGGAGCGTGCCGCCGACGCGGTATCCGCGCAGGCGCGAGAGATTGAGCGTTTCGGCGACCACGCCCTCGCCCGGAAAAGCGGCGTCGCCGTGCACGACGATGGGCAGCACGCTCGACTCGTCGCGAGTGCCGTTCGTGCGCTGGAGCGCGCGCGCGACGCCCTCGAGCACGGGATTCACGAACTCGAGATGACTCGGATTCGGGACGAGCTCCAGCTCGACGACTTTGCCGCTCGGCAGCGTCCGCGTGGTCGACGCGCCGAGATGGTATTTCACATCCCCCGTGTCGACGGCATCCGACTTGGCGTGCTTCTCCTCGAACTCCTCGAAGATGCGGGCGTACGGCTTGTTCAGGATGTGCGCGAGCACATTGAGCCGCCCCCGGTGCGCCATCCCGACGACCGCGTGCCGCGCCCCCGAGATGGCAGCCCGCTCGATCGCTGCGTCGAGCATGGGCACCAGGGTGTCGGTGCCTTCGATCGAGAAGCGCTTCTTTCCCACGTAGGCGCGCGCGAGAAAGCGCTCGAGGCCATCCACCTCGGTGAGGCGGGCGAGAACGATCTTCTTCTCGTCGGGCGTCAACGTGAGGCGCGCCTCGCCTCCTTCGAGCACTTTACGGAACCAGTCGCGCTCCGCCTCTTCCTCGATGTGCTCGACGTCGAAGCCGATGGTCGATGCGTAGATACCGCGCAGCCGCTGGACGACATCGGCCGCGGTCGCGTCGCTGAAGCCGAGCGCCGATCCAGGGATACGATCGAGATCGCGGGCGGTGAGGCCGTGATACTCGGGCGTGAGCTCCTGCGCGCCCGCGGGCGGCGTGCCAAGCGGGTCGAGGCGTACGGCCAGGTGTCCGTAGTGCCGGATGTCTTCGACGAGCGCGGCGGCCGCGGCAACCTTGCGCAGCAGCGACTCATCGGTGATGCCGGGCGCCGTTCCGGCGATCGATTGCGCAAAGCCGAAGAACTGCCGCCACGACGCATCGACGCTCTCGGGATTCTCCCGAAAGCGCTCGTACATGTCCGCGATGAAGGCGTCGTTGAACGCGCCCGTGATGGGAGTCATGGCGGTAATCTAACGCGCGGGGAAAGGGGAGAGAAAGCTGCGAACTGCGAACTGCGAACTGCGAACTGCAGCTCGCAGTTCTCTATTCCTCGATGGGCACCCTCAGCGTGAAGGTACTCCCATTCCCCGGCGTGCTCGCGACACCGATGTCGCCGCCGAGCAGCTCCGCGAGGCGACGGGAGACGAACAGACCGAGACCCGTCCCACCGAAGCGGCGGGTGAAGCCCGTGTCCAGCTGAGTGAACGGCTGGAAGAGCCGGGCGATGTCCGCCTGCGCAATGCCGATGCCGGTGTCGGCAACCTCGAACACGAGCCACTCCCCTTCTCGTCCAAGCGTGAGCGTCACCGATCCATGCTCCGTGAACTTGACCGCGTTTCCCCCGAGGTTCACCAGAATCCGCCGCAGCATGTCGGGATCGGTGCGCACGCTGCCGGGCTCGTCCGCCGCGCACGCCGTCAGCGTGATGCGCTTCGCATGCGCGAGCGGCTCGAGCACCGCCATCACACCGTTGATGATGTCCCGCAGCGGCACCTCGCGAAGCCGGACGCGCTCCTCGCCCGCTTCGAGCCGGGAAAACGTCAGCACCTCATCGATAATGGCCTGGAGGTGCTGCGTGCTCGTCCGCATTCGCTCGACGGCGGCTTGCTGCTGGTCGGTGAGCGGCCCGAAAATGTGCTCGGCGAACAGCTCCTCGTAGCCGAGCAGCGCGGTGAGGGGCGTCCGTAGCTCGTGCGACATGGTCGCGATGAACTCGCTCTTGACCTTGTTCGCGACGCGCGCTTCATCGGTGAGATGCGCCTTCCAGAGCGCGAGCGCCGCGTAGTCGGCGATGGCGGCGATGCGACGCTCGTCACGCTCGGAAAAGGGCGCGGCGCCGCGGCGCCGCGCGACGGTCATCGCGCCGAGCATGCGCTCGTGCGCCACCAGCGGCGCAAAGAGCGCGGGCCCGATCTCGAAGTCCTCCGCCGTTCGGCGAAATCGAGGATGCTCGATCCGATAATCATTGGCACGCACGGGACGGCGCTCGTCGATCGCACGCTCCGTGAGCGACCCGGCGAGTGAAAAGCGGGTCCCGAGCATCGCCGCGAGCGAGCCGCTCGCACTCACGACGTGGCCGCGGTCACCGCTGAGTCGGACGACGGTTGCGCCGCTCGCGTCGCATTGAGCGGACGCCTGCTCGCAGATGACCTGAAGGAGTGGATCGAGATCGGCTTCTCGCGCGAGCGCATTGGTCACCTCGCGCAGCGCGGCGTTTTCCTCGTCGCGCTCGGCGAGGGCGCGCTCGATCGCCGTAGCCTCGCCCAGGTCGCGCACGTGCACGAGAACGGCATCGTCGCGCAGTCGCGTCGCGCGCACATCGAGCGCGCGCGGGGGTCTTCCGAAGGGAGCGATGCGCCACCCGCGCTTTCCTTCACGTTGAAGCGCGGTGAGATCGGCGTCCGCGCTCGTGCCGAGCGACGTGAAGATCTCCCGAAGGTCTTTCATCAAGGCGACTTCGCCACCCTGGATCGCGAGCTCGGCGAACGCCCGGTTCATGTACAGTAGCCGCCACGCGGTCGACACGACGCACAAGGGCTCGTCGAGCGCGTCCAGTGCGCCTTCGGGATCGAACGGTGGAGCGGACGCGGAAAATCGGTGACTATTGGGAACCGGCATTGCTACGTAAAAGGGGGCAAGTTCCTCGCCATGTAAAGGCGATGCGGGCATCATGACCGGCCCCGGGTCCCTTGCATTTCGCATCGCTTTGGCGAAACGCAATGCGATTCGATGCCATTAGTCGTGACTCAGAATGCTAAGTGTTCGTCCATCCAGTGCTTAGCGCAGGGGTCTCAGATGGCACCACCCCTGCTTTATCAGCGGCCGAGCGCGGTGCACATATGCTCGCGCCGACTCGTACCGGAGGAAGGACACAATGCGT
>JAICOJ010000016.1 GCA_025930755.1 Gemmatimonadaceae bacterium
GAGCTGCTGGGACAGAAGTACGAGTTCAAGATCATCAAGCTCAACAAGCGCCGTCGCAACATCGTCGTCTCGCGCCGCGTGATCCTCGAGGTCGAGCGGGCCGGCAAGCGCGAGAAGCTGATGAAGGAGCTCCAGAAGGACCAGGTGCGGAAGGGCGTGGTCAAGAACATCACCGACTTCGGCGCGTTCATCGATCTCGGCGGCGTCGACGGCCTGCTCCACATCACCGACATGTCGTGGGGCCGCATCTCGCACCCCTCGGAGCTGGTGCACATCGGGCAGGAGCTCGATGTGAAGATCCTCGACATCGACTGGGAGCGCGAGCGCATCTCGCTCGGGCTCAAGCAGCTTCAGGCGTATCCGTGGAAGGATGTCGCCGCGAAGTACCCCGTCGGCACGCGCGTGCAGGGCAAGGTCGTGTCGATCACGAACTACGGCGCGTTCGTCGAGCTCGAGCCCGGGATCGAAGGTCTCGTGCACATCAGCGAGATGAGCTGGACGCGCAACGTTCGGCACCCGTCGAAGCTGGTGTCGATCGGCGAGGTGATCGAGGCGGTGGTGCTCAAGGTCGACCCGAACGAGGAGAAGATCTCGCTCGGCATGAAGCAGACGGAGCAGGACCCGTGGATGGTGCTGCCGCTTCGCTATCCGGTCGGCACGCGCATCAACGGCAAGGTCCGCAACCTTACGAGCTTCGGCGCGTTCGTCGAGATCGAGCCGGGAATCGATGGATTGATCCACATCTCGGACATGTCGTGGACCAAGCGCGTCCAGCATCCCTCCGAGGTCGTGAAGAAGGGCGACGCGGTCGACGTGGTCATCCTCAACATCGACGCCGAGAACAAGCGCATCAGCCTCGGGCTCAAGCAGGCCGAGGAGGATCCGTGGCTTCGCATCGGGGAGACCTACCCCGTCGGCACCGAGATGCGCGGCACCGTCGTCCGGCTGATGGAGAAGGGAGTGGTCGTCGACATCGGGAACGACATCGAGGGCTTCATTCCGATCAGCCAGCTGTCGCCGCAGGGGAAGCCGGTCCACGACGTCACCGAGATGGTGTACGAGACGATGAATCTCGACGTGCGAGTGCTCGAGGTGGATCCGATCCACCGGCGCATCGTGCTCGCGGTGACCAACGTGCCCGAGGAGCAGCCTCCGCGGCCGGAGACGCCGTCGAAGGTGCACGCCGGGGAAGAGTAGTCTCGCGATCTACGGTGATTCGTCGAACGGGCGAGCCTCCTTGTGAGGCTCGCCCTTTTGTTTGCCCCTCGCTCTTGACCACCTCGCGCGGTAATATCGCGTCGCCGGTGTCAGGAGCCGCAGAAGGCCGCAGCCCTGCCATGGCAAACACATTCACCACGGATGAACACCGATAACGGCACAGATCGACCTCGTGGACGGACTCGGCTCCGCGTAAGTGGTAGCAAGAACGATGGGAGCCTCATGTCGCGCGGAGACTCCCAGCTACGTTGAAGTATCGGTGTCGATCCGTGGCGCCATCGGCGGAATCCGTGGTAACCGCTTTTGCCGTTGCTGTGTTTGCGGCCTTCTGCGGTTCCTATAGCCCCTCCTCCCAATCTCGAACACGCCATGCGCTATTGCCTGACGAGCCTTCTCGCGTTCCTCCTGGCGCCGGCACTAATGGCGCAGACGCCCCCACGGATGTCCGTAGCCCGGCTCGATTCGCTGAAGGCGGAGGTGAGTCGCGCGGTGGAAGCGGAAGCGACCATGACGCAGCAGATGGTCGACATGCTGTTCAGCTTCGGTGAGCTTGGCTTCCAGGAAGTCGAGACCTCGCGCTACCTCACTGACATCCTTCGCAAGCAGGGATTCACCGTACGACAGAACGTCTACGGGCTGCCGACGGGATGGGTCGCAACGTGGGGGAGCGGGAAACCGGTCATCGCCCTCGGGTCGGACATCGATGCGATTCCGCAGGCCTCGCAGAAGCCCGGCGTCGCCTATCACGACCCGCTCGTGGAGGGCGCGCCGGGACATGGCGAAGGGCACAACTCGGGGCAGGCGGTCAACATCACCGCCGCGATCGTCCTCAAGCGTATCATGGACCGCGACAAGCTACCCGGGACCATCATCCTCTGGCCTGGTGTCGCCGAGGAGCTGCTCGGCTCGAAGGCGTGGTTCGTCCGCGATGGTCTGTTCAAGGACGTCGACGCGGTGCTCTTCAGCCACGTCGACAGCGATTTCTCGACGTCGTATGGCGCGCCGACGGGGACGGGACTCGTCAGCGTCGAGTATACGTTCGAGGGAGAGACCGCCCATGCCGCCGGCGCTCCGTGGCGCGGGCGGAGCGCGCTCGACGCCGTCGAGCTGCTCAACTCCGCGTGGAACTACCGGCGCGAGCACCTGCGCCCGCAGCATCGCGTGCATTACGTCATCCGGAACGGCGGCGATCAGCCTAACGTCGTGCCGCGACGCGCCAGCGTGTGGTACTTCCTGCGCGAGACGGACCATCCCCACATCACGGCCCTCTTTGCCGCTGGCGACACGCTCGCGCGCGCGGCGGCGATGATGACCGGGACCAGACTCGCCGAGACACGCGTTCTCGGCGCGGCGTGGCCACGCCATTTCAACCGCCCGCTGGCGGAAGCGTTGCATGCGAACATCCGCCGCGTGGGGATGCCACGCTGGACGGCGCAGGACGTGACGCTCGCTCGCGCCGTACAGCGCGAGGTCGGGGGACGTGAGCGCGGGCTCGATACCGCGGTGTCCGCGATGGGCACCGGCGTCGACCCCGATCGGAACCCTGGCGGAGGATCGGACGACATCGGCGACGTCTCCTGGGTCGTCCCGACGATCACGCTCCGATATCCGTCGAACATTCCGGGTCTTCCCGGGCATCACTGGTCGAACGCCATTGCGATGGCTACGCCGATCGCGCACAAGGGGGCGACGGCGGGAGCGAAGGCCATGGCGATGACGATCCTCGACCTCATCGCGTCGCCCGCGCTCACTGACAGCGCGTGGGCGTACTTCCGCGATGTGCAAACCAAAGACATGAAGTACGCACCGGTCATTCGCCCCACCGATAAGCCACCGATAGAGATGAACGAGGCGACGATGGCCCGCTTCAGGCCGGCGATGCGCCGGTTCTACTACGATCCGACGCGCCATCGGACCTATCTGGAGCAGCTTGGGATCGCCTATCCCACGCTGCGTCCTGATAGTGCTGCACGCCGACGCTGAGCACCGTGTGACGGTCTTGCGGCCCTGCCCAATGGCGCCGTATTATTGCCGCCCGCATACGCGATAGCCTGACGAGTCCCACCGGTACGCGCGTCATCTCGACGCGCTCGATTTTCCTCGTCGCCCACCCTCAGGAGACCCCCCATGCGTGCTTTCACCGTACGCGCCACGATCGGCGCGTCGGTCGCGCTGCTGTTCGCCAGCGTTCCGCTTTCGGCCCAGACCGTCGGGCGGATACGCGGTTCGGTGACCGACGCCGCGACGAATCTGCCCATCGCCGAGGTGCAGATCGCCGTCCTGGGAACGACGTTCGCGGCGGCCACCAACGCCGGCGGATCATTCGCACTGGACAACGTGCCCGCGGGGCCGCGCACCGTGCGCATCCGCCGCCTCGGATATGCGCAGATCGATACCGGAATCACCGTCCCGGAAGGCGGCGAAGTGCGGCTCGATGTGGCGCTCCGGGCGGCCCCGTCGGTCCTCTCGCAGGTGGTCGTCACCGGCACCGCGGAAGTGTCCACGCGGCGACAGCTCGGGAACTCCGTGACGATCGTCAACGCGGAAGAAGAGAATACGCGATCGGTCAATCAGAGCGTCACCGACCTGCTCCAGTCAAAGGCTCCCGGCGTCTCGGTCCTGCCGGGGTCGGGGGCACCCGGCACGGCGGGCGAGATCCGGATCCGCGGCGCGAGCTCGATCAGCGGGTACAGGCCGGTCATCTATATCGATGGAATCCGGTACAACGATGGCCAGCTGGGGAATTTCAACCCCACGGGCAGCGGCCAAATCGGGCAGGCCCAATCCACACAGGTCACATCGGCGCTCGATTTTCTCAACCCTAACGACATCGAGTCGATCGAGGTCATCAAGGGTCCGGCGGCCGCGACGCTGTACGGCGCCGAAGCGGCGGCCGGCGTCATTCAGGTGATCACCAAGAAAGGAACGCGCGGACAGCAGGCCACCCGCTGGACGGCGCGTTATGAGCGGGGCGAGAACGAGTGGGCGCTCGACACGCCGGTGAACTACACGTTCTGCAATCAGGCCAAGGTGGACTCGACGAACGCGGCTGGACCGATCTGGCCGGGGTGCCAGGGGCGCCTGAACCAGTTCATTACCGATGAGCCCATGCGCCGCGATCCCGATGCGATGCGCGTCGGCGATCTCGAAAAGCTGTCGCTGTCGCTGCGCGGCGGCGGGGAGCGCTACTCATTTTACGTGTCGGGTGATCACGATCGCGACGAAGGGATCTTCTTCAACAGCTTCGCGCGCCGACGTTCCGGTCGCGGCAACTTTGGCTTCGTCCCGACGGAGAAGCTCGACTTCGGTGTGAACGTGTCCTACATCCACACCGATCTGCGCCTCCCCTTCCAGGATGAGACGGCGAATTCCGTGCTGCTCAGTGCAGCCCGGGGCAAACCCGGCCGGGTTTCGGTCGTTGGCGAAGGCTGGTCCACGTCGAGTCCGCGCGTGTCGAACCGCTACAAGAACAACACCGTGTCCGATCGCATGACCTTTGGTGCGACGGTGAATTTCCGGCCGAAGACATGGTTCCGGAACCGGTTCATCGCCGGTCTCGACTATACCGCGTCCGAAGCGACGCTACTCCTCCTGCCGGGCGAGTTCGACACGCCTGAAGGGTATTCCGCGAAGCGCGTTCCTCGCACGCGCGTGTACACCCTCGATTACACGGGCAGTGTCGACAAGCAGCTCCCGTGGAACCTGCTGTCCACCACGTCCGTCGGCTCGCAGGTCATCTCGTCTCGAACCGAGCGGCTCGACGCCTCGGGCACGGGGCTGGGCGCGCCCGACGTGACGATCATTGGAACCGCGACGATCACCGCGGGCAATAACACCTTCAGCGAGCAGAACTCGGTCGGCTACTACGTGCAGGAGCAACTCGCGTGGCGTGACCGGCTGTATGTCACCGGCGCCGTTCGCGCCGACGACAACTCGTCGTTCGGAAAGGACTTCGACATCACGATCTATCCCAAGGCGTCGATCGCGTGGGTGTTGAGCGAGGAGCCGCGCCTGGCCTCGTGGATGCAGGCGATACGCGCCGATGAGTTCAAGCTTCGCGCCGCCTGGGGCAAGGCGGGTCGCGCCCCGCTGCCGTTCTCGGCCGTGCAAACCTACACCATCGACAAGACCCCGTTCGCGACAGCGAGCGGCACCACCACGTCGGTGCCGATGCTGCGCGCAAATGCCTTCGGCAATCCCGGCCTCAAACCGGAGACGTCGCAGGAGCTCGAGGTCGGGTTCGACGCGGGCCTGTTCAATCACCGCGCGGGCGTCGACTTCACCTTCTACACGAAGCGCACCGAGGACCTGCTGCAATCAACGGCGGCCGCGCCGTCGTTCGGTTTCCCCGGCAACCGCCAGGTGAACCTCGGGGAAGTCGCCAATCGGGGCATCGAGCTGTCGCTATTCGGCACGCCCGTCCAGCTCACCAACTTCGCGTGGGATACGCGAGTGAACCTTGCGACCAACCGCAATCGGCTGGTGAGCTTTGGGATTCCCGGCCGCCTCCGCGAGGCCGTTCCCACGCAACCCTACGGCGCCGTGCAGGAGCACCGGCCGGGCTACCCGCTCGGGGGCTACTGGGCGCGGCTTCCGCAGCGAAACGCTGATGGCTCTCCCGTTGTCGTGGGAAGCACGGTACAGCTCCAGACGGACGCCACATACATCGGTCCCTCGATGCCGACGCGGGAGATGGGGTTCTCCAACACGTTCACGTTCTTCAAGAATCTCCGCCTGTATGCGCTGCTCGATTACAAGGGTGGGCACTACATCTTCAATCTGAAGGAATCCAACCGCTGCATCTCCAACGACAACTGCGCTCGTGTCAACCAGAGCATGAATGCGAGGGTGCCAGTCAGCGCGGCGGACTCGGTCCTCTGGCGCGAGTTCCTGATGTGGCGGCAGGTGACGTCCGTGTACATCGAGAAGGCGGACTTCATCAAACTGCGGGATGTGTCGCTGTCGTACACCGTTCCGCGACAGTGGTTGGGCAGGATCGGCGCCGAGGGCGCAACGCTCACATTGACCGGAAAGAATCTCGCCCTCTGGAGCGATTACTCAGGCATCGACCCCGAGGTGAATTCCTATGGTGGCCGGCTGTTCGGCCGAGTCGATGCCTACGCCTCACCGATGGTGCGGCGACTCACGATGTCCATGACCGTCAACTATTAACCCGGACATGACGCCGATGCTCAAGCAGATCTCACGGCGCGCACGGGCCCTGGCCGTGATCGCAGCGCTCGTTCCGGCGCTGTCCGCGTGCGAGGACTTTCTCCGGGCGGAGAACCCGGGCGCGATTCCCGAGCCGGACCTCACCGATGTCGGATATATCCCGCTCATGGTGCAAGGCACCGTGGGCGAGTTCCAGCGCATGTTTCCGCAAGTCATCTATTACACGGGGCTCTTCACCGACGAGCTCCGCAATCATCACGTGTTCTTCGAAGAGCGGGACATCGACCGGCGGCTGGCGCTGCCCGAGCACGGCACGATCAGCTTCTTTGCCTATCAACCGTTGCACCGTGCTCGGCACATGGCCGACACCGCGGCTGCTCGCATGAAGACGCTGTTGGGCGACTCGGCGGCGGTCGACACCCGGCTGGCTCGCGTGCTCGCCTATGGAGGGTATACGCACGTGCTCCTGGCCGAGCTCATGTGCGAGTCGCCTGTCAACGGGAGCGCACCCTACACGCCCGCGCAGCTGCTGACGGAATTCGCGATTCCCAGGTTCGAGGAGGCCATTCAGATCGCAACGCGTGTGCGTGGCGACACCACACGGACCGCTGCTGTCCGCGCGTCGGCGGATTCGATTCTCAATCTGGCGCGGGTGGGGGCGGCACGGGCGCATCTGAACCTGAACAACAAGACCGCCGCCCTCCAGTACGCGAACGATTTTCTCGCGGCGCTTCCCGCGGCGGCGGACTCTCTCTGGACGTTCCGCGCCTGGTATTCAGAGAACAGCACGGGCGAGGTGATGTACATCTCCGGTCGCCTCACCGGGACGTCGGGGTCGCTCACGGGCTCGGTGTCGAGCACACCGTTCGAACCCATGCGCGATCGTCGCGTGCCTCGCCCGATCGCGGCCGAGCGGACGCAGAACGCCCTCAATGGATTCGTCCCCAACTCGCCGCGCGCGTACAGCTCATATACCGGTGACGCAGCGGTATCGGACTCCGTGCGTCGCATCGGCGCGGACTTCACGCGCGCCGGCTGGATTCGTATCGCGTCCTGGCGCGAGGCTCGGTACATCAAGGCGGAGGCGGAAGGCAATACCGCCGCGAACCTCGCATTCCTGAATGCGCAGAAGAAGCTCGGTGAGGATACGACCACAGTGGTTGCGCCGACGGATTCGGCGTACCTCGCGCTCGTTCGCGACCAGCGAAGCCGCGAATTCTATCTCGATGGACACCGCCTCGGAGATCTGCGCCGCTACAAGGCCTTCCATGGCGTCGATGAATTCCAGCGAGGATTGTACACCGGCGGGCCGGATTCCTACGGACCGCAGGAGTGCTGGGTGCTGCCGCTGAGCGAGATCAACGGCAACCCGAACGTCCCGCGACCGTAGCGCACCACGTGGCAGACCGAGCCCCGGGGATGCACGTCTCCGGGGCTTTTCGCATCCTCACGCCGACTGGATGCACGCCGACGTCCCGGGTACCTTTCGCCTCCCATGACCATGCGCGAAAAGCTGGAGCTGCTCGAGCGCCGCCGGGCCGCGGCCGAGCTCGGCGGGGGTGCCGAGCGCCTGAAGGCCCAGCACGCGAAGGGCAAGCTCTCCGCGCGCGAGCGCCTCGATGTTCTCCTCGACGAAGGGAGTTTCACCGAGCTCGACCGGTTCGCTGTCTCGCGGTCGGATAGCGACGATGGCAACGGCGGCCCGATCTATGGGGACGGCGTCGTCACCGGACACGGGCGCATCGACGGCCGCCTCGTGTACGTCTTCTCGCAGGACTTCACCGTGTTCGGCGGCTCGCTCTCCGAGACCCATGCCGAGAAGATCTGCAAGGTGATGGATCTCGCCGCGCGCAACGGCGCGCCGATCATCGGACTGAACGACTCGGGGGGCGCGCGCATTCAGGAGGGCGTCGTCTCGCTCGGCGGATACGCGGACATATTCCTCCGAAATACCCTCTTCTCGGGCGTCATTCCGCAAATTTCTGCGGTCCTCGGCCCCTGCGCCGGTGGTGCCGTCTACTCGCCCGCGATCACCGACTTCATCTACATGGTGCGCGGCACGTCATACATGTTCGTCACGGGGCCGAACGTGGTGAAGACCGTGACGCATGAAGACGTGACGATGGAACAGCTCGGAGGCGCCGATACGCATGCGAGCGTGTCCGGGGTCGCGCACTTCGTTCACGACTCCGAGCTCGCCTGTCTCGCCGCCATTCGAGACCTCTTCCGCTTCGTGCCCTCCAACAACCTCGGTGATCCGCCTCGAGGGCGCGGGAGCGACCCACGCGACCGACGCGATGAGACGCTGCTCGACGTCGTTCCCGATCATGCGAACAAGCCGTACGACATGCACGAGGTCATTCAGCGCGTGGTCGATGACGGCGAGTTCTACGAGGTGCACCGCGACTACGCGCAGAACATTCTCTGTGGCTTCGCGCACCTGGGTGGATACAGCGTGGGGATCGTCGCGAACCAGCCGGCGGTCCTGGCGGGGGTGCTGGACATCAGCGCCTCGCTCAAAGGGGCGCGTTTCATTCGCTTCTGCGATGCGTTCAACATTCCAGTGGTCACCTTCGAGGACGTGCCCGGATTCCTCCCCGGGGTCGCGCAGGAGCATGGCGGCATCATCAAGCATGGCGCGAAGCTGCTGTACGCGTATTGCGAGGCGACCGTCCCCAAGCTGACGGTGATCACGCGCAAGGCGTACGGCGGAGCGTACGATGTCATGTCGTCGAAGCACATCCGGGGCGACTACAACGTCGCCTGGCCAACGGCCGAGATTGCCGTCATGGGACCCAAGGGCGCGGTGGAGATTCTGAACCGGAAGGAGATTGCCGCCAGCAGCAATCCCGAGGGCGAGACCGAGCGTCGCATGGAGGAGTACCGCGCGAAGTTCGCGCACCCCTACATCGCGGCCGGGCGCGGATTCGTCGACGATATCATCGACCCGCGCGAGACGCGCCCGCGCCTGATCGATGCGCTCGACACGCTGCGCGCGAAGCGCGACCAGAATCCGCCGAAGAAGCACGGCAACCTCCCGCTCTGATGTCCCGTCCGAGTACGACGCTGCAGCTCGGCGACGCCGCTCCTGAGTTTCAGCTTCGCGACGCCGCCACCGGGGAGCTCCGGTCGCTCGGCGATCTTCTGCGCAATCGGCGCCGCCTGCTGGTAGTGTTTCACCGCGGGATGTGGTGACCCAACTGCCGCGGGCAGCTCGGGGAGCTGCGGGCCGGGTACGATGAGCTCCAGGAGCGCGGTATTGGAGTCGCGATGATTCTGGGACAGCGGTGTGCCGGCATCGCGAAGGGCATGTCGAAGAGCTCTCAACAGCTGCCCTTTCCCGTCCTGTGCGACGAGGATCGCGCCGTCATCAAGCGCTATGGGGTCTGGCACCCGATTGGGATCGACGCAATCAACATGGCGCGGCCGGCGTCGTTCCTGATCGACGGCCTGACCCGCGCCATCCGCTTCATCTTCGTCGGCTCGACCCAGTTCGAGCGGGCGGATCTCGAGACGATTCTCGAGGCGTCGGACAGTAAATGAGCAGAGAGGAACGAGGAACGAGGAACGGGGAAGCGGCTGACCGCCCTCAGCGCGCGGGGCCCATCGTGGCAACTGCCTCGGTCCTCAGTCCCTCGTTCCCTGTCGCTTCCTCGTTCCTCTCTCCGTGTTTAACAAAGTCCTGATCGCCAACCGGGGAGAGATCGCGCTCCGGGTGATTCGCGCGTGCCGCGAGCTCGGGGTCGCTAGCGTCGCGGTCTACAGCGACGCGGATGCGAGAGCGCCGCACGTACGCGAGGCCGACGAGGCGGTGCCGATCGGCCCGGCGCCCTCGGCCGAGAGCTACCTCCGCGGCGAGCGCATTATCGAGGCCGCCCAACGCACGGGCGCGGAAGCGATTCACCCGGGCTATGGATTCCTGTCGGAGCGCGAGTGGTTCGCGCGTGCAGTGCGCGACGCGGGGCTCGTCTTCGTGGGGCCTCCCGCGGAGGCGATCGCGGCGATGGGAAGCAAGACATCTGCGCGCCAGCTGGCGACGAGCGCTGGGGTGCCGGTCGTCCCGGGGACCACGACCGCGGTGCGCGATGTCGCGGAGGC
This sequence comes from Gemmatimonadaceae bacterium, assembly GCA_025930755.1. GTDB lineage: Bacteria > Gemmatimonadota > Gemmatimonadetes > Gemmatimonadales > Gemmatimonadaceae > JAICNG01. Next base: position 10,489 of record JAICOJ010000016.1, read on the forward strand.
GGGCGAGGTCGCGAGCTCGCTGGGGTATCCGGTGCTGGTGAAGGCCTCGGCGGGAGGCGGCGGAAAGGGGATGCGTGTCGTGGCTCGTGAGGCGGATCTCGCTTTGGCGCTCGAGGCGGCGCGTCGTGAGGCGCGCAACGCCTTCGGTGATGACGCCGTGTACATGGAGAAATACATCACCGGACCTCGACACGTGGAGATTCAGGTCCTCGCCGACCAGCACGGAACCGTCCTCTCGCTCGGCGAGCGCGAGTGCTCGATTCAGCGACGGCACCAGAAAATGCTGGAAGAGGCACCGAGCGTTGCCGTCTCACCCGAGCTGCGGCGTCGCATGGGCGAGACCGCGGTCGCGGCCGCGCGCGCGGCCGGCTACGTCAACGCCGGGACGTGCGAGTTTCTCCTCGATCGCGAGGGCCAGTTCTATTTTCTGGAGATGAACACGCGCCTGCAGGTCGAGCACCCGGTCACGGAGCTCGTGACCGGGCTCGATCTCGTGCAGTGGCAGCTGCGCATCGCGGCGGGAGAGCGCTTGCCCTTTCGTCAGGAAGACATCGTCCCCACCGGATGGGCCATGGAGTGCCGCATAACGAGCGAGGACCCGGCCAACGGGTTTTTGCCGTCGACCGGTCGCATCGGCTATCTCCGCATCCCCGGGGGACCCGGAGTGCGCTGGGACGGCGGCATCGGCATCGGCAGCGAGGTCGGGCTGCACTACGACCCGATGCTGGCCAAGCTCATCGTGTGGGCCCCCACGCGCGACGCGGCGATCGCGCGCATGCACCGCGCCCTGCTCGAGCTCACGATCGACGGCGTGGCTACCTCGAGGGACTTTCACCTCCGAGTCATGGAGGACGCCGAGTTCCGGCGCGGAGACATCGAGATTCAGTGGCTCGAGCGGCGCATCGAGTCACTCACGCGACCCAACCCGCCGGCCGGCGGCAAGGTCATTGCCGCCATTGCCGCGGTGTTGCTCGCCGAGCGTGACCGATCGACACCGGGCGGTGCCACCGCGACCAGGTCGTCATCGGAAACAGCCGCTCATCGCGGCCTGCCTCACGAGGATGCGTGGCTTCGCGCGGGCCGACGCGACGGACTGCGGAGCCGTTGAGCATGCGGACGGAGGTGACGATCGACTCGATCGCCACGGGCGGAGACGGCGTTGGCCGCGCCGACGGTCGGGTAGTCTTCGTTCCGCGGGCCGCGCCGGGCGATGTCGGTGTCGTGGACCTGCCTGACACGGGGCGTTTTGCGCGCGCGGAGTTTCGTGAGCTTCGAGTGTCTTCGCCCCACAGGGTGCAGCCACCCTGTCTGCACTTCGTGACCGATCGCTGCGGCGGGTGCCAACTGCAGCACATCAGCTACGAGGCGCAGCTCCAGGCAAAGTCGCGAATCGTTCGCGACGCGATGCAGCGCATCGGACGGCGCGATGTCGAGCTTCCCGTGGTCCATCCCAGCCCTACGCCGTGGCGGTACCGTCGGAAGCTCACACTCGCCATGCGGCGCCGCGGAGCGGATTGGATTGCCGGCCTGCATCCCTTCGACGACGCACGCACCATCTTCCGGTTGGAGGACTGCCCGATCACGCACCAGGACGTGCTCGAGGTGTGGCGGGACGTGCTCGCCGCGGGGGATCACCTTCCGCACGCGCACGCGCTGCGGGGGGCTCTCCGGCTCGACGATGAGGACTCGGCATCGCTGACCATCGAAGGCGGACGCGAATGGCGGGCCAGCCAGGCGTTCTTCACCGCCGTCCCACGTCTTGGCGCCCTCTGGTGGATCCCGGAGGCGCAGGGGCGGCGCCGCATCCACGCTCGTGAGGCGGCGAGCGCGCCTGGGGCGTCCTTCGCGCAAGTGAATCCAGCCGTCGCGCTCCCGCTGAGACGGCGAGTGATCGCGCTGGCCATGGCACACAGCCCCGCCAGCGCCGTCGACGCCTACGCCGGTCTGGGGCATACCGCCCGGGAGCTCGCCGGGCAGGGCGTGCGCGTGACCGCGATCGAGCTCGATCACGACGCAAGCGCGTGGAGCGGCGAGCGGCTGCCGCCCGGATCACGCGCGCTCGCCGGACGAGTGGAGCAGCTCCTTGGGGACGCGCTTCCCACCGATCTGGTGATTCTCAATCCCCCGCGTGGGGGAGTCGAGAAGCGCGTGACGGACCTTCTGGAGGCGGCGCAGCCGGCCCCATCGGCAATCGTATATGTCAGCTGCGATCCCGCCACGCTGGCCCGCGACATCGGACGCCTGCCGCGCTATCGCATCGCCTCTCTCGAGAGCTTCGACATGTTCCCCCAGACGGCGCACGTCGAAACCATCTGCGAGCTCGTGCCGGAGGCGGCGTGAAGTACGTCGTCAGCGTGAATGGGGAGCGCCTGGAGGTCGCGACGGGCGCCGATGGACTGCGGATCGGCGAGCTGACCGTGGATGCGCGTCTGGTGGATGTCGACGGCACGCCGGTCAAGGTGCTGACCATGGGAACCGCGGTTCATCGCATCGTTATGCAGCGCGGAGAGCGTCGCGGAGAGTACGCGCTCTGGATCGATGGACATCGCTACGAGGTCGAAGCGCTCGACGAGCGAGCGCGCGCGATCCGCGACCTGTCGGGCGAGGGTGCCCGCGCGACGGGGCCGGCGCCCCTCCTCGCGCCCATGCCGGGGATGATCGTCCGGGTCAACGTGCAAGTGGGCGATGCTGTCCAGCCCGGCGCGGCCGTCGTCGTCATGGAGGCCATGAAGATGGAGAATGAGCTGCGTGCCCAGAGTGCTGGGACCGTGAGCGCGGTGCGCGTGCAGGCTGGTGCGGCAGTCGAGAAGGGTGCCATTCTGGTGGAGCTTTCGTAAGGCGCGTATTGTTGGGGAGCGATCCGCAGGAGCGCCCGCCATGACCCGCCGCTTCACCATCCTCACCACGGTCGTCGTCCTCCTTGCGCCAGAGGCGCAGGGCCAGCTCGTGCGCGGCACGGCCCGTGAAGCCGAGTCGGGTCGCGCGATCGAATCCGGCGTCATTACCCTCGTCGACATCAGCGGGGCGGTGATTCGCGCTGTGCTCACCGACTCGCTGGGCGAGTTCGGCGTGCGCGCGCCGTCGCCGGGAGCCTATCGCTTACGCTTCGAGCGGCTCGGCTTCCGACCGATCACGACCGATCGATTCATCCTCGACGAAGGCGAGACGGAGACCAAGGCAATCCGTGCGGCGGCGGTCTCGATCAGCCTCGACCGCATCGTCGTCACCGATCGTCCGCGCTGCCGCGTGCTGCCGGAAGCGGACACGCTGACCGCGCGCGTATGGTCGGCCGTGCGCGGGGTCCTTGCCTCAGCGGCGGCGGGAGAGAGCGGGTGGTACCCCTACGTCACGATCGAGCGATACGAGCGCGACTATGACTATCGCCGAAAGCTCGTCACCAAAGAGCGGAAGTGGACGCAAACGGGGGCGTCCACGGCTCCGTTCGTGGCCATCGCGGCGAGCGTTCTCGAGAAGAAGGGGTTCGTCGTCAGCGACGGCGATACGGTGACGTTCTACGCGCCCGAGGCGAGAACGCTCATCGCGGAGGAATTCCTTCGAACCCACTGCTTCCGCGTGCGGGACGAACGGACGGAACGCGGGCGCGTCGGCCTCGATATCGAGCCCGTTCCTCGGCGCTTCGTTCCGGATATCAAGGGGACGCTCTGGCTCGACGCGGCGACCGGCGAGCTCCGGCGGCTCGACTTCATCTACGTGAACCTCCCCCCCAATGTGCCCTCTGATCGCGCGGAGGGTTGGGTGGAGTTTCGCCGCCTTCCGCGCGGGGCGTGGATCGTGGACCGCTGGTTGCTGCGTCTGCCGCTCGTCGGACAACCTCCCCCGACGTCGGTGTATGGCTCTGGGGTGCCCGTCGCGGGTGAGCTGCCACCCGAGCGGGTTACCGAGCTCATTGGCACGCACGAGGAAGGTGGGCGCATCGTCAGCCTCGACAAGGAACGGCCTCGCAGACCGGCGCCCCCGACCGTCGCTTACGCGGTGCAGGGGGTCGTGCGCACCGCCGAGGGCGCGCCCGTTCCGGGCGCCCGTGCGTTTCTCTCGGGCACCGGTCACTCGTCCGTCACCGATCGCGACGGGCTGTTCGCGATGCTCGACGTGACACCCGGGAGATACCGCCTTTCGTTCACCCATCCGCGGTTCGACACGCTGGGCGTGGTGGGGCCCGTGGTCGAGCTCCAGGTTACGGGCGCGACGGAGCACCACCTCACGATGCCAACGGACGAGCAGATCGCTCGCTCCGTCTGCCCGGCACAGGAGGGCGCCGGCGCCGGGCAAGCGCCGACTCTGCTTTACGGGTACGTTCGGGAGGGCTCATCGGCGGCCGTCGTCCCCAACGCCACGGTTACGGCGTCGTGGCGGGCTCCCATCGCCCGCGGACCGACTGTCGGGGTACGGGTCGAATCGTTCGAGGTCGAGAGTGACGCCACGGGCTACTACCACCTGTGCGGCGTGCCGAATGAGATTCCGTTGACCGTTCGCGCGACGCGTGAGACCCGTCGGGGCACCGAGCACAAAGTGGAGCCGATCGTGTCACCGATCACGCGACTCGACGTGCGACTCGGGCGGGGCGGTCCCTAGCGACCGTTGACACGTCGTAAGTGCTTGCCTAGCTTTCGAGTCTGTCAAAAATAGCGTCTGACTTGAAGCTGGTCCGCGAGCCGCCGGTTCGCGGACCGCGTTTCTGCCTTGGTTCCAAATCCGAATTCCATGAAAACGTTCAGCGCAACGCCGAAGGATATCGAGCGCCGCTGGTTTCTGATCGACGCGGATGGAATGGTGCTCGGCCGCCTCGCGTCCGAAGTCGCCAAGATCATCCGCGGGAAGCACAAGCCCACGTTCACGCCGCACATGGACACGGGTGATCACGTCATCGTGATCAACGCGTCGAAGGTGCGCGTGACGGGTCGAAAGGCCGAGCAGAAGGAGTATTTCCGGCACACGGGGTACATGGGGCACGAGCGCTTCACGCCCTACGCGACGATGATCGAGAAGCATCCCGAGCGCGTGATCGAGAAGGCCGTGTTCGGCATGCTGCCCAAGTCGACGCTCGGTCGGCAGAAGCTTCGGCTCAAGCTCAAGGTGTACGCGGGGGAGCAGCATCCGCACACCGCGCAGCAACCGACCGTGATCAACCTCAAGCAGAGCGAGACGAAGTAATGGCGGAAGCGACGAACAATCACGCCATCGGCCGCCGCAAGGAAAGCGTCTGCCGGGTGTATCTGAAGCCGGGATCGGGAAAATGGGACGTCAATGGACGCACGCTCGGGGATTATTTCCCGCGTCCGACGCTCGTCTCGTCGATTCAGCAGCCGTTCACGGCCACCGATACGTTGGGGCGCTTCGACGTGCGCGCCCGCATCGATGGCGGCGGCGTGAGCGGTCAGGCGGGTGCGCTGCGTCTCGCTGTCGCTCGCGCACTCGTACGGCTCGATGAGGGATACCGTCGCAAGCTTCGCGACCTCGGCCTGCTCACGCGCGATGCGAGAGCGGTCGAGCGCAAGAAGCCCGGCCGTCCCAAGGCGAGAAAGCGGTTCCAGTTCAGCAAGAGGTAGTGTAACGAAGGCGCTGGAAGCGCTGAACGCGCTGAAGGCGCTAGAGGTGTTCCAGCGCTTTCAGCGCCTCCAGCGCTTTCAGCGCCTCAGTAACTTCACACGCTTCCCGAGTCGCAGCGGGTGCCGGCCTGACCGGTCGCATGCGATGATGACGGAAGCGGCGGACTAACCCGAGAAGGATCTCGATTCGCATGCAACCATCGTTGGAGCAGCTCCTCGAAGCGGGTGTTCACTTCGGCCATCAGACGCGCCGGTGGAACCCCAAGATGCGCCGGTTCATCTTCGCCGAGCGCAACGGCATCTACATCATCGACCTGCAGAAGACGCTGCGTCAGCTCGAGCTCGCTCAGAAGCTCGTGCGCGACGTCGTCATGCGGGGTGACAACGTCCTCTTCGTCTGCACCAAGCGCCAGCTCAAGGCGATCGTGCAGGAGCAGGCCGATCGTTGCAACGCGATGCACGTGACCGAGCGCTGGCTCGGCGGCCTGCTCACGAACTTCCAGACCGTGAAGAAGCAGATCCGTCGCATGAAGGAGCTGCAGAAGGGCGGTGAGGAAGGGGGCGAGTTCGAGAACTACACCAAGAAGGAACAGCTGCTTCTCTCGCGCGAGCGTGAAAAGCTGGAGAAGAATCTCGCCGGCATCCGAAACATGTCGCGTCTGCCGGGCCTGCTCTTCGTCATCGACTCGAAGAAGGAAAAGATCGCCGTCAACGAGGCGAACAAGCTCGGGATTCCGATCGTCGGCATCGTCGATACGAATGCCGATCCCGATCTCATTACCGTGCCGATCGCCGGCAACGACGACGCGATTCGCTCCGTCGAGCTGATCACGAGGGCGATCGCGGACTCGATCGCCGAAGCGCGCCTTGCCGCGCCGGTGCGCTCCGACGAAGACGAAGGCGAGCAGACGACGTACAGCTCCGACCGCGGTGTCGAGCCGGCGGACGATGCCGACAAGAAACGGCGTCGGCGTCCGCGCCGCCGTCGCGCGAAGCCGGAGGCGATCGCCGCGCGGCTCAAGACCGGCGGTGATGCGGCGGAGGGCGAGACACCGGCGGACGGTGGAGACACCACCGAGCAGTGAGGTACGCGGCGGGGTAGTGTCACCCGCGCGTTGGGAGTAGACTACAGCGCCGCCGGTGTGACTCGCCGGCGGCGTTGACGTACCAGGGAGACATAACGATGGCGACCGTGACATTTACCGCGAAGGATGTTCAGGAGCTCCGCCGCCGCACGGGCGCGGGGATGATGGAGTGCAAGAAGGCGCTGGAGGAGACGGCCGGCGACATGGACAAGGCCGTCGAATACCTGCGCAAGAAGGGAATCGCCAAGGCGGAGAAGCGCGCCGGCCGCACGACGTCCGAGGGCGTGATCACCAGCTACATCCATCCGCCGGGGAAGATCGGTGTCCTCGTCGAGCTCAACTGCGAAACGGACTTCGTCGCCCGCACGGACGACTTCAAGACGCTGGCGCGTGAGATCGCGATGCACATCGCCAGTGCCGCGCCGCTCGCCGTCGACAAGGATGGCGTTCCCCCCGATGCCGTCGACCGTGAGCGTCGCATCGCCGAAGAGCAGGTGCGGGCGAGCGGCAAGCCCGACCACCTTGTTCCGAAGATCGTCGAGGGCAAGCTGGAGTCGTACTACAAGCAGGTGGCGCTGCTCTCGCAGCCGTGGATCCGCGAGGACAAGAAAACGATCGGCGACCTGGTCAAGGAAGCCTCCTCGCGACTCGGCGAGAACGTTCAGGTGCGGCGCTTCGTGCGATTCCAGATGGGCGAGGAGTGACTCTCGCGTGACGGAGCTGCGCTATCGCCGGATTCTCCTCAAGCTGTCCGGTGAGGCGTTGGCCGGCGACAAGGGCTTCGGCTTCGATTTCGGAACGGTCGGCCGACTCGCCGACGAGGTAAAGCGTGTCTCCGACATGGGTGTCGCCGTCGGCCTGGTGGTCGGCGGCGGCAACATTGTCCGGGGCTCGCAGCTCGCCAAGATGGGCATGGATCGCGTCGGCTCCGACTACATGGGAATGCTGGGGACCGTCATCAACGCGCTTGCGCTGCAGGATGTGCTCGAGCGCAAGGGGGTGGTCACGCGCGTGATGACGGCCATCCGCATGGAGGAAGTCGCCGAGCCGTACATCAGGCGCCGGGCGCTGCGCCACTTCGAGAAGGGACGCACGGTCATCTTTGCGGCGGGTACGGGCAACCCGTACTTTTCGACTGATACGGCGGCGGTTCTGCGCGCCATCCAAATGAAGGCCGAGGTCATCATCAAGGCGACGAGCGTGGATGGCGTGTACTCGGCCGATCCCAAGACGGACCCCGCTGCGCGTTTCTACGAAACCATCAGCTATCGGGATGTGATGCTGCAGGAGCTCCGGGTGATGGATCAGACCGCGATCACGCTCTGTGCGGAGAACAAGCTGCCGCTCATCGTGCTCAACATCCACAAGAACGGCGCCGTCGCGAGCGCGGTCTCGGGCGAGCGCGTCGGCACTCTCGTCCAATGAGCACCATACCCCAGATTCTGAAGGACACGCGTACCGCGATGGAGAAGGCGCTCGAGAGCTCGCGCCGGGAATTTGGATCCATCCGGAGCGGGAAGGCCTCGCCGAACCTCCTCGACACGGTACGGGTCGAGGCGTACGGCCAGCACATGTCGCTGAATCAGGTCGCGGCGGTCGCTGCACCGGAGCCGAGGCTGCTGACCGTGACGCCGTGGGACAAGGGACTCGCGCATGCGATCGAAAAGGCGATTCGCGATTCCGACCTGGGTCTGAATCCGGCAACCGCCGGCAACGTGATTCGGGTCCCGCTGCCAGCGCTCAACGAGGAACGGCGCCGCGACCTGGTGAAGATCGTGCACAAGCTGGCGGAGGAAGGACGCATCGCGGTCCGCCATGCGCGCACCCACGGCCGCGACGCCATCAAGAAGCTCGACAAGGTCTCCGAGGACGACAAGAAGCACGCCGAGAAGGATCTGCAGAAGCTGCACGACGATTTCATCCACAGAATCGACGAGCTGCTGAAATCGAAAGAGGCTGAGATCATGGAGGTGTGAGCAAGGAATGACCTCCGATGAGCTCCTCGCGCGAATTCGTCTGAACGGCGCCGTTCCGCGTCACGTGGCCATCATCATGGATGGCAACGGGCGATGGGCGCGCGAGCGTCACTTGCCGCGGGCGCTCGGGCACCGCAACGGCATGAAGTCTGTCCGCGAGGCCGTCGAAGGCTCGATTCAGGCGGGGCTCGAGGTGCTCTCCCTGTTCGCCTTCTCGCAGGAGAACTGGCAGCGCCCCGTCACCGAAGTCACCGCGCTCATGTCGCTGCTCGAGGAGTACGTCGAGCGAGAGAAAGCCGAGCTCATCGCGAACGGCGTCCGGGTGCGAGTCATCGGCGACCTCGACCGGCTCTCCCCCGCGGCGCGCCAGGCGGTCGACGGAGTGATGGACGCCACCGCGCATAACGACCGACTGACGGTCCAGCTTTTTATTTCGTACGGGGCGCGGGCCGAGCTCGTTCGCGCCGCGAGACGCCTGGCCGCGGCAGCGGTCGAGGGGACGCTCGATCCGGCGGACATCGATGAGGACGCCTTTCGTGCGCACCTCTACACCAATGGCAGCCCGGACCCCGATCTCCTGATTCGTACGTCGGGCGAGCAGCGCATCTCGAACTTCATGCTCTGGCAGCTCGCCTACACGGAGCTGCACATCATTCCCGTGCTATGGCCGGATTTCACACGCCGCGATCTCTTCGCCGCGATCCTGGAGTATCAAAGCCGCGAGCGGCGCTTCGGTAAGGTCACCGCCTGACGGCGGCCCCGCATCATGACGGACGCCAGCGCGCCGCCGCGGGAGCGCGGACTCTCGAATCTCGCACAGCGCACGCTGTTCGCCATCGTTGCCATCCCGGTCGTGCTCGGCGCCGTATGGCTGGGTGACTGGGCCCTTGCGAGCATCCTCGCGATCGCGAGCGCGCTCGCCGCATGGGAGTTCTACCGCATCGCCGAGAAGCTGGGCACGCGTCCGATGGCGCGCGCGGGTATCGCGATCGCCGCGGCGGTCCCGCTCGCGATTCACGCTCGGTATCTCGGGCTCCCCGTCGACGCCGTCGTGTCGACGTCCGTCGGAGCGGTGCTGGTGATCGCGCTCTTCAGCGGCGCGATATTCGTTCGCGGCGTCTCCGGGCGCCCCCTGGAATCCGTCTCGCTCACGGTGTTCGGCATCCTGTACACCGGAGTCTTGCTGTCCTTCGCCTACGTCCTCCGATATCACCCCTACGCGATCGGGCAGGCGGCAGGAACCGCCCTGCTGATGCTGACGCTGCTCCTCGTCTGGATCTCCGACACCGGCGCCTATGTCGTCGGCAGAACGATGGGAAGGCGCAAGCTCATTCCCTCGGTGAGTCCCGGAAAAACGGTCGCGGGCGCGGTGGGCGCCCTCGTCGTGAGCGCGGGAGCAAGCTGGGCGCTGGTGCGGTTCGTTCTGGTTCCGCAGGCGCAGCTGGGCCTTCGTCCGGTCCATGCGATACTCTTCGGCATCGCCGTCAGCACCGCCGTGCAGCTCGGGGATCTGGCCGAGTCGCTCATGAAGCGAGAGGCGGGCGTGAAGGACAGCTCGCACATCATCCCGGGTCACGGCGGTGTCCTGGATCGAATCGACGGAATGCTATTCGCCTTGCCTGTGGCTTACTGGCTCCTGAACGTATGGCTGATCCCGGCGCCGCGATGACCCGGCGGGGCGTGGCGGTCCTCGGCTCCACCGGCTCGATCGGCACGACGGCGCTTCGCGTCCTCGGCCGGCATGCGGATGCGTTCTACGTCGCCGCCCTTACGGCACATTCCAATGCCGCGCTGTTGCAGGAGCAGGCTCGCGAGTTCGGGCCGTCGTTCGTTGGCATCGTGCAGAACGGCGCGGAGGACCATCGGGAATGGCGTCATGGCCCGTCGTGCCTCGTCGAGGCGGCGACGCACCAGGACGCCTCGATCGTGCTGAACGCCGTGGTTGGCGCGGCGGGTCTCGATGCGACGCTGGCGGCGTTGTCGGCGGGGAAGCGCGTCGCGCTGGCCAACAAGGAAACGCTCGTCATGGCCGGCGCGCTCGTCGCCGATGCGTGCCAGCGGGGTGGGGGGGAAATCGTTCCGGTCGACAGCGAGCACAGCGCCATTCTGCAGTGCATCACGGGTCGCCGGGGAGCGGACGTGCGCCGTCTGGTTCTCACCGCTTCGGGCGGGCCGTTCCGCGGATGGTCGCGCGAGCGTCTCGAGCGGGCGACGGTGGCTGACGCGCTGCGCCATCCGACGTGGCGGATGGGGCGGAAGATCACCATTGATAGCGCCACCCTGGCCAACAAGGCGCTCGAAGTGATCGAGGCACATTTTCTGTTTGGGCTTCCGTATGATCGCATCGAGGTGGTGGTGCACCCGCAAAGCGTCGTGCATTCGTTCGTGGAGTTCGTGGACGGGAGCGTGCTGGCGCAGCTCGGTGTTCCCAGTATGGAGCTTCCCGTGCTCTACGCGCTGACGCATCCGGGACGAATCGCCGACACCGGTGTACCACCGTTCGATCCCGTGGAGCTCTCGCCGCTGACCTTCGAGCGAGTGCGTCACGACGACTTTCCCGCGCTGCGGATGGGTGTGCAGGCGGGTCGGATGGGCGGCGCGGCGCCGGCCGTGTTCAATGCCGCCAACGAGCAGGCGGTGTCGTTGTTCCTGGAAGGGCGTATACAGTTTGGCGAGATTCCGCGCGCGATCGAATCGGCGCTCGCGGCAGAGGGAACGGCGCCGTCGCACTCTCGCGACGCGTTGCTGGAGGCCGATGCGGCCGCACGACGTCACGTGAGAGAGCTGTTCGCATGCTAGACTGGTTCGATCCATTCCGGGTGATCCTGGCGTTCGTCTTCGTGCTCGGTGTCGTCGTCTTCGTGCACGAGCTCGGACATTTTCTCGCCGCCAAGCTGACGGGCGTCTACGCGCCGCGCTTCTCGATCGGGTTCGGGAAGTCGCTGTGGCGCCGGCGCTGGGGCGAGACGGAATACATCCTGGCGGCGATTCCGTTAGGCGGCTACGTCCGCATGGCGTCGAAGGAAGACGAGACCATGGCCGCGCTCGAGGGGGGCGGGGAGGCCCCCGCGACGGCTCCGGAAACCGTTGGCGGTAGCGGCGCGCGCGTCGTGGAGGAGGAAACGCGTCCGTCCGACTGGGATCCGAACGCGCTCGCGCCGTTCGGCCCGGTTCCCGTGCCGGAGCATCGGCTCTTCGAGTCGAAGAGCCTTCTCGCGCGACTCTTCATCATGGTGGCCGGGGTCACGATGAACATCGTGCTCGGCTTCCTCGTGCTGAGCGCGCTCGCCGCGTACTACGGCCGGCCCATCATTCCGACGACGGTCATCGGAGCGGTGACGGACGCCGACTGGGCGCGGCCGTACGTCTCCCGGTTCCAGCGTGGCGATACGGTCGTCGCGATCGATGACCGCGCGATCCGGACATGGGGCGACATTCTCGAAGGATTCGCCCGTGCCGAGGGCGACTCGGTGGTCGTTCGCACGTCGCGTGGCGTCATCCTTCTTCCGCTCGAGGGAGACAGCGCGGTGGCGCGTCGCGATCTCGTCACGATGCTGACGCCGCAACTTCCGGCAGTGATCGATCGAGTCGAGGCTGGGTCCCCCGCGGATCGGGCGGGAATTCGCGCGGGCGACAGCCTCGTCGCCGTGGGCGGCCAGCCCGTAGACGGATGGTCGGCGGCCGTCGAGCAAATTCGTCGCTCGCCCGGTCGTGCACTCCCGGTCGAGGTCATGCGTGCGGGCGAACGTGTCACCGTGACCGTCATTCCCGACTCCGCGCATCAGCGAGACGACAACGGCCGCGAGGTGCTCACGGGGCGTATCGGCGTCGGCAATCGCGTGGAGAACCGGCGCGAGCCGGTGTCCGTTGGTGCGGCAATCGCTTCCGGATGGGAAGCAACGTGGGACATGGCAGGGTCGGTCGTGGACGTCCTGCATCGCCTGGTCACGCGGCGCCTGTCGACGGATCAGCTCGGCGGTCCGATTGCGATCGCGCGCGCATCGGGGGAGGCGGCAGCCGGCGGATTCGCGCAGCTGCTGCAACTCACGGCGTTCCTCAGCATCAACGTCGCCATCTTCAATCTGTTGCCGATTCCGATTCTCGACGGCGGCCAGATCCTGATCAATCTGTTGCAAGCCGTGAAGGGGTCTCCGTTCAGTCTGCGCTCGCGCGAGTACATGATGCGGTTTGGGCTGGCGATGATCGCGCTCATCTTCGCCCTGGCGATGTTCAACGACCTCCGTCGTGTCGCCGGTGATCTCGCCCGATGGATCCGCTAGTGCGATGGGTGCGCACCGCGCTTCTCCTCGCGGCGGTCGCGGGCGCAGTGCCGGACGAGGCCCGCGCGCAGGAGACGTCGGCACGATTCGAGATCGCGAGCGCGGGCGATAGCACGTTCACGCTCGTGGTCGGGAGGCATCCGTGGGTGCGTCCCGGCTTGTACGGCATCGTCGTCGATCCGCGACAGCGCGACATCCTGATCGCGCGCTTTCAGGTCATTGCCGCGGATTCCGCCAACGCGATGGGTCTCGTGACCGGCATGACGACGCGGGTGACCACCGAGCACGTGGCGCTGCTGGACCAGCCACCGCCTCCGGCTCCGCCCTGGCACAAGCGGCGGTCGTTCTGGCTGGGGGTGCTGTTCGGCGTCGCGGCGGGGTTTGGGCTGGGAGTCGCGGGTCGTTAGGCGTGAACGACGGAGGTGATCGAGGGACCGCCGTGACTGCTCCTCGATCACCTCGACACCCTCGACTACCTCGGCCTATTCGCCCGTCTTCTCCTGGGGCGTCTCGCAGAGCATGCGAATGTGCTGCCGGTTCGTCTTTCCGGATTCGATGCGCACCGAGTCGTTGAACTCGGTGCAGTACCGCGCCTGCACGCGAAGCTTGTAGCGTCCGACGGGCAGCAGCAACGAGTCGACGAAGGGCAGCATCTCCTGGCGTACGCTCGACCCGGCCGGAGTCATCACGACGAACTCCGCCACTTCCGGTGTCGAGGACACAGCCAGAAAGCCGCACGGCAGCGGGCGCAGCGTCACGGTCGTGTCGCCCGTCTCGCGAACGTAGATCGTATCGACGGCGCGCGCGCTTCCGCAGCGCGTGAGGGAGCGGACGCTGGCCGCGAGCACGTACTCCCCGGGCTTGAGCGTGTCAGAGCGCCAGCGTCCGCGCCCGACGTCGAGGCCATTGACCGATACCGTGGCTTCCCCTGGGGCGACGATCTCGACCACGGGACGCGGTGGCGGCGTCACGGCAACGGGCGGCGCCGAATCCAGCTGTCGGCCGCTGTTGACCGTGATCGGCGCGGCGGCGGCTTCCGAGTCGGGACGACGGGAGCGCAAGGTCGCCGAGAGAACGCCGACGGCCGCGACCGCGGCGACGGTCGCAAGCACGACCCCTCTGCGTCGAAGCCGACGCACGGCACGCCGTACGGGATGGCGACCGGTCGTCTGCTCCAGCGTGTCCGTCGCGGGAATCATTAGCGTACGCGCCGACGTGACCTCGCCGCGATCGGGCAGCAGATGCGAAAGCTCCGTGCACAGGGCTTCCCCGTTCGCGAAGCGCTCGTCAGGCTCCTTCTCCAGGCAGCGGAGAACGATGCGCTCCAGCCCCTTCGAGAGCGACGGATTGAGGTCCCGGGGCCGCGGGGGTTCATCCTCGACGTGCTGGCGGGCGATCTCGTACCAGTCGTCACCCTGGAAGGGGAGGACGCCGGTGGCCGCCTTGAAGAGCGTGACGCCGAGCGAATACAGATCGGCGCGGCCGTCGAGCGGGAGGCCGCGGGCCTGCTCGGGGGAGAAATACTGGGGTGTCCCCACCACCATGTTCGTCCCGGTCTGCTCGGCGTACTTGGTGACGGCGCGAGCGATGCCGAAGTCGGTGACGACGGCGTTGCCGTGGTCATCGAACATGATGTTGTCGACCTTCACGTCGCGATGGATGACGCCCTGGCGGTGGGCGAAGCCAAGCGCGCTGGCGACGTCGAAGCCCACCCGCACGAGCATGTGCTCGGGCAGCGTGCCCATCACCCGGAGCCGGTCGACCAGCCCCTGCGACAGGTAATCCATGACGAAATAGACCGCCTCGCCCTCCCGGCCGACCGCCAGGATCTTGATGATGTTCGGGTGCCGGAGCTTGGCCGCCGTCGAGGCCTCACGGCGGAAGCGCGTCTCGAACATCTCGTCGCCGGCGAACTGCGGCTTGAGGACCTTGAGCGCGACCGGGACGTCGAGCTCGGGGTCGTATCCCTTGTAAACCCAGGCGAATCCGCCCGACCCGACGAGCGCGTCAATGCGGAAACGGCCGAGGTAGCGGCCGATATAGCGCTCAGGCAATGCGGGGTGCCTTTACAAGGGGGTCAGCGACCGGTAAATTACTCTGCTTCAACGAATTCGGCGCTGAGCGCCTGATGGTGTCGGAGAATATACATAATGCCCTTCGAAAAAGCATCGACGATCCAGAAATACAAGGCGCACGCGTCGGACACCGGGTCCGCCAAGGTGCAGGTTGCACTGCTCACCGAGCGCATCAACTACCTCACGGACCACTTCCGTACCCACCAGAAGGACCATCATTCTCGGCAGGGCCTGCTGAAAATGGTCGGCAAGCGACGCCGGCTCCTGGAGTACATGAAGCGGACCGACCTGGAGACCTATCGGCAGCTCATTCAGGATCTTGGTCTCCGGCACTAATTTCGCGGTCTTTCACATTCGCGCGGGCGCCATCAATGGCCCCCGCGCGTTTTGTGTTTTCTCCTACCTGATCCACTCATGATGCAACGCATCGAACGCGTCTTCGCCGGACGCAAGCTCACGATCGAGACCGGACGCATGGCCAAGCAGGCCGCGGGGTCGGCGATGGTGCAATACGGCGACACGATGGTCCTCGCCGCCGTCACCGTCAGCGAGAACCTGAGCCCGCTCCCGTTCTTCCCTTTGACGGTCGAGTACAAGGAGAAGTCATACGCCGCGGGCAAGATTCCCGGCGGATTCATCAAGCGCGAGGGGCGCCCGCACGACGAGGAGATCCTCTCGGCGCGGATCATCGACCGCTCGATCCGCCCGCTCTTCCCCGAGGGGTTCAAGAACGAGGTGCAGGTCTTCGTCTACGTGATCTCGGCCGACCAGGAGAACGACGCCGACGTCCTCGCCCTCATGGCGGTGTCCTTTGCGCTGAATGCGTCGCGCATTCCATTCCTGGCTCCAATCGCCGGCGTCCGGCTCGGCAGGCTGCAGGACAAGTGGGTGATCAACCCGACCTTCCAGCAGCTCGAGTTCAGCGACATCGACATGGTGATCGCCGGATCCCGCGACTCGATCGTGATGGTCGAGGGCGGCGCCCTCGAAGTCAGCGAGGAAGATGTCATCGAGGGGCTCACGATCGCGCAGAAGGGCATACGCGAGCTGATCGGCATCCAGGAAGAGCTGCTCAAGAACACGCGTGTCGAGAAGATGAAGTGGACGAAGGTGACGCACCCCGACGATCTGGTTGCCAAGGTCAAGGAACTCGCCAAGGGCAAGATCGGCGAGGCGATCAACACGCCGGAGAAGCACGCCCGCGTCGACGCGGTCGAGATGGTCAAGCGCCAGGTCATCGAGCTGCTCACGCAGGACTTTCCCGACAACACGAAGGACATCGCCGATCTCGTCGGCGAGGTCGAGTACCACCAGCTGCGATCGCAGGTGATCGAGCGCGGTGAGCGGGTCGACGGTCGCAAGCCGACCGAGGTGCGACCGATCACGGTCCAGGCGCCGATCCTTCCCCGAGCACATGGGTCCGCGCTCTTTACGCGTGGCCAGACGCAGGCGCTCGTGGCGGCGACGCTCGGGACCGAGCAGGACGTCCAGCGGCTCGACTCGATCGATAACCCTGACGAGTCGACCAAGTCGTTCATGCTGCACTACAACTTCCCGCCGTTCTCCACCGGCGAAGTTCGCCCGGTCCGCGGCACCAGTCGCCGCGAGATCGGCCATGGCAATCTGGCGGAGCGGGCGCTCCAGGCGCTCCTGCCGCCGTACGAGGAGTTCCCCTACACGATTCGCATCGTGTCGGACATCCTCGAGTCGAACGGCTCCTCGTCGATGGCCTCGGTGTGCGGTGGCTCGCTGGCGCTCTTCGATGCTGGCGTCCCGATGCGCGCCGCATGCGCCGGGGTCGCAATGGGCCTGATCACCGAAGGCGGGAAATACGCGATCCTCACCGACATCCTGGGGACCGAGGACCACCTCGGCGACATGGATTTCAAAGTCGCCGGGACCGAGAACGGCATCACCTCGATCCAGATGGACATCAAGGTCGAGGGCCTCGATCTCAAGATCATGCGCGAGGCACTGGCGCAGGCGAAGGACGGACGCCTGCACATTCTTCGCGAGATGAGCAAGGCACTGCCCGAGCCGCGCGCCGACCTCTCGCCGTATGCGCCGCGCATCGTCACTGTCCAGATCAGCCCCGAGAAGATCGG
The DNA here is from genome assembly GCA_025930755.1 of Gemmatimonadaceae bacterium. GTDB lineage: Bacteria > Gemmatimonadota > Gemmatimonadetes > Gemmatimonadales > Gemmatimonadaceae > JAICNG01. Next base: position 27,577 of record JAICOJ010000016.1, read on the forward strand.
CGATCTCATCGGTCCGAAGGGCAAGACGATCCGGGGCATTCAGGAGGAGACCGGCGCCGAGATCACGGTGGATGATACCGGTCGCGTGACGATCGCCGCCGTGGGCGGCGAGGCACTCGAGCGGGCCAGGGCGATGATCAAGGCCCTCACCGCGGAGCCGGTGATCGGCGAGATCTACGAAGGCACGGTGAAGAGCACGACCGCGTTCGGCGCGTTCGTCGAGATCATGCCCGGTACCGAGGGGCTCGTTCACATCTCGGAGCTCAAGCACGGCCGCACGGAGAAGACCGAGGACGTCGTGAAGAAGGGCGATCGTGTGAAGGTGAAGCTGCTGGATCGCGATGAGCGCGGCCGTCTTCGTCTCTCGATGAAGGCGCTGCTCCCCAAGCCGGAAGGCATGACCGAGGACGAGGGGAATGGCGGCGGGCGGGGTGGTCGAGGCGACCGGGGTGGAGAACGCCCGCGGCGATCGGATGAGCATCGTCGCGAGGCGGCCGAGCCGCGCGCGGCGCGGGGCGGTGACGGGGAGCAGGAGGGCGACGGAAGCCCCGGCGTCGAGCCCGCTGAGCGCGGTCCGCGGCGCTCGTCCCGCGGCCGTACGCGGCGGTGAGCCGCGAGCCCTTCGATGCGGAGGGCGCGCTCCACCGGACTGTCCTGCCTAACGGGTTGACCGTACTCTCCGAGCACATGCCGGGGGTGCGGTCGATCGCCTTCGGCGCGTGGGTGCGCGCCGCGTCGGTGCACGAGCCGCGCGATCGCATGGGCGTGTCGCATCTCCTCGAGCACATGGTGTTCAAGGGGACGCCGACCCGCAGCGCCAGGGACATTGCGCTGTCGCTCGAGACGTTGGGCGGCGCGCTCGATGCGTACACGGCGCGCGAGCACACGTCCTATCAGGCGCGCGTCCTGGACGAGCATCTCGAGCACGCGGCCGACGTCATCGCCGACCTGGTCTTCCGCCCCCTGCTGCGCCCCGAGGATCTCAAGCTCGAGCGGCGCGTGGTCCTCGAGGAGATCAGCATGGTCGAGGACACGCCCGACGATCTGGTCTTCGAGCTGCATAACGAGGCGCTGTGGGGGCAGCATCCCTACGGCTACTCGATTCTCGGGACTCGGGATACGGTCTCGGCCCTGGGCGTGCGCGAGCTGCGAGAGCTCCACGAGCGAGCGTACCACCCGCCGCAGCTCATCGTCGCGGCCGCGGGCAACGTGCAGCACGATCGTCTGCTGGAGGCGCTCGAGCGCACAGGCTGGGCGGCGGTGGCCCGCGGGGATGCGACCCCACTCTCGGCGCCGGCGCCCGTCGCTGCGTCGCCTGGCTACCGCCACGTCGCGAAGGAGGCCGCGCAGACCCACATCGTCTACGGCTCGCCGATGATGGCGCACGGCCACCCGCTGCGGTACGCCGCCGTGCTCGTGAGCACGGTGCTCGGTGCCGGCATGAGCTCACGGCTGTTTCAACGCGTGCGCGAGGAGCTGGGCCTCGCCTATTCGGTCTACACGTTCCAGTCGTTCCACGCCGACACGGGCGTCCACGGCGTCTACGTCGGGACGGCGCCCGAGACAGCCGCCGACGCGGCGGCGGCCATTCGTGAAGAGCTGTCGCGCGTCGCTGCCGACGGGCTGACACCGGAGGAAGTCGAATCGGGGAAGAGTCAGCTCAAGGGGCAGAGCACGCTGTCCCTGGAGAGTGTGTCCTCGCGGATGTATCGTGCCGCGGGCGTCGACCTCTACGGGGAGCCGTACCGGACACTGGATCAGCTGCTCGTGGAGATCGACGCGATTACCGAGGAGCAGGTGCGCACCGTGTGCCGGGACTATTTTTCCCCCGGCGCGCAGACGGTGGTGAGCCTGGGGCCCAAAGCCATTCAGTAAGCGCGTTCACCCTTCTACTCCATCCGACACGTATGAAGATCGGCGTTCCGAAGGAGATCAAGACCAACGAGAACCGTGTGGCGCTGGTGCCGGCAGGAGCGGAGGCGCTGGTCGCGGCGGGGCATTCGGTGGTCATCGAGCGGGGCGCTGGCGAAGGAAGCGGGTTCAGCGATGAATTGTACGCCAAGACCGGTGCGCGCATTGCCCCCGATGCGGATGCCGTGTGGCGTGACGCGGACATGATCATGAAGGTGAAGGAGCCGATCGAGCCCGAGTGGCCGCGCATGCGCCGCGGCCAGACGATCTTCACGTACTTTCACTTCGCCGCCGATGAAGCGCTCACCCGCGCTCACCTCGAGAGCGGGGCGGTGTGCATCGCGTACGAGACCGTCGAGCTGCCCTCGCGAGAGCTGCCGCTCCTGACGCCGATGTCGGAGGTGGCCGGCCGCATGGCGGTGCAGGAGGGCGCGAAGTATCTCGAGAAGCTGTACGGTGGCCGCGGCGTGTTGTTAGGCGGCGTGCCGGGCGTGCTGCCGGCACGGGTGGTCATCCTCGGCGGCGGGATCGTCGGGATCAATGCCGCGAAGATGGCGGCGGGGATGGGCGCGCACGTCGTCATTCTCGACATCTCGCTCGAGCGGTTGCGGTATCTCTCGGACGTCATGCCAGCCAACGTCTCGCTCCTGCACTCGAACCGGTTCGCGGTTCTCGAGCAGATTCAGACGGCCGATCTGGTGGTCGGGGCGGTGCTGATTCCCGGAGCGAAGGCGCCATCGCTGGTGCGGCGGGAGGATCTCAAGAAGATGCAGCCCGGCAGCGTCATCGTGGACGTCGCGGTGGACCAGGGTGGGTGCGTCGAGACGATCAAGCCGACCACGCATGAGAATCCGACCTACGTCATCGACGGCGTCATCCACTACGGGGTGGCGAATATGCCCGGCGCGGTGCCGCGAACGTCGACCCTGGCACTCACCAACGCGACGCTGCCCTATGCGCTGCAGCTCGCGAACAAGGGGTGGAAGGCCGCCGTACGCGACAATCCCGCGTTGCGGAAGGGACTCAACATGATCGATGGCAAGGTCGTCTATCCCGCCGTCGCCGAGGCGTTCGGACTCGAGTCGATGGACGTCGAGAAGGTGATCGCCTGATCGGCGGGGAGGAGGCTGCGTCATGATGCCGTCTGTGCCGCGCATCCTCTGCTATCACAAGGTCGATCGACGTCTCGAGCTTGGCGTCACGCGCATCTCGCCGCGCCGTTTTGCCCGGCACATCGAGCGCCTGGCGGCGGACGGCTGGCGAACGTTGACGCTCGATGAGCTCGCCTCGTGCGCGCGCGGCGAGCGCGCGGCTGCACCGAACGAGATCGCGATCACGTTCGACGACGCCTACCGCGGGCTGCGGCAGCACGCGTTCCCGGTTCTCGAAGCGCACGGCTTTGCCGCGACGTGCTTCGTCATCACCGCGTACGCCGGCCGACTCAACCGATGGGACGTCGCGTACGGCGGCCGGCGCTTCGCGCATCTCGCGTGGCGCGACATGCGCCGCTGGCAATCCCGCGGCATCACCTTCGCATCGCACACCGAGACGCACCCGCGCCTCACGTGGATGAGCGATGCCGGAGCGGCAGAGGAGCTGCAGCGGTCGCGTGACGATCTCCGCCGAGCCCTCGACGAGGAACCGCGGGGCGTGAGCTATCCGTTCGGCGCGTGCGCGTCGCGGGAGTATGCTCTGGCGCGTGACGCGGGGTACGACGTGGGCTTCACCCTGGCGTCGACGTGGACCGGGGATGCGATGGCCATTCCGCGGTTGCCGGTGTATGTCTGGGCGCCTCCGCGGCCGGGAACGGGGCCGCTGCGACACGTCGAGCGCGCCGTCGCCACGCTTGCCAATCGTGCCTCGGTGGGAACGGCGTTGATTCAGCGCGGGGCCGGGCGAACGATCTCGGTAGAATCCTGAGTCCAACGCCGGGGATAGCCCGGCGCACCTCTTGCTTTACGGTGGCCCCGTGATGGCCATCACGGAGCGAACCAGCGTGCGGGCGCTGACCGCACATCTCCTCGCCGTTGCGTGCGCAACGGCGTGCCTTGCGAGTAGTGCCGACGCTCAACGGACTCTGAAGAGCGTCGGCCGCGATTTCGAGTATGGCCTACGCGACATCCTGCACGTATGGGCGTCCCCCCTTCGCGCCGATCGTGATGAGTGGATGACGTTCGCCGCGAGTGCCGCGGTCGTGGGGGCGACACTGGTCATCGACGATGACGTGCAGCGCGCGATGGCGCGCCACCCGCGCTCGGCATTCATGCGCGGCCTCGAGGTGTTCCGCGAAGGGCACAAGACCGGACTCATCGATCTCGGCAGCGGCAAGCGCTTGCAGCCGATTTCAGGTGTTCTGTACCTGCTCGGGTTTGCGTTCGATTCTCGTGCGCTGCGCGATGCGGGCATGGGGTGCGCCAGCACGCAGCAGGCGAACATACTGGTTCATCACGGCTCATACGCCATCATTTCTCGCGAGCGCCCGCTCACGGCGAACGGCGATCAGTACGACATCGAGCTCGGCGCGGGCCCATGGCGCGAGCATTCGTTCTATGGCGGGCATGCCGGCAACATCATGGGATGCGTGACGTACTGGAACGAGCGCTTCGATCTCGGCCCGGCGGAGCCGGTGCTGTACCTGGTGGCGATCGGCGTAGGATTGGGCCGCGTGGCCGATCAGCGCCACTGGCTGTCCGACACATTCACCGGAATGCTGGTGGGCCACGCCTTTGGCCGGGTGATTGGGCGCCGAGCGCGCGCGCGTGCGGATGGCGCACCTCCGCAGGCCCTGGGGCCGTTCGGCGGAGAGCTCCTTCTCAGCACGGGCCGCTCGTCAGGCGACCAGACCGTCGTGGTCGGGTGGCGCCGAGCCTTTTAGTCACACGAGCCAGCGGGCTGGCATCCAAGTTCACAGTGGGACGCGGATTTCGCGGATGCAGCGGATCAGGCGGATTATTGCTCGCGCCACCCAGTCTCCGCGCGCAGCCCAAGGACTGGTTTTTTTGTTGCTGTAGAGGGGGAATCAATGCGCGAGAAGCGATCCGGCCGTTTCCGCTGCATCCGCGAAATCCGCGTCCCAACTGTGAGCTTGGATGCCGGAATGCCGAGCCCGTTCCGCCTAGCGCTTACACGAAGAACCGCGCCGCCACCGGAACGAGGGTTGGATGATGCACGAGCGCACTGGCGAAGATGCGGCCGAGCGTTCGTCGCTGCGTGGGAATCTCGTTGACGGTACGGGCGAGGTCGTCGAAAAAGGCATCGTCGAACTTGCTGATCGCCTCCTTGAGCCGGTAATAGCGAAGGTGATCGTCGCCGAGCATGCGCATCCATTCGTCGTGGTACGTCTGGAGGCGCGCCGCTGACGTATCCCCCGCGGCGATCGCCTGGGCGGACACGCGCGCGGCCAGACGACCCGCCTTCATGGCGTTCACGATGCCGCCGCCGCTGAGCGGGTTCACCATGTGGGCCGCGTCGCCACAGACGAGCAGCCCATCGGTGACCGTCTGCTTGATTGTCGGGTGGACGATGACACCGCCGACCGTGTAGCCCGTCGTTATGCCCTGCGGGAAGTACCGCGCCATGTAGTCGTCGAGCCATGCGCGTGCGTGCCGGCCACCCGCTCGTAAGGCGACAATGCCCAGGCCGACGTTCGCCACCCCGACGTCCTTGGGAAAGATCCACGCGTAGCCGCCCGGCGCCACGCGATGGCCGAAATGCAGGTAAATGGCGTCAGGGTCGAAGGCGATGTTGGAGACGACGTACTGCGCGCAGCTCTCCATGTCGCGAGCCGGGACTCGTGTATCGAGGCCAGCCCATCGCGCGACGAGCGCCTCGACGCCATCCGCGGCGATGACGATGCGGGCGTCGATGTCGCTCCCGCCGTGGGGTCCGCGAAGGGAGACGCGCCACCGATCGCCCTGGCGCGCGAGGGCGACCGCCTCGGTCCGGACGCGAATGTCCGCGCCCGCTCGTCCCGCCTCGGCGGCGAGCGCCGGCTCGAACCGCGAGCGGTCGAGAATGTAACCCACATCACCTTCTGCGACGCGGACTTCCGTTCCATCGGGCGCCCAGAAAATCACTCGCGTGATGCGGCGGGCCACCCAGCTCGCTCCCTCGGGAGCGATGAACTCGCTCAGGCCGCGGCTGCCGACGCCCTCGCCGCATCGCACCGGCGCGCCGATCGCCCGATCGCGCTCGACCAGGACCACGTCGAGCCCCGCCGTGGCCGCCTCACGGGCCGCGATGAGCCCCGCCGGCCCTCCACCCACCACGACCACATCGGCCCGCTCGAGCGTCATGCCAGGAGCGGCGCGGGCACATCCACGGGACGCGGCACCATCGCGAGAGCGCCCACCGGACATGGCGCGATGCACTTCTGACACGCCGTGCACGTTCGATCGTCAATGACAAGTCCATCGCGACGCATGGCGATCGCCATCGGTGGGCAGAGCGGAAGACAGAGTCCACACGCGTCGCAGAGCTGAACGTCGACGACCGCCACGAGAGCGGGGAGGGAGCGGGGCATGCGCGCGATATATCCGAGTGGTGTAGGTTGTGTCAAGCCAATGCCTTGCTGTAGCTGTAGTGCGCCGCTAGACTTTCAGCCGACCGTGCAGGACCGCCTGCCTTCTCATCGCTGCCGTTCCGCTCGGAACGCCGGATCCGCTTACTAATGCGCTGGCCATTCTTCAAGTCGCGCTCGCTCTTTCCCGCCAACGCGATCGCCGTCGACCTCGGAACCGCCAACACGCTGATCTACGTGAAGGGCGAGGGTATCGTGCTCAACGAGCCCTCGGTCGTGGCGATCGATCGCGCATCCGGCAAGATCAAAGGCGTGGGCCTCGAAGCAAAGCGCATGCTCGGCCGCACGCCGGAGGGCGTGATCGCCGTGCGTCCCATGAAGGACGGCGTCATCGCCGACTTCGATGTGACGGAGAAGATGCTCCGGTACTTCCTCCAGCTCATCATCGACAATCACGTCTTCAAGGTGAAGCCGCGGGTGATCGTGTGCGTCCCCTCGGGGATCACCGAGGTGGAGAAGCGCGCGGTCCGCGATTCTGCGATAGGCGCGGGCGCGAAGGAAGTCTTCATGGTCGCGGAGCCGATGGCGGCGGCGATCGGCGTCGGGCTGCCGGTGGAGACCCCCACCGGGAACATGGTGATCGACATCGGCGGCGGCACGACCGAGATCGCCGTCATCGCGCTCTCCGGCATCGTCAGCGACACGTCGATCCGGACCGGGGGCGACGAGCTCGACACGTCGATCGTGCAGTTCATGCGCAAGAACTACAATCTGCTCATCGGCGAGCCCACCGCCGAGCAGATCAAGATCCAGATCGGGTCCGCGGCGCCGGTGGGGGAAGAGCGCGAGATGGAAGTGAAGGGACGCGATCTCGTCAGCGGCATCCCCAAGACGGTTCGCGTGCACTCGAGCGAGATCCGCGAAGCGATTCAGGAGCCGATCCAGCAGATCGTCGACGCCGTGCGTCGCGCGCTGGAGATCACGCCACCCGAGCTCGCCAGCGACATCGTCGACCGCGGGATCGTCATGACGGGCGGCGGCGCGCTCATTCGCGGGCTCGACCTCCTGCTCTCTCAGGAAACCAGCCTTCCGATTCATGTCGATGAGGATCCGCTCACCTGCGTGGTGCGCGGGACCGGACGCATTCTCGACGACGAGGAGAAGTACTGGTCGGTCCTGAGCACCTGAGCTGACCCGTGGCATCGCGCGTTTCGGGACGGCGCGACACGCTGCTGTTAGGCGCCTGCGTGGCGCTGTCGATCGTCACGCTCACGCTCCCGCAGGCGGTGCGCGATCCCTTCGCGGCGGCCATGCGCCGCAGTGTCGTGGCGCCCTTGCTCTCCCTGCAATACAACGCCGAGCTCACGCGCCGCGCGTGGGAAGCGCGCGAGCGCACGCGCGCGGAGCGCGACTCCGTCGTCCTCGCCGCGATGACGGCCCCCGAGCTCGAGCGGGAGAATGCGAGGCTCCGGCGCATGCTCGGACTCGGTCGACGCCTCCGCTGGGGCTTCGTCCCGGCCGAAGCGCTCTTCAGCCGCAGTCCGGGCGAAGAGTACACGGTCGTCCTCTCCGCGGGCTCGCGCGCCGGCGTGCGACAGTTCAGTCCCGTCGTGGCCGCAGAGGGACTCGTCGGGATGGTCAGAATCGTCGATCCGACGAAGAGCATCGCGATCGTTTGGCCGCACACCGATTTTCGCGTCAGCGCCCAATCCGCGGATGGCAGCGCATTTGGCATCGTCGGCCCGCACCTGGGTGACGAGCCGGATCGCTATCTCCTCGAAATGCGCGGTGTCCCGCTGCGGACGTCACTGACGCCCGGCACGCTGATCGTGAGCTCCGGGCTCGGCGGCGTCTATCCACGCGGCATTCCCATCGGAGTCGTCCAGCGCGAGCTGCGCACCTCCGAGGTCTGGGCGAACACGTATCTCCTGCGGCCGGCGGTGCTTCCGGCAGACGTCAGCAGCGTGATGATCCTTCACCCGCAGCGTGCCAGCTCGGGCGTCGATGGCGTGTGGGAGCTTGCCTCACCGGACAGCCTCGCGGCCGACTCGGCTCGGCGCGCGGATTCGCTCGCCAGGGCGCGGGCCGACACTGCGCGCCAGCGCGCGGCACGTGCGGCCGCGACACGGGTAGATACTGCTCGACGTACGCCAACGCCTGCGCGTCGGGACAGCGTGCGGCGCGACACCGTTCGGCGACAGGCACCCGTTCGGCGGGACACTGCACCTGCACGACGCGATACCGCTCCGGTGCGCCGCGATACGACGCCGGCGCGGCGCGACACGGCCCGGCGCGACACCGTGCGACGGGACACGGCAGCACCGGTGATACCCGTGACACCAATAACACCGGTGCCGCCTGCACCGCGTCCGGATACGACTCCTCGGGACACCACGCCTGCGACGCCATGAAGAGCATCGATGTGCTGCGGATCATGATCGCGTTCGGGCTGCTGCTCGTGCTCCACTACACGCTGCGGCCGCTGCTCGCATGGCGGTCATCGCCCGACTTCCTGGTCATCGCCCTGCTCCTCGTGTCGATCCGCGTGCGTCCCGGGTCGGCGGCGGTCGTCGGCTTCATCACCGGCCTCATCGCGGACAGCATCTCGATCGATGGGCTCGGAGCCGGGGCGCTTGCCATGAGCGTCGTGGCCTTCGGCGCGTCGTGGCTCAAGGCGGTTTTCTTTGCCGACAACTTGCCTCTGATCGCGTTCTTCATTTTCCTTGGCAAGTGGGCACTCGACATCATGTATCACGTGGCCTCCGGCAACCTCGGCGGCGGTGAGCTCGCGATGCAGCTCCTCGTGTGGTCGCCGCTCGCGGCCGCGGTCACGGCGCTCTTCGGGCTGATCGTGCTGGCCTTGCTGCGTCCGATTCTGCGGACGTCTCCCGCATGAGCTTCCATCCCAATGATCTCGCGCGGCGTGCGCGCGGGGCATCGTGGATGCTCGTCCTGCTCTTCCTCGTGCTCCTGGGCGCGTTCTTTCGGACGCAGGTTCTTCGAAACTCCGAGTACGCCCTGAAGTCCGAATCCAACCGGTTGCGAGAGGTACCGCTCCCCGCGCCGCGCGGAATCATTTACGACCGCAACGAGCAGATCATCGCCGAGAACGTGCCGGGTTACTCGGTGTCGATGCTGAGCCCCGCGGGCGATTCGCTGCGCGCATCGCTCCGGCGTCTCTCGGCGCTCATCCCGCTGTCGAGCGAGCAGATCGAGTCCTCGGTGCGCCGCTTCCGACGCGCGCCGACGCGTCCGACGGTCGTCCTTGCCGACGCGCCGTTCGACGTCATCTCGGTGCTCGAGGAGCACCGCGTCGAATTCCCCGGACTGATCATTCAGTCGGCGCCCAAGCGCTACTATCCGGACGGCGAGGCGGTCGCGGCGTTCGTCGGATATACCGGCGAGATCACGGAGAACGAGCTGGCCCAATCGGAGTACGAGAGCTACAAGGCCGGTCAGCAGATCGGGAAGGGCGGGCTCGAGAAGCAGTACGAGAAGCAGCTGCGCGGACAGGAAGGTGTTCGCTTCGTCGAGGTCGATGCGCGTGGCCGGGTCGTGCGCGAGGCGGGCGCGCGTCAGGACCTTCGCCCCCTTCCCGCGCCGGCGCTGCACACGAACATCGACCTCGATCTCCAGCGTTACGCGGCATCCCTGTTCGGCGACTCGCTCCAGGGCGGCATCATCGCCATGGACCCGGTGTCGGGTGGCGTGCTCGCGCTGCACAGCGCGCCGTCGTTCGATCCGAACCGCTTCATCGGCGGCATCCCGGCCGAGTATTGGCGGCAGCTCAACACCGACCCGCGTCGGCCTCTCTATAACAAGGTCATTCAAGGGCGCTACCCACCCGCGTCGACGTTCAAGCTCGCGACGGCGGTTCTGGCGCTGAACGACAAGGTCGCCACGCTCGACACGCACATGCCGCAGTCGTGCACCGGCGGCTACCAGTTCGGCAACCGGTACTTCCGCTGCTGGGAGAAGAAAGGGCATGGCGACGTGTCGCTGGCACGTGCCCTGGAAGTCTCCTGCGACACGTACTTCTACCAGCTGGGGCTCAAGATCGGCCTGACGAGACTCATCGCCGGCGGAATTCGTCTTGGATTCGACAAGCGGAGCGGAATCGACCTCCCCGGGGAAGTGATCCCGATCTACCCGTACGGTGAGGACTACTACAACAAGCGCTACGGCGCGCGCGGATGGAGCTCGGCCGTGACGCTCAACCTCTCGATCGGGCAGGGAGAGAACGACCAGACGGTCGTCAACATGGCACGCTTCTACACTGCGCTCGCCACCGACGGCCTGGCGGCACGGCCGGAAGTCGTCCGGAACGATGACGAGCGCTCGCGGACGCGGGTGATCCAGCTCAGTGATCGCGAGCTGCAGGGGCTACGTAACGCGATGAAGAACGTCGTGTCGGAGCGTGGCACGGCCGGCAGTGCGCGCATCGCGGACATCGTGCTGGCGGGGAAGACGGGCACGGCCCAGAACGCGCACGACGTGACGCGCGATCATGCGTGGTTCGTCGGCTTCGCCCCCGCGGACGATCCCAAGATCGTCGTCTCGGTGATGCTCGAGTTTGGCGAGCACGGGTACTACGCGGCGCGAATCGCATCCAAGATCATCGAGCGCTACCTCAAGGGAGCGCCCACGCTGGTGACCGGTTCTCCGACGGCACTCGCCACGCCGACTTCAGCGGACGAGAGCACCCGATGATGCGGCGGCGTGTCATCACCGCCGATCTGCCGCTGATCGGTGTCGCGCTCGCGCTGTCGCTGTTCGGGATCGCGATGGTGTACTCCGCGGGCCAGACCGACGTGCCGACCGTCGCGAGCCGCGCGTGGGTCTCGCAGATCAAGTGGCTGACGGTCGCGCTGGTCGCGGCATTCCTCGTCAGTCGCGCATCGGTACGGCTGATCGAGTGGCTCACGTGGCCGGCATTCCTGTTCACGATCGGGCTCCTCATCATCACGCTGATGTTCGGCACCGGCGCCGGGACGGCGGCGAGCGTGAAAGGGTGGCTCACGATCGGCGGCGTCAGGCTCGGCCAGCCGGCCGAGTTGGCGAAGATCACCGTGGTGCTCATGCTCGCCCGTATCCTTGGCGAGCGACGAGAGCCTCCGCGATCCATCCTCGAGCTATGGAAGCCGGCGCTGATCGTACTCATTCCCTGGGTACTGATCATGGCGCAGCCGGACCTCGGCACCGGCATCGCCTTCATCGGGATCTTCTTCGCGATGCTCTACTGGTCGGGCGTGCCCTGGCCGCTGCTCGTGCTCATCGCATCGCCCGCGGTCAGTCTCTTGCTCGCGTTCAATACGACGTACTGGGGCGCATGGTTCCTCCTGCTCATCGCGCTCGTCGTGCGCTATCGCCCATACCTCGTCGAGGGGGTGGGCCTCATGCTCGCGAACGTCGCGATGGGGGTCGTCGCTCCGCTTCTCTGGGAGCGTCTCGCGCCGTATCAGCGACACCGTTTACTCGTGTTCCTCGATCCGTCGATCGACCCGCGCGCCTCGGGCTGGCACGTCATCCAGTCGCAGGTGGCGATCGGATCCGGGGGCTGGTTGGGGAAGGGATGGACGGAAGGCACACAGAAGCGGCTCGCCTTTCTCCCCGCGCAGCATACGGACTTCATCTACGCCGTGGTGGGAGAGGAGCTCGGCTTCATCGGCGTGACGGTCACGCTCGCGCTTTTTCTATTCCTGCTGCTCCGCGTCGTGCGCGTCGCGGCGCGGGCGAACGACGGCTTCAGCAGTCTGGTCGCGTTCGGGCTCGCGTCGAGCTGGCTCGTGCACATCCTCGTGAACATCGGCATGACGCTGAATCTCATGCCGATCACCGGAATTCCGCTCCCGTTCTTCAGCTACGGCGGATCGTTCCTGCTGGCGTCGTGGCTCTCGATAGGCATTCTCGTGCGCATATCGAGTGAGGGACGCGGGGGAAGGTTCGGGGAGCTGGCGATCTAGGGGTCAGGAGTCAGGAGTCAGGGATCAGGGATGGAAAGGGGCCGCCGCGCTTCGCGCGGGCGGCCCTCATCAGATGAGCGCGGCTGGCTGCGAAGCAGCCGCCGCGCCTTTCCATCCCTGATCCCTGACTCCTGACTCCTGACCCCTCCACTAGCCTGTGACCCCGCTCACACCCAAATTCCCTCCATGGCCTGGTTTCGCAAAGAGAAGAAGCCTCGGCAGCCCCGCCGCGAGCGGCTCGAGATACCCGCGGACGTTTGGGAAAAATGCGAGGCGTGCGGGCATACCGATATTCGTGAAAAGTTCGAGCGCAACCTCAACGTCTGCCCGGAGTGCGACTACCACCGTCGCATCCGCGCCACCGAGTACGTCAACCTCCTGCTCGACGACGGGCAGTACGAGGAGCTCGATCCGGAGCTGCGCTCGGTCGACCCGCTGACCTTCCCCGAGTATCCGCAGCGCCTCGCCCGCGCGACCCAGAACGCCGGCGAGGCTGATGCCATCATGACGGTCACCGGAACGCTCGGCGCCATGCCGCTCTTTCTCGGCGTGATGGACTTCGCGTTCATGGGTGGCTCGATGGGGTCGGTTGTGGGGGAGAAGATCTCGCGCATGGGCCAACGCTCGCTCGAGCGCAAATACCCGGTCGTGCTCGTTTCGGCGTCGGGCGGAGCCCGTATGCAGGAAGGCGTGCTCTCGCTGATGCAAATGGCGAAGACGAGCGCGGTGCTCTCGCAGCTCGCCGAGCGACGTATTCCTTATATCTCCGTGCTCACCAATCCGACGACGGGCGGCGTCAGCGCCAGCTTCGCGATGCTCGGCGATGCCATCATCGCCGAACCGGGCGCCGTCGTCGGATTCGCCGGTCCACGCGTGATCAAGCAGACGATCGGTCAGGATCTCCCCGAAGGATTTCAGACAGCCGAGTTCCTGATGGAGAAGGGAATGCTCGACGCCGTGGTGCACCGGCGAGACCTGAAGCGTACGATCGGTCAACTGCTGCGCCACATGAGCGGGCAGCCCGCGGCCGCGGGGTGGACGTCGCCCTGACGACGTACCGCGCCGCGATCGATGCGCTGTTCACGCGCACGACCGGCGTCTGGAAGCTCGGGCTGGAGCGCGTGAATGCGCTCCTCGAGCGACTTGGGAACCCTCACCGGACGCTCACGGTGCTGCACGTGGGCGGCACGAACGGGAAGGGCAGTGTCGTCGCCACGGCGGAAGCGATCCTGCGCTCGCGCGGTCTACGCGTCGGGCGTTACACGTCCCCCCATCTCATCGACTTTCGCGAGCGGATTCTCGTCGACCGCGTGCCCATCGGTGAGCAGGACATCCTGGATTTTCTCGAGCGGTGGATGCCCGAGTCCGAACGATTGGGCGCCACCTTTTTCGAGATCACCACCGCCCTCGCTCTGGAGCATTTCGCGAAATCCGCCGTCGATGTCGCGGTCGTCGAAGTGGGGCTCGGGGGCAGACTCGATGCCACCAACGTGGTGGATCCGCGGGCGGCCGTCGTCACCTCGATCGCTCTCGATCACACCGAGTGGCTCGGCGACTCGATCGAAGCGATCGCCGGCGAAAAGGGAGGCATCTTCAAGGCGGGACGTCCCGCGGTCGTCGGCGAGCGCGACGCCGCCATCGCGGCGGGCCTGTCCCGCATCGCCAAGGCGCGAGGGGCGGAGCCGGTCGTCATCGCGCGCGATCGGGGAGAGATAGGCGGCATCCGAACGACGGTGGAGGGCACATCGTTCGTCATCGGTGGCGACCAGTCCATCAGCGTGTGCACTCCGTTGCTTGGCGCGCATCAGGCGGGCAACGCCGTAACGGCGCTGGTCGCGCTGGACGCAGCCGGTCTCGTTCCGTGGCCCGAGGGGCGGAGCGTGGTGAGCATTCCGAGTGTGGCGCTGCCAGGGCGATTTCAGGCGGTCGGCCGCTGGATCTTCGATGTCGCGCATAATCCCTCGGGGGCAGCAGTGCTCGCGGAGACGATCGTCGCACTCTCGCCGCCGCGGCCGCTCGTGGCCGTGCTCGGCGTCCTGGGCGACAAAGATTGGCGCGGCATAATGAAGGCCCTCTCGCGCGTCGTCGATTCGGTCGTGTTGACGCGACCGCCGTCCGCGCCCGACGCTCGGGTGTGGGACGTCGGTGAGGCGCTGGAGTTCGCGCGCACGCTGTCGTGGAGTGCCGTCGCCGAGCACCGCTTGGACGATGCGCTCTCGCGTGCCGAGGACACGGGAGCGACCATGCTCGTCACGGGCTCATTTCACACCGTCGGCGATGCGATGGCGCGCTTGCAGGTGAATCCGTTGGCCGGGTAGATTCCGCGCATGTCACTCGACGCGCTGCCCGGGTTCCGCGAGTTCTACCCTGCGGAGCTCGCCGAGCGAAATTTCATCATCGGGGCGTGGCGCGAGGTGGCGCGGCGATACGCCTTCGCGGAGTACGACGGACCGCCGCTCGAGCCGCTGGAGCTGTACACGAAAAAGAGCGGCGATGAGATCGTCGGACAGCTGTACTCGTTCACCGACAAGGGTGGTCGCGAGGTCGCGCTGCGTCCGGAGATGACGCCGACGCTGGCGCGCATGGTGGCGGCGAAAGCCAACGCGCTCCGCAAACCGGTTCGCTGGTTTTCGATTCCGCAGCTGTTTCGGTACGAGCGCAAACAGCGGGGGCGCCTTCGCGAGCACTTCCAGCTCAACGTCGACATCATCGGTGAGGCCGATGTCACCGCGGACGCGGAGCTGTTGTCGGTCGCGATCGATATCATGCGCGCGTTCGGCCTGACCTCGTCGGACGTGCGGGCGCGCGTCTCGGATCGGGGGCTGCTGCGCGGATTGTTGGTGCTCACGGGGATCACCGACGACATGCTGCCTGGCGTGTATGCGGTCGTCGACAAGATGGACCGGGAGCCCCGTGCCTCGCTCGAGACCAAGCTCCGCGCCGCCGGGTTGCACGACGTGTTCATCGCACGCGTGTTCGAGGTGCTCAAGCACCCGGATCTCGCCACGCTCCGCGAGCGCTATGGGGATGTGCCGGAGCTGCGCGAGGACTTCACGCGCCTGTCGCGCTACTTCGAGTACCTGGACGCCCTCGGCGTCGGCGATTGGGTAGAATTCGACCTGTCCATCGTTCGCGGCCTCGCCTACTACACGGGGATCGTGTTCGAGCTGTTCGATGCCAAGCGCGAGCTGCGGGCGATCTGTGGAGGCGGCCGGTACGACTCGCTCCTCAAGCAGCTGGGCGGCGCCGACCTCCCCGCGTTAGGCTTCGGCATGGGCGACGTCGTGCTCGGGGAGCTCCTTCGCGCGCGTGGACGGATGCCGGAATGGAAGCCCTCGGTGGACGTGTGGGTGGCGTACGGCGATGCCGCGCTGCTCGACGACGCCATGCGCATTGCCCGGCGACTGCGCGACCAGGGGCGCGCGGTCGAGTACGCGTCCGGCGGCCAGCAGCTCTCGCGCCAGCTCAAGGCGGCGGATGCGGCCGGCGCGCGGGAGGTGTTGGTGCTGCAACCGGCGGATCTGGAGCGCGGTGAGGCGGTCGTTCGGCGTCTTGCCGATGGCACGGAGACCCGCGTTCGGCTGGACGAGTGGATCGGCGGCCGGTGACCTCGAACTTTCGGACCCGATGAGTGACGACAAGAAGCTGACGACACGCGCCGAGGACTTCAGCGCGTGGTACAACGAGGTCGTGCTCCGCGCGGAGCTCGCCGACTATTCGCCTGTTCGCGGCTGCATGGTGATTCGTCCGTCGGGCTATGGCATTTGGGAGCGGATGCAGCGCGCCCTCGATGACATGTTCAAGGCGACCGGCCACCAGAACGCCTACTTCCCGCTGTTCATCCCCGAGAGCTTCCTTCACAAGGAAGCGGAGCACGTTCAGGGCTTTGCCCCGGAAACGGCGGTCGTGACGCACGGCGGTGGCAAGGAGCTGGACGAGCCGCTGGTCGTACGGCCGACATCGGAGACGATCATCTATTCCATGTTCGCGAAGTGGGTGCAGAGCTATCGCGACCTTCCCATCCTCATCAACCAGTGGGCGAACGTCGTCCGGTGGGAGATGCGTACGCGCCTCTTTCTGCGAACGCTCGAGTTCCTCTGGCAGGAAGGCCACACCGCGCACGTCACGCACGATGAGGCCGAGGAGGAGGCGCGGAAGATCCTCGGCCTCTACAGCGATTTCATGGAAGGCTGGATGGCGATGCCGGTGATCACCGGGCAGAAGACGGAAAGCGAGAAGTTCGCCGGCGCGCTGCGAACGTATGCCTGCGAGGCGATGATGCAGGACAATCGCGCGCTCCAGGCGGGCACATCACACAACCTGGGGCAGAATTTCGCCAAGGCGTTCAATCTCACCTTTCAGGCGGAAAATGGAGAGATCGCGCACGCCTGGAACACGAGCTGGGGCGTGTCGACGCGGCTCGTGGGCGCCCTGGTCATGACTCATGGCGACGACAACGGCCTGCGCATTCCGCCGCTGCTCGCGCCCACGGAGCTCGTCATCGTTCCGATCTGGAAGAGCGACGATGAGCGCGGGCGAGTGCTCGAGACGGCGCGACGCGTCTACGACAGCCTGCGCGACTGGGAGCGTCGCGAGCCCAATCGGCTGCGCGTGCATCTCGATGATCGCGAGAGCATGAAGCCCGGCGCCAAATACTACGAGTGGGAGCTCCGCGGTGTGCCGCTCCGGATGGAGCTCGGTCCGCGCGACATCGACAAGAATCAGTGCGTGCTCGTGCGGCGGGACACACGAGCGAAGGCGACGGCGAGTCTCGACAGCGTCGGCGAGGACGTCGAAACCCTGCTCGAGGCAATCCAGGACGATATGGTCGCCGCGGCGCTCGACCGTCGTGAGAAGAACAGCCATCGCGGACCGATCACGTACGACCGGTTCCGCCAGCTGATGGATGGGGAAGGGGGGTTTGTGTACGCCGGGTGGTGCGGCGATCCCGCGTGCGAGACGACGGTCAAGGAGGACACCAAGGCCACCATCCGCGTCATGCCTGACGAGGAGTTTCGGTCTGCCGAGCCCCCTCGCACGTGCGTCCGATGCGGCCGGCCGTCCACCACCGAGGCCCTGTGGGCGAAGGCGTATTGACCGCCGCGCACCACGTCGCCGCCGGCGGCGGCTCTCCGGCAGCGCGCTGCGAGGACATCGAGCTGGAAGAACTCGCGCGCGCGGTCGGAACGCCCGCCTATGTGTACAGTGCGACGCACATTCGGGATCAATATCGACGGCTCGCGTCGGCGCTCGCGGGTGCGCGCCATCGCATCCATTACAGCGTGAAGGCGAACTCTTCACTGGCCGTCCTGAGCCTGTTGCGCGAGCTGGGCGCTGGCGTCGACATCGTCTCCGGTGGCGAGCTCGCGCGCGCGTTGCGCGCGGGATATACGGGATCGGATGTCGTCTTCAGCGGAGTGGGGAAGACAGAGGAGGAGCTGCGGGCGGCGCTGGCCGCCGACGTGCTGCTCTTCAACGTGGAGTCGGAAGCGGAGCTTCGGCAGCTCGACCGCATCGCCCACGCGATGGGGCGGATGGCGCCGGTGGCGCTGCGCGTGAATCCCGAGGTCACGGTCGATACGCCGCATCCGTACACGCGGACTGGCGAGCGCGGGATGAAGTTCGGTATTCCGTACGATGAGGCGCTCGATGTGGCGCGCCGCGCCGTGCGCATGCCCGGCGTCTCGCTGCGTGGCGTCGACATGCACATCGGCTCGCAGGTGACCGTGCTCGATCCGTACGAGGAGGGAATTGGACGCCTCCTCGAGCTGGTATCGGCGTTGCGCGCCCTCGGTTGCGCCGATCTCGAGTTCCTCGACGTCGGGGGCGGCCTGGCGGTCACCTACGACGACGAGGCGCCGACGAATCCGGAGGCGTTCGCCGCCACGATCGTTCCGCAGGCGGTGACATCGGGGCTCACACTCATCGTGGAGCCCGGTCGCTATCTCGTCGGCAACGCGGGAATCCTCCTCACGCGCGTGCTGTACCGCAAGCGAAGTGGGGGACGCGAATACGTCATTACCGATGCCGGAATGAACGACCTGCTGCGCCCGTCGCACTATCAGGCATACCATCACATCTCGGCGGTGCGCCCGAGCGGCTCATCGGCGACCTATGATGTCGTGGGCCCCGTCTGCGAGAGCGGTGATTTCTTTGCGCTGAACCGCACGATGGACGCGGTGGTCGAGGGCGACCTGTTGATGGTGCACTCAGCCGGCGCATACGGCTTCGTGATGGCATCCAACTACAACAGCCGCCCGCGGCCACCGGAGGTTCTCGTCGACGGCGATCGGTACGCCATCATTCGCGAGCGTGAGACGTTCGACGATCTCGTCCGCCACGAGCGAACGACTCCGCAATGGAGCCGCGTCTGATGCGCGTGGGCCTGCTCGCCGATTCCCATGATCGCGTCCCCGCCATCGCCGAGTTCGCGCGGCGATTCGCGGAGGCAGGGGTGGGGTTCGTCCTGCACGCCGGCGACTGGTGCGCGCCCTTTTCGATCGCTCCGCTTCGAGCCGCGAACGTCGCCGTCGCCGGCGTTTTCGGCCGCAACGACGGGGATCGCCAGGGTCTCCAGGCCGAAGCCGCAAAAGGGATGGGCTTCGAGCTCTACGAATCGCCGCACAGCGTAGAGCTCGGCGACATGAGCATCCTCGTCGTGCACGACATTGGCGACGTGCAGAAGCGCTCGCTGGCCGCGCACGCCATCGTCGTCCACGGATGCACGCACAAGCAGGAGATGCGCGTCCGCGGCGACACGATGATCATCAATCCCGGCGAAGCGTGCGGATGGCTCTACGGCCAGCCCACCGCCGCGATCCTCGATCTCGACTCCAAGTCCCTCGAGGTCATTCGGCTCGACGGACCTGAGTGGGGCCACCGTGGGTAGCCGGATCCTCATTCTCGACTACGGCTCGCAGTTCACTCAGCTCATCGCGCGGCGCGTGCGTGAAGCTCGGGTGTACTCCGAGATCCATCCGCCGACGCGCTCGCTCGAGTGGATTCGAGCGTGGCAGCCGACGGGCATCATCCTGAGCGGCGGGCCAAGCTCGGTGTACGACGATGATGGCCCGAGCGCGGATCTGGCCCTTCTCGACGTCGCGCCGGTGCTCGGCATCTGCTATGGGATGCACCTCATCGCTCATCTCGAGGGCGGAAAGGTCGCGCCCGGTCCCCGTGAATACGGCCGGGCCGAGCTCGAGATCCTCGCGCCCGACGGATTGTTCGGCGGGTTTGACGAGAGCGAGCGGGTGACGGTCTGGATGAGTCACGGCGATCACGTCGAGACGCCCCCGTCCGGGTACGAGGTGACGGCGCGGAGCTCCACCGTCCAGGTAGCGGGCATGCGCCACCGGACTCGACCGGTTTTCGGCGTGCAGTTCCATCCGGAGGTCGCGCACACACCCCGCGGTGGGGAAGTGATCGCGAACTTTCTTTTCGAGGTGTGCGGCGCGGAGCCGACGTGGACGGCCGGCGCCTTCATCGATGAAGAGATAGGCAAGATTCGGCGTCAGGTGGGAACGTCGCGTGTGATCTGCGGGCTCTCAGGTGGCGTCGACTCGTCCGTCGCGGCGGCGCTGGTGCATCGCGCCATCGGCGATCAGCTCACGTGCATCTTCGTCGACACGGGCTTGCTGCGACTTCATGAGCGCGACCAGGTCGAACGGACCTTCCGCGCACACCTCGGCATAGACCTCATCACTGTCGACGCGAGCGATCGCTTCCTCACCGCGCTTGCGGGGGTGAGCGAGCCGGAGGAGAAGCGCCGGCGCATCGGTCACACGTTCATCGATGTCTTCGAGGACGCGGCCGACCAGGCCGGGCATGACGCACGCTTCCTCGTGCAGGGCACGCTCTATCCGGACGTGATCGAGTCCGTGTCGCCGCACGGGGGTCCTTCGGCGACCATCAAGACGCATCACAATGTCGGCGGGCTCAAGCCGGGGATGAAGTTCGAGCTCGTGGAGCCACTGCGGGAGCTGTTCAAGGATGAAGTGCGGCAGGTGGGACGCGAGCTCGGGCTCCCCGAGGAGATCGTCGGGCGACACCCCTTTCCCGGTCCGGGCCTGGCCATTCGCGTTCTCTCCGACGTTACCCGCGAAAAGTTGGACACACTCCGCCACGCCGACGCGATCTACCTCGAGGGGATTCGTGAGGCGGAGCTCTACGATGACATTTGGCAGGCGTTCGCGGTGCTGCTCCCGGTGAAGAGCGTCGGAGTGATGGGCGACTTCCGCACCTACGCGAACGTCGTCGGCCTGCGTGCGGTGACGAGCCGAGACGGGATGACCGCCGACTGGTACCCGTTTCCGCACGATGTGCTCGCACGCATCTCGAGCCGGATCATCAACGAGGTGCGCGGCGTCAATCGGGTCGTGTACGACGTGAGCTCGAAGCCGCCGGCGACGATCGAGTGGGAGTGAGCGCGCGCGCGCAGGGGTCAGGAGTCAGGAGTCAGGGGTCAGGGATGGAAATGGGCCGCCGCGCTTCGCGCGAGCGGCCCTCATCAGATGAGCGCGGCAGCTTCGCTGCCGCGCCTTTCCA
>JAICOJ010000211.1 GCA_025930755.1 Gemmatimonadaceae bacterium
ACGCCTGTATGCGCTCACGAACCGTCGCGCGGAGGCGCGCAGCGAGCTCGAGCAGATGCGGCGGGACACGACCACCAGTGCGCGCGTGCTGTACGCGCTCGCCGAGCTCGAGGCACAGCAGGAGGATAGCGCCTCTGCGCGCCGGTATCGCGATCGGCTGCGGGAGGTGCTCGCGATCGAGCCCGCGAATCTCGCCGTCCGGCTCCAGCTCATCGATGCGTTGGCCCGCCGTGGCGAGGCCGATAGTGTCGTTAGGCACCTGGAAGAGGTACGGCGCGTGCCGCCCGAGCCGCCACCGCAGGCACGATCCGCTCTCGATCGGTCGATCCGGCTGCTGCGCCTGGGAGATACGACGGAATCGCAGGCGACACTCGATCGCTTCCTCCGGTTGATGGAGGGGACGGCGCCCTATCAGGCGTCCCTGGAAAGCGTGAGGTCGATCGAGGGTCCGATTCCCGGCCGCATCATCCTCAACTTCGCCCCCAAGTCCTTCGTGACGGTTCATGGGGTGCGGGAGCACGCGGCGGTTGGTCTGGCGAGATTTATCGACGCGACCGACGAGGCGGGCTTCGTGCGCTCGCCGCGAGACACCGGCAATGCCACGCTCGCCGCCGGCGACGTGGATGGCGATGGAGCTGATGAGCTCTTGCTCGCCGGCCGTCTCTACCGCGTGCAGGGCGGCTTCGTGCGAGACGTCACCGAGGCATCGAGCATCGTGCTGCCGCAGGGCGCCGCCCACGCGACCTTCGCGGACTATGACAACGATGGCTGGCTGGATCTCTTCGTCGTTGGCGCCGACGGCAGCGGCCGTCTCCTCCGCAACCGCGGCGACGGGACGTTCGTGGATGCGACGGCGCAGGCCCGCGTCGCCGACACCCGTGGATCCCGCAAGGCGCTTTTCGTCGACCTCGATCATGATGGCGATCTCGACCTTCTACTCGTCGGCGACGCCGCCCGCACCGTGTACCGGAACAACCTCGACGGAACCTTCACCGAGGCGACCGCCGGATTCGGCCTCGGTGGCGGCGGCGCCCGCGACGCCGTGTTCGCCGACTTCGACGGCGATGGCCGAGTGGACGTCTTTTTCACGAGCGACCGCGGCAGCGATGTCCTGATGCACAACGGGGGCGCGCAGCGCTTCAGCGACGTGACCGCGGCGAGCGGACTGACCGGCGATGGAGGCTCCGGCCCCGCGGCCGTCGGCGACTACGACAACGATGGCTTTCTCGATCTCTTCGTCGCGACGACCGATGGCACGGAGCCCGTACTCTGGCGCAATGACGGCGACGGCACGTTCACGCGCGACCGCCGCTCGAGCGCCGCGATGCAGCCGCTGCGATCCACCGCGGCATCGGCGGCGACGTTCATGGACCACGACAACGATGGCTGGCTCGATCTCGTCGTGACCGGTGCGGCGAGAAGCGCACCCGGGGCAGCCGGCATCCACGTGCTTCGCAATGACGGCACGGGAAGGCTGCTCGACCGGTCGACGATCGTTCCCGAGCAGGTGCGCGCGGCGGGCGCGCGGGCACTGGTGGTAACCGAGGTCGATGACGATGGCGACGAGGACATCGTGCTCGTCGATGGAACGGGCGCGCCGCGGCTGCTGCGCAACGATCTCGGCAACAGCAACCTCGCCGTGAACGTCGAGCTCAAGGGATTGCGCACCGGAAGTGGCAAGAACAACGCGTTCGGCATCGGCGCGCGGCTGGAGCTGCGAGCCGGAGCGATCTATCAGACGCGCGTCGTGACCGATCGCGTCACCCACTTCGGCCTCGGCCCTCATCTCAAGGCGGATGTGCTTCGCGTGGAATGGCCTAACGGCGTTCCCCAGACGGTCTACCTCCCGGGAACGGACCAGGACGTCGTCGAGCGGGAGCTGCTCAAGGGATCGTGTGCATTCGTCTACACCTGGGATGGCAAGCGCTTCCGCTTCGTCACCGACGCCATGTGGCGGAGTGCGCTGGGAATGCCGCTCGGACTGATGGGCAGCACCAGCGCCTTCGCTCCCGCCGGAGCGTCGCAGGAGTTCGTGCGCATCTCGGGCGATGCGCTCCAGCCGCGCGACGGACGCTACATCCTCCAGCTCACCGAGGAGCTGTGGGAGACCGCGTACGCCGATGAGGTGAAGCTCGTCGCCGTGGACCATCCCGATTCGGTCGAGGTGTTCGTCGACGAGCGCTTCGTCCCTCCCGGACCGGTCTCACTCCGCCTCTTCCAGACCTCCCGGCGCACGGCGCCGCGCTCGGCGACCGACGAGCGCGGGAATGACGTGCTGCCGGCACTGCGCGAAGCCGACGACGTGTACGTCTCGGACCTGACGCCGATGCAGTATCAGGGAGTCGTCGAGCCGCACCACATCATCCTGGATCTTGGGCCGGAAGCCGGCCGCCCCGGCACCTACCTCTTCCTGCGCGGATGGATTTATCCGACGGACGCCAGCATCAACGTCGCCCTGTCACAGCAATCGGCGGTCGCGCTCGCACCTCCTGCTCTCGAGGTGCGCGACGCGAACGGCGCGTGGCGCAGCGTCGCGGATATCGGATTTCCGTCCGGCAAGGACAAGACGATCATCGTCGATCTGAGCGGGAAATTCCCGACGGCGGATCGTCGCGTGCGCATTCGCACGAACATGCAGATCTACTGGGATCACGCATTCGTCGCTCGCGACCTGACGAACGGCCCGGCGAAGATCACGACGCTCGCGCCGACGTCGGCCGATCTCCATGCGCGTGGATTCTCACGCATGTATCGAAAGGGCGGCCGATACGGGCCATACTGGTTCGACTACGATGACGTGTCGAAGGACTCCCCCTGGCGCCCGATCGAAGGCGCGTTCACGCGCTTCGGCGATGTGCTGCCGCTGCTTCGCGCCGCCGACGACATGTACGCGATCATGGGGCCGGGAGACGAAGTCACCGTTCAGTTCGACGCCAGCTCAGCTGCCTCGTTGCCACCGGGCTGGAGGCGTGACTTCCTGCTGTATACCGATGGCTGGATCAAGGACTCCGATCTGAATACGGCCTTCGGCACGACGGTGCATCCACTGCCATTCCATGGAGCGCGAGCCTACCCATATGCGCCCGGCGATACGTACCCGACCGGCGCGGAGCATCGGAGATACATGGAGGAGTACAATACGCGAGTGGTGACACGGCGGAGGCGCTAAAGGCGCCAGACGGCTTCACCCTCAGCGCCTCCAGCGCCTCCAGCGCCTCCAGCGCCTCCAGCGCCTCTACCGCCTCTGCGGTCTATACACCCTCACGTAATCGACGAGCATCTGCTGCGGCAGCACCGTTGACGCGTCTGGCTCACCCGGCCACGCTCCGCCAACGGCGACGTTCAGCAGCATGAAGAAGGGATGGTTGAAGACCCAGGCCGCGCCGGCCGGAAGCCCGGCCGGTGTGAGGCGTCGATACTCGGTCCCGTCGATGAGCCAGCGGATCTCCCCCGGCGTCCACTCGACCGCGAAGATGTGGAAGTCGTCGGCGAGCGGCGCGGTCGCGAGCGTGTAAGCGCCGCCGATCCCATTCGCGCCCGAGTAGCCCGGCCCGTGCACGGTTCCGTGCACGATGTTCGGCTCCCGACCGATGTTCTCCATCACGTCGATCTCACCGCATTGCGGCCATCCGACCTGGTCGATGTCGGCGCCGAGCATCCAGAATGCGGGCCAGATTCCCTGTCCGCGCGGGACCCGAATGCGCGCCTCGAAGCGTCCGTATGTGGTCTCGAATCGGCCCTTCGTCTTGAGTCGCGCTGAGGTGTAGCGACACACGCCGTACCAGCACTGCCGCGAGGAATCCGTGGAGACGCGGGCCGTGATGACGAGATTCCCACCCCCATCGAGCAAGGCGTTCGCCCCAGCCGTGTAATACTGGCGCTCCTGGTTCCCCCACCCGTGACCGCCGGTATCGGCGACCCATTTCGTGCTGTCGACGGCCTCCCCGGCAGCTCCGTTGAACTCGTCACTCCAGGCCAGGGCCCACTCCGTTGGCGGCGCGGCGCCGGGCACTCTCGCGCAGGCAGCGAGCGCGAAGGCAGCGAGCGCGAAGGCAAACGAAAATCCCGCAGAAAGGATTCTAGACATGACAACATGAGTGCCCCGCATTCGAGATCTGCGTCAAGGGTCTTTTTCTTACCGCAGAGGGGGTGGAGGACGCGGAGGAACGTCAACTGCCAAAGGGCTTTTTCCAAAGGCTCCCGCATTTGAGGCTGTCGCCCAATCCTCCGCGTCCTCTGCACCCTCTGCGGTAAAAAAGGCCCCTCGCAGGTCTCACACGCGGAGCCGTGAGGGAAAGCCC
>JAICOJ010000149.1 GCA_025930755.1 Gemmatimonadaceae bacterium
ACGCGATGCTCAGCATCCGTTGCCCTGCTCGCTCGCGCAGGCGAGCTGCGCGTCCTGCCGGATCACGGGGACGAGCCTGTCCGCGACGTGGCGTGCGAGCAGCTCGTTGCCGCGCGGCGTAAGATGCACGTAATCGGTATAGATCTGCTCCTCGACCCCGGCGTAGATCCCGGTGAGGTCGATGAACTGTGCGCCCAGCTCCGATGCCATCGCCGTCTCGCGCTCGTTCACCATGGTCACGGCGCGACGGATGAACTCCTCGTAGTTGGGCAGGTACGAATCGACGTTGAACTCGAAGAGGCGCTGCTCCATGTCGGGCATCGGCTTGTGCCCGCGCTCGAGGATCAGCATCGGCTGTAGCATGAACACGGGGACGACGCCCGCATCGCGAAGGATGAGGGCCATTCGCCGCTGCATGGAGAGCGCGCTGCGGGGAAAGACCTGCTCGAGGTTGGCCATCGCGCGATCGACGTTCATCGGGGCGCGATTCCGCTCGATGAACGGCGACGTCACCACCAGCTTGAGCGTGCGCAGCGAGCGAATCGTCACGTACGCCAGCGCGCTCCGGCGATAGAACCACCAGGCATTCGCGCGAGCGAGAGCGCCGAGCGTGGGCTCACCAAGGATGCCCGAGGCCTGGGTCGTGTAGAGGAAGCTGCCGAACTGGTCGTGGTCGGGAGTGGCGTGGAAAAAGTCGTTGTACCCGTCGAGGAACAGCACCATGTCCGGGTCGTAGCCCAGAATGGTCTGGTTCAGGTAGATCAGATGGTGATGCGTCCACGTGCTGGTGATCGCGGCGTTGATCACCTCGATCTTCCTACCGGGAAGCGCTTCGCCGAGGATGCGCTCGAGGTACGCGTCGATCGTCTCGGTGTTCTTGATGACGGCGAAATCGCGCTGGAGGTGCGGCCACAACCCGCCCGTTCCGTACGCGGTCGACCCGCCCATCAGGAAAATGCGGTACGTGCCGGCGGGCTTCGTCTTCGACACCTCGCCGGTGCGCCGGAATCCGACCGAGTTGTGCTGGACGCCGCGCGTGTCGACGAAATTCCGAGCCGGCAGGATGTTCTTGTAGGGGTCGAACTCGAACTCGTAGAGATGCTCGCCGTCGTACCCGCGCGAGACGCGGAGGTAGAGCCCCGCGATCAGCTCGAGCACGAAGAGCACGACCACGGTGAGAATCGCGCTGAACAGGATGCGCTTCCGCCGTGACAACACGATCGGGGGGCGTTGCGGAGTGTCGGGCGGCCGCAGGGGCTCGGCCGACGGAGGTGCGCTTACGGCGGTCATGGAACTCCCACTTCGGAACGTCGATAGGTGGTCACGGGGGTGCTGGTGCCGATCATGCGAAGGCGCGGCTCGTTGAGCCATCGCTCGGAGGCCGCGAGGTCGCGCTCATCGACCCATTCGTGCGTCGGCAGCGTGAACAGCGAGCGGACGAGCTCATCGGCCCCCGGGTGCCTGCGGCCGCCGGGCGCGACGATCGGCCAGAGCTCGGGCATGTCGTGGAGCGCGCGAGGATACGGTCGCACGATGCCTAACGCGGGTGCGGGGGACCGAGCTCCGGCGTCGAGCACCGCCATCCGCAGGAAGCCGGGCGTTCCGCCCGAGACGACGCGGATGGGCCGAACCGAGCGAGCGTTCCGCGCGAGAGTCGTCAACCTGAATCCGTTCGCTCGGCGACGCTCGACGGCGTCGTCGACCTCATCCCACGCGGCTCCGAGCATCCGCACGGCGGCATTGGACATCGCGCGCGGCTCGTGCGCGGGCCGGTAGACCATCTCGCCCAGGCGAAGACCCGGGATCGCGCAGGGAATCGCGTAGACGGAGGGACGGCCGAGCGCCCACTGTGCGGCGAGACTCGCGAGCGGAGCCCAGCCCTGGGCAGGGCTCACGAGCAGATCCTCGGCGGCGCGCAGCACATCGGCCCACGTGTCAGTCGCGGCGAGCAGCGCCCCGCCCCCTCCGCACGTCACTCCCTTCCCTCGGCCGAAGCTCAGGACGGTGAGATCGCCGAAGGAGCCCAGCGGCTGTCCATGGAGCGCGGCGCCGATACCCTGCGCGGCATCCTCGATCACGGGAACCCCGAAGTCGGCTGCGACCAGCGCGGCGCCGGCGACATCGGCCGGGTATCCGTAGAGATGCGCGACGACGACCGCTTCGACGCCGCGAACGCAGGCCGCGCGCAGCGACGCGAGATCGGGACTGAGCGTGGCGGGATCGACGTCGTAGAGCCGGACCCGCACCCCCGCTTCGATCGCCGCGGCCACGAGATCCACGCACCCGTACGCGGGGAACGCGACCGGCGCGCGCGGCGCCGCCGTTAGGCGCAGCGCCAGCACCAGGGCCGAGGTGCCCGAGTCCGTCAGCAAGGCATCGTGGGCGCCGAAGTGACGGGCCAGTCGCGACTCCAGCTCCTGGCGATCCGGCGCGCGACCCGTCGCGGTGACCGCGGCGGCACGAGCGACGTCCGGCATGCGGACGGGAGAGTGGACGGGAAGCTGGCGGCGCATCGTCACGACGCGAAGGCGGAGAACGCGCGCATCGTCGCCGCGGGCGCCGTCCGCATGAGGCGCGCGATGGATGTGAAGCGGAATTCCGCGAGCAGCCGAAGCACTCGCTGGCGCGCCTGGCCGATGCCGCCGTAGTGCCGCAGGCGCTGCAGCGCAGGCACCGGCAGCCTCGGCTGGTTCGGATCGACTTCCCACGGATGGATGTAGAACGTCGCCGGAGTGCCGCGGCGCGCGTACGAGGCGAGTGCGGCTCGGGTCACGGCATACGGGAAGTGGCGGAAGTAGCCGCCACCGGCCGCGGGCAATTGCGCGCCAGCGACCGTGAGCACCGTCATGGGGAACTCGATTAGCGTTCCACCGCGGCGCGCGATCTCGTGCGGGCGCTGCGGCGTACCCGGGTAGCCGTAGCCCGGACGCCGAATCGGGAAGAGGCTCGAGTCATAGCGATACCCCTCCTCGAGGAGAACGTCGAAGGCCCACTCGAGACCGGGAACGAGCGAGAAGCTCGGCGCGCGAAAGCCGAACACCGGAGCCCCGGCAACCCACTCGAGCGCATCCTTTGAAGACCGGATCTCTTCGCGAAACTCCGAGCGACTCAGCGACGTGAGCTTGCGATGCGACCAGCCGTGCGAGGCGATCTCATGTCCCGCGTCCTGGATGCGCCGGATGAGGCTCGCGTGCTGCGCCACGAGACATCCGAGAACGAAGAACGTCCCCCGCGCCTGATGCTGCTCGAGGGCTTCGAGCAGCCAATCGACGCTGGCGGCGACTCGTGACGGAAACTCCGGCCAGCGCGCGCGATCGATGGACCCATCGAATGCGCTGACCTGGAAATACTCTTCCACGTCTACGGAGAAGACGTGGGGGGCTGTCTCGTGCATGCCGCGTATGAAGGTTCGGGACAGCCCGGGGCAGAAGCAGTTAGCTTGCCATGCCCGGTGCATGGTTGGACGCCCTACCTCCGCATGCACGAAGCGCTTAGCTCGCTGACGGTTACGCCGCCGCCACGACTTGCCCGGGGGTGGGCGGTGAGCCGGGCCCCTGTTGTGCCGCCGCAACATGCCCGAAGTGACGCCTTCGGCGTTGCTTCGTCCCGTACAGGCAATGAGACCGACGCGCGCGTGCGGCACCCAGCTCCTCGCCGCAACACTTCTGGCGCTAAGCGCCACGCCACTGGCGATCCAGGCCAGCGCCGCGCAAACGGCATACGTCCTCGACCAGTCGACCTCCCGCGTCACCTTCAAGGGGCGCGCGTTCCTCAGAACGATCACGGGCTGGAGCGGAGAGCTCGTCGGCCGGATCTCGATCCGCGGCGGTGACCTCGCATCGCTGCGAGGCGACGTCCGCTTTCCGGTGGCGTCGCTCGAGACCGATCCCTCGATGCGGCCGCGTGAGCTGGCCGAGGTGTTCGGCGCCGACCGGAGCCCCGACATCATCTTCGCGGTGGATTCCGTCTCGCAGCGCAACGCCATTGGCGAATGCCTGGTGCACGGGCTTCTCACGATGAACGGGACGACGCGGGCGGTGGCCTTCGTCGGCCGCACGCGTACGAAGGGCGACCGCGTGATCACCGAGGGAACGACGCGCGTCGACCTCAGGCAGTGGCACATCCAGCCGCCGCGGCGGCTCGGGATGCGGATGTCGCCCGACATCACGCTGAGCTTCCGCGCCGAGTTCCGGCGGGGGCGAGGGCATCAGACGGCGCTCGCGCCTCCGGATGTCGACGAGATTCGCTGAGATGTCCGCGACCCTCTAGCGCGCCGCGCACGGACGCGTCATAGATACACAACAGCGCCTCGCCACAGTTGCGGGGCGCTGATTTCGTTTTGGGCGGTCTGCGCCGTGAGGCGACGCCGAACGCGTGTCGCGACCGTGGCCCGCGTCCTGCGCGGGCACCGCGCGTTCGTTCCCAGTCGCCTTCTTCTCAGAACTGACTTACGCCATGCACGTGCGCGTCATCGACTCGCTGGAAGACTTCATGGCGTTGAAGCCACAGTACGACGCGCTGAGCAGCGGCACGACCCACTCTCCCTTCTCGAGTCATCGATGGCTCGCGGCGTGGTGGGACACGTACCGGCGGCTCGGGCCGGTCCGCGCCGTGTGCCTCTCTGATGAAAAGGGCCTGTCGATGGTGGTGCCGGTGCAGTTCAGCCGCGGCTCCATCGGACGCATCCCCGTGCACAAGGTGAGCTTCCTCGGCGGGGGCTGGGGAGAGGTGGACGTCCGGTACCGCGGGGACGCCGCGGCCGGCGCCGAGGAGCTCGTGCGATGGCTGGAAAGCGGCGCCGCGCCGTCGTGGAGCGTGCTCCACTTCGGTCCGGCGGTCGAAGGGGATCCGGTGTCGTTAGGTCTCATGGACGCCTTCGCGCGTCGCCGCCGCGCGTCGACCCGCACGGTGGTGCCCGGTCCCTACATTCCGCTCGCGCCCACGTGGGAGGCCTTCGCCCAGACGCGCTCGAAGAACTTCCGGCGCACGGTGAAGCGGAAGCAGTCCGCGGCTGATGAGGCCGGCCTCACGGTGCGACTCATCGTCGATCCGAGCGCGGCGCAGATTCGCGAGACGGTGGGCCGCGTGAGTCGCGAGAGCTGGCAGGGCAAGCGTGGTGTGGCTTTGGCGACGACGGCCGAGGGCGTAAGATTCTACGATGCGGTTGCCGCCTCCACCGGCGAGTTCCAGATCGACCTCGCGGTGCTGGAGGCGCAAGGCCGCTGCGTCGGTTATCTCCTTGGCTTGCGACAGGATGGCGTCTTTCACGCGTTCGACACCGGATTCCTGCCGGAGTTCGCCGAGCACTCGCCCGGGAGCCTCCTGCACTATCGGATGCTCCAGCTGCTCTGCGATGGATCGACCGTCGAGTTCAACTTCGGCCACGCGCACGATTACAAGGAGCGGTTCGATCCGGCGTATCGGACCAAGATCGAGCTCGACTTCTATCGCACCCCGGCGGTGGCGGGGCTGGCCGGAACCGTTGGCTGGCTCAAGCGTCGCCGTGCAGCGCTCCTGCGGGTGAAGCCGAAGCAGGAGCAGGGCGTGTCGTGACGAGCATACCCGAGGCCCTCACCTCGGGCCCGGCTCAGGTGCGGTCGATCGACCCGGCCACCGGCGAGACGTGGCGGGTCTGGACGTCGACGACGCCGGAAGAGGTGCAGGCCGCGGTGCTTCGCGCCCGCGCCGCGCAGCCGGCGTGGGCCGCACGGTCGTTAGGCGAGCGGCGACGGATCTTCCGGCGCGTTCGCCGGCGCATCTTCGAGCGACGCGCCGAGCTCGCCGCCCTCATCCAGCGGGAAGCGGGCAAGCCGGCGGTCGAAGCGATGACCGCCGACGTTCTCACCACCCTCGACGTCGTCCGCTTCTGCGAGCGCCGTGCGCCCAGGCTGCTGCGCGCACGCACCATGATCCCCTCGAACGTCGCGCTCTGGCGAAAGCGCGTCACCATCGAGCACGAGCCGTATGGCGTGATCGGCATCATCTCGCCGTGGAATTATCCACTCTTTCTTCCCGCGAGCGGCACGTTGGCGGCGCTCGTGGCGGGCAACGCCGTCGTTCTCAAGCCCTCCGAGCTCACGCCGGCAACCGCGGTTCGCTTCGGCGAGCTGCTGCATGAGAGCGGCGTGCCGAAGGACGTGATGCAGGTGCTTCCGGGCGACGGCGCGACCGGGGCCGCACTCGCGGACGCGTCGATCGACAAGCTCTTCTTCACCGGAAGCGTCGCGACCGGACGCAAGGTCGCGCTCGCCTGCGCAGCGCGGCTCGTGCCATACGCGCTCGAGCTCGGTGGCAGCGATCCCGCGATCGTGCTGGAGGACGCCGACCTCGAGACCGCCGCGAGCGGAATTCTATGGGGGCGCTTCAGCAATGCGGGGCAAACCTGCGTGGCGCCGAAGCGAGTGATCGTCGCCAACGCGGTGCATGATGCGTTCGTCGACCGTATCACCACCGCGGCCGGGCACCTCATCATGGGATCTGGGGCGGCGGGCAGCGACGTGGGTCCAATGATTCGCCCGTCCCAGCTCGATGCGCTCGAGTCGCAGCTGAGAGACGCGCGGCAACGAGGCGCGCACGTCGTGAGTCATGCCCGTGGCGATCGACATTTCTTTGCCCCGACGATCGTGTCGAACGTCTCGTCGGACATGCGCATCGCGCGCGAGGAGACGTTCGGGCCACTGCTCGCGATCATTCGCGCGCACGACGATGCCGAGGCGATCGCGATCGCGAACGATACGCCATTCGGGTTGAGCGCGAGCATCTGGAGCCGCGATCTCACGCGCGCGCGTGGCATCGCCGCCCGCATCGCCGCGGGTACCGTCCAGATCAACGACGCCCTGTCCGTCGTCGGGATGGCCGACGTCCCGCACGGCGGGGTGAAGGAGAGCGGCACCGGCCGGCTCCATGGCGAGGCCGGCTTGCGCGAGTGCGTACGCGAGAAGGCGATCGTCGTCGATCCCTTTCCATCGTGGCGGCAGCCCTGGTGGTTCGGATACGGCGCCGAGCATGCGCGCAACATCGACGCCTTTGCGCGGTTCTCGCACGGTCGCACCATGCTCGAGCGGTTGAGCGGCGCGTGGCGATCGATCAAGATGCTGGTGTCGCGAGAGCGCCCCCTCTAGCTTGCCCCGGTGTCCTCCGTGCTAACCGCTTTCGATACGCTGCTCGGGATTCTCCGCGTCGTGGTGTTCGTCATCGCCGCGGCGGCGCTCGTCATCTTCACGATCGACTGGCTCGTGCGCACGCGGCGCATCAGCCCGTTCGGCGGGGTCGCTCGCTTCTTCCGCCGAGTGGTCGACCCGCTGATTGTACCGATCGAGCACCGCGTGGTGCGCGCCGGTGGCCTTCCCGCGAACGCACCCTGGTGGGCACTCATCGCCATCGTCATCGGTGGGCTGATCGTGCTCGCGCTGCTGGAGTTCATCAGAGGGCAAATCCAGTTTGCCGCCGCCGCGGGCAGCGCCGGGGCCCGCGGCATCGTGGCGGTCCTGGTCACCTGGCTGTTCGGCATCCTGCAGGTTGCCCTGATCATCCGGGTCATCTCCTCGTGGGTCCGGCTGTCGGAGTGGTCGAAGTGGATTCGCTGGACGATCCCGCTCACGGAGTGGCTGCTGCGCCCACTGCGGAAATTCATCCCGCCGCTGGCGGGCACCATCGACCTATCTCCGCTCGTGGCGTGGCTCCTGCTGGCACTTCTGAAGGGCGTCGTCCTCAGTATCATTTGAGCGAAGATCGAGACCGGTGAACGCATGGCAATCGTTTTTCTGATCGGGTCCGACGACGCGCTCCTGGAAGGGATCGCCCAGACGCTCGCCGCCGCTGGCCACCAGCCGCGCGTCTTCCTCGGCGTCGCCGATGCGCATGCTCGCGCGCAGGGCGAGGTTCCGCTCGTCGCGGTCGTCGAGCGCGCACTCGCCGCTTCCGACGCGGCGGCGCTGCGCGTTCCCCTCGCCGTAGGCGGGGCAACGCTCCTCTATCGTTCCGGTACCGAGCCGGCGCCGGACGGCGCCCTTTCGCTCGCCGTCCAGCGATTGGTGATGGCCGAGCTCACGCTCCCGCTCGAGCGGCACCGTCTGCTCGCGCTCATCCAGCGCGTCGAGGAACGGGCGCGGGTGACCGGCCGCGGCGCCCGAGGGACCGATACGCCACCCGAGCAGCGAGCGCCGTAGGCTAGTCCCGCCTGCACGCTGCAACGGCAACAGGGGGAGACGCGGATTACGCCGATTTTAGACGGCGATGACCGCACGGATACGGCAACGTCAACCGCCAAATGCTTTTTGGAGCCGCAACTGCAAAGACCGGGGGAGCTAACACGGTCCTTCGTTGACGGG
>JAICOJ010000181.1 GCA_025930755.1 Gemmatimonadaceae bacterium
AGGACGCGGAGGAACTTCAACTGCAGGAGCCTTTTGAAGAGGCCTTGGCAGTTGCCGTCCTCCGCGTCCTCTGCGACCTCTGCGCTAAAAAAAACTTCCAAGTGGAACCGTACTGAGGGCCCCATGTGACATCATGGCCGGTCCGCTGGCCCGGGCCCGCGAGCGCCGCGTATATTGCGCCTCTATGCACTCTTCCGAGATCCGGGCGCGCTTTCTCTCATATTTCCAGGGGCACCAGCACTCCGTGCGGCCGAGCTCGTCGCTCGTGCCGGCGGATGATCCGACGTTGCTGTTCACCAACGCCGGCATGGTGCAGTTCAAGAAGATCTTTCTCGGGCAGGACCAGTCCGATTTCGGGCGGCGCGCCACGACCGTGCAGAAGTGCGTACGGGCGGGCGGCAAGCATAACGACCTCGAGCAGGTCGGGCACACCTTCCGGCACCACACGTTCTTCGAGATGCTCGGCAACTTCTCGTTCGGCGACTACTTCAAGGCGGACGCGATCCGGTTCGCGTGGGAGTTCGTCACCGAGGAGCTCTCCCTCGATCCCCGCCACCTGCGAGTGACGGTATATCAGTCCGATGACGAGGCGCGCGACCTGTGGCGCGACATCGCCGGGCTTCCCCCGTCCCGCATCTATGGGCTCGGGGAGAAGGACAACTTCTGGCAAATGGGAGAGACTGGCCCCTGTGGACCGTGCTCGGAGATCTACGTCGACCTCGCGCACCTCGCGAACGATTGGGTATTTCCAGCGGGGGCCGTCGGGGAGTGGACCGAGCGCGACCGTGCCGACTTCTCGCTCGAGGCGTTCGTCATCGGGGCGGAAGCGGGCCGGTTTCTGGAGATCTGGAACCTCGTCTTCATGCAGTTCGACCGTTCGGCGGACGGGACGCTTACGCCCCTGCCGAAGCCGTCGATCGACACCGGTGCGGGGCTCGAGCGCATCGCGGCGGTGATGCAGGGAACGACGAGCAATTTTCACACGGATCTCTTCACCCCGATCCTGCGCGCGATCGAGGACGTCGTCGGCGTCCCCTATTGGGGCCGCGAGAGCGACGAGGCGCGCCGCGGCATTGCGGCCCACCTTCCGGGAGGCGTGCGGCGCATCATCCCGAACGCCGTCGAGCCCGCGTCTTTTCGTGTCATCGCCGATCACGCACGGGCCGTCGCCTTCCTGCTCGCCGACGGCGTGTTTCCCTCCAACGAGGGGCGCGGGTACGTGCTGCGTCGGATCCTGCGCAGGGCCGTTAGGCACGCCTGGCTGCTGGGACGGGAGGAGCCCACGCTGGCGTCAGTCGTGCAAGCGGTCATCGAGAATATGGGGGGCATCTATCCCGAGCTCCTTCACCGGGCGAAGCACATCGTCGAGACGACGTCGGCCGAGGAGGAGCGCTTTCTCACCACGATCGACGCCGGGATGGCCCGCTTCGACGAGCTCGCGCCCCCCGCGTCGACCCAGGGGTCGACGGCGCTGCGGGGGACGATCTCGGGAGAGGAGGCGTTTGTCCTGTACGACCGGTACGGGTTTCCCATCGACCTCACCGAGCTCATGGCGCGCGAGCGCGGCTATACCGTCGACATTGCCGGCTTCGAAGCGGCGCTCGAGACGCAGCGGCAGCAGTCGCAGGCCGACCGCAAGGCGAAGAAGATCGGCGTGGCGGTGGACCAGTTGAGTGAGGGTGCCTGGGAAGCGGATGCCGCGTCGCAGGCGCCGGTGACGCCACGAGACATCAGCGAGACGGTATTCGTCGGCTATGACACCGTCGAGATCGAGACGCAGGTCACGGCCGTTCGACGACTCGAGAACGACCGCCTCGCCGTCATGTTGCGCGAGACCCCCTTCTACGCCGAATCGGGCGGTCAGATCGCCGACGTCGGGGAGATCATCGGGGAGGGGTGGCGTGTCGACGTGGACGACGTGCGCCGCGTCGACGGACGCGTCGCCGCGTTAGGCCGGCTCACGGGCGCGTTCACGTTCGGCCGCGTCGTCGCGCGCGTGCCGAGCGATCGCCGGCGAGATACCGAGCGTAACCACACGGCGACACACCTGCTCCACTCGGCGCTGCGCGAAGTCCTCGGCGAGCACGTGCACCAGGCGGGCTCGCTCGTCGCGCCCGACCGGTTGCGGTTCGACTTCACCCACCACGGCCCGGTGAAGCCGGAGGCCCTGGCGGAGATCGAGGAGCGCGTCAATCGCGCGATCTGGGCGGACGTCGACGTGCAGTTTGCGCAGAAGTCGTATCGTGAGGCGGTCGAAGCCGGCGCGATGGCACTCTTCGGCGAGAAGTATGGCGACGTCGTTCGCGTCGTCGCCATTCCCGGGTACTCGGTGGAGCTCTGCGGCGGAACGCACGCGCGTAACACGGGGCAGATTGCGTTGTTCAAGATCGTGGCCGAAACAGGCGTGGCAGCGGGTGTTCGCCGCATCGAGGCGGTCACGGGGCCACGCGCGTATGAGCTCGTGCGCGAGGAAGAGCGCCGCCTTCAGCGAATCGTCGACCTCGTGAAAGGCACCCGCGACGGCGTCGTGAAGCGGGTCGAGGCGATCGTCGAGGAACGGCGGCAGCTGCAGCGGCGGCTCGACGAAAGCATGCGGGGCGGGGGCGACCAGGTGGCGACGCTCGTCGCCGGCGCGCGCCAGGTCACCGGCGCACGCGTCGTGGCTGCCGAAGTGCGCGTGGG
The DNA here is from genome assembly GCA_025930755.1 of Gemmatimonadaceae bacterium. Lineage (GTDB taxonomy): Bacteria > Gemmatimonadota > Gemmatimonadetes > Gemmatimonadales > Gemmatimonadaceae > JAICNG01. Next base: position 2,683 of record JAICOJ010000181.1, read on the forward strand.
CGACGCGAAGGAGCTGCAGGCGATGGCCGATGCGCTGCGGGAAAGGCTCGGGAGCGGGGTTGGTGTGTTAGGCGCTTCGATCGGGGACAAGACGACGATGCTCGTCGTGGTGACGGATGACCTGCGCGAGAAGGGCGTGCGGGCCGATGCGTTGGTGCGCGACATCGCGGCGATCGCCGGTGGACGCGGCGGAGGGAAGCCGCATCTCGCGCAGGCGGGCATTCCCGACGCTGCTCGGCTTCCCGAGGCGATCGAGCAGGCGCCTCAAATCATCGAGCGCGCGCTCGCGACCGCCTGATCGTGTGAGCCAGTCCTCTCGAGCAACCGTCGGTGGCTGGCTGACGAGCCGCACGCCCTCGCCCCCCGAGCTCCTGCGATCGCGCATCGTCATGGCGTTAGGTGATGCGCTCACGCGCGACGTCGCGGAGACCGAGCGAGTGTGCCTCGACGCCGCCGAACGCGTGCTGTCCGGTCTGTTCGTCGAGGGAAACGGCGATCGGCACGAAGCCGCCGACCTGCTCGCGGCCGACGCGCTCGTAACGTACGCGCTCGAGTTCGCTGCCGAGTCGCCTGCCGGGTTCGCCGACCGTGCGACGCAGGCGCTCGTGCGTTTCGGGCAGCTGCACGAGTCGCGGGCATGACCGTGCTGGCGCGGCTGGCAGCCCATGGCGGACTGGCGGTGCTCATCGATCCCAGCCGAACCTCACCCGACGAAGCGGAAGCCCTCGCCGCGCGAGCGGCCGACGAGGGGGTCGCCGCGCTTCTCGTCGGCACATCGTACGCCGATGAAGCGAACGTTGGCGCCGTCGCCAGAGCCATGAAGCGCGCGGCCCCATCGGTGCCGCTTCTCGAGTTTCCCGGTGCGGCGTCGCATCTCGTCCCGGACGTGGACGCGGTGCTCCTTCTGTCGCTCGTGTCAGGTCGCAACGCCCAGTACCTGATCGAGGAGCACGTGCGAGCGGTTCCCTTTTTCGAGCGTCACCCAGACGTCGAGCCGATCAGCACCGCGTACCTGCTGATCGACGGAGGCGAGGTGACGTCGGTCGAAGCGGTGAGCCAGACGCGTCCCCTGCCGGCGGGCAAGCCCGAGCTCGTCGCGGCCCACGTGCGGGCGGCGATGCTCGTGGGTATGGCGGCGACATATCTCGATGCGGGCAGCGGTGCTCGCCGGCCAGTATCTCCCGTTCTCATTCGTGCGGCGCGTGCCGCCACGCGTGGCCCGCTCTTCGTCGGTGGGGGGGTGCGAACCGCCGACGCCGTGCGTGCGGCACGCGATGCGGGCGCAGATTTCGTGGTGGTGGGGACACTGCTCGAGCGGAAGGGCGCCCCGGCCGTCCGCGAGCTCGCGCTCGCGGCGCGCGCATGATCGACATCCACACCCACCTGCTTCCCGGCGTCGATGATGGGTCCCCCAGCCTCGACGTTTCGATCCCGATCCTGCAGCGCTTCGCTGACGAAGGGGTGGAGGTCGTCGTGTGCACGCCGCATCTCGAAGCGGGGCGCATCGCGCGCGCGCCTCACGATGAGTACGAGACGATCTTTCGCGAGCTCACGGCACGCGCGCCGCGTGGAATCACGCTGCTTCGCGGATGGGAGATCATGATCGACGTCCCCGAGGTCGATCTCAGCGATCGGCGCCTGGGACTCGGTGGCTCGCTCGCCGTGCTGGTCGAGTTCCCTCGAATGAACGTACCCGTCGCGGCCGCGCGAGAGCTCATGCGCCTGAGACACAGCGGTATTCTGCCGGTGCTGGCGCACCCCGAACGCTACTGGGGATGCACGCCGGACATGGTTCGCGCCTGGCGCGACGCGGGCGCGGCGATCCAGATGGACGCCTCGATGCTGCTCGGCGGTCCGAATGCGTCGAAGCTGGCGCGCGCGCTCCTCGCGGAAGGGTTGGTCGATTGCATCGCGAGTGACAACCATGGGGACCGACGGTCGCTGTCCGGCGCGCGTCAGTGGCTACTCGAGATCGGTGCCGATGAACAGGCCGAGCTGTTGACGCGAGGCAATGCGCGGCGAATGCTGGATGGACAGATACCACTCCCGGTGGCGGCATTGCCGGTCGTCGAGCGGGGAATGCTGGCGCGCCTCAAGCAGCTCGTGCTGGGTCATTGATGGCCAGGACCGCCGATGCGCTCAGGGAACTGGCGGCGCTTGCGCTCCGAGCCGCGGACACGATGGCGCCCGACCTCGATCGCGCGCTCGATCTCGTGCGCGACACCGTACGCGCGGGGGGCACGCTGTTCTTCTGCGGCAACGGCGGGAGCGCGGCCGATGCGCAACACCTGGCGACTGAGTACGTCGTGCGGTACATGAAGAATCGGCGTGCCTATCCGGCCGTGGCGCTGACGACCGATACCTCGCTCCTCACCGCAGCGGGGAACGACCTCGGCTTCGAGGAGATCTTCGCGCGCCAGGTGGAGGCCCTCGCGAAGCCGGGGGACCTTCTGATCATCCACTCGACGAGTGGCAGCTCACCGAACGTGCTACGCGCCGCGGAAGTGGCTCGAGGCAAGCAGGTGAAGGTCCTGTCGTTCTCGGCGCGGGATGGCGGCGCGTTGAGCGCGCTCTCCGACCATGCCGTCCTCGTGCCGACGGACCGGACCGATCGCGCGCAGGAAATCCATCTCTGCATGGAGCATGCAATCTGTGAAGCGATCGAGCGGGAGCTCTAGCGGGTGTTGCCGGTAAGGTGATTTCCCTTCGCGGAAAGAATGCGCTGGTCACGGGCGGGTCGCGCGGGATCGGCGCCGCCACCGCGCTGCTGCTGGCGGACGCGGGGGCGAACGTCGGCATCGGGTACCGCTCTCGTGAGGCCGAGGCGGCCGAGGTGGTGCGTGAGATCGCCAGTCGTGGTGTGAAGGGATTCGCGCATGCCGCCGATCTGGCAACCGCGGAGGCGACGCGTTCGCTGTTCGATCGTGCCCGTCGAGAGCTCGGAGGGCTGGATATCTTCGTCGGCAACGCCGGCATCTGGCCGGTCGAGGAGACCCCGGTTGCGGAGATGTCGGACGAGCGGTGGGTCGAGACGATGCGGCAGAACGTCGACTCGATCTTCTACGGCTCGCGGTTAGCGGCCCGCATGCTGGGGAATGGCGGGCGTATCGTGCTGATCTCGAGCACCGCCGGCCAGCGGGGCGAAGCGTTCCACGCCGACTATGCCGCCTCGAAGGGCGCGATGATCTCGTTCGTGAAGTCGTTCGCGATCGAGCTGGCGCCGCGCGACATCACGGTGAACTCCGTCGCGCCCGGGTGGGTCGATACCGACATGTC
>JAICOJ010000112.1 GCA_025930755.1 Gemmatimonadaceae bacterium
AAAAGCCCACGCAGCTGGCGAGAGCACGTGGGCAAAAACACTGTCGCGCGTCGCCCGCGCCGCGGAAGCCGACTAGCTGGCCCGTTCCCTGGCGACCCAGGCCGCCGTTTCCCGGATTTCCTCCCGCGACTCGCCGAGTGTATACGAAGGCTCACCGAATCGGCGCACCCCGCGGAGGAGGAGGAACACGCCCAGACCCACCTCGATGACTCCGGTGACCAGGGCGCCGACCCAATAATTTCCATCCGCGAGGCGGCCGATGAGCGTCACGAACGTGATCGTCAGGGCGACCAGCGCGATCACCGCGATGCCGAACGCCATCGACAGCCACAGAACACCCCGTGCACCCGTGCGGATGCTTTCCTTGACTTCCAGCTTCCCGAGCAGAATCTCGTCGCGAACCAACCGCTTCGAGTCTGACGCGAGCTGGCCTACCAGTTCGGTGATACCGGTGTCCGGGTCGATGTGGACCGCGTGCGCTGCCAAGTCTTCCCTCCGTGATTCGAGTTCGTGTGCTCGGTGGGGTTTGAGGCAACAGACGTGCCGAGGACGTGAGGGTCCTCAGGGTCCTCAGGGTCCTGAACCCTGAGCACCTCGCTGAGGACCCTGAGGACCCCGAGGACCCTGAGGACCCTGAGAAAGCCCTACCCTCTCTCCACCTGCACCACGCTCGCCAGCGCCGGGCCCACCTGGTGCTCGGCGGATCCGACCTGGAGCGTGATCGGGCCACCGAAGGGCGCCTGGGCGAGGACGCTCACGATCACGCCGGGCACGAGGCCCAGCTCGCCCAGATAGCGTAGACGGGGGGCATCGTCGTCGCTCACGCGAACGACGCGGCCGGACGCGCCCGCGGGAAGATCGGCCAGCGACATCAGCGAGCGCTCATCGATCTCGCCTTCACGGGTCGGGATGGGTGCCCCGTGCGGATCGACCGACGGCTCGCCGATCGCCGCCGCCATGCGATCGATCAGCTCCTCCGACGCCGCGTGCTCGAGACGCTCGGCCTCGTCGTGCACCCGGTCCCATGCGTAGCCGAGCGCGCGCGTGAGATACGCTTCGATGATGCGATGGCGGCGGAGCATGCGCAGCGCGATGCGCCGGCCTTCGTCAGTGAGGCGGACGCCGCGATACCGCTCGTGCGCGAGCAAACCCTGCTCGGCGAGACGGCGCACCATCCCGCTCACCGAGGCCGGCGCGATCGCGAGCCGGTGCGCGATGTCGGTCGTCGCCGCGGCACCCGACAGGCGCTCGATCTCGTAGATCACTTTCAGGTAATCCTCGACCGGCGCGGTGACGTCGTCGGGATTTCGCGTCGTCATCATCATCACGGCCGCACCCACGCCGAAGCGGTCTGTACGAGGAGCCACGCGTTGAGCGATGCAATGATCGCGGCGACGACCCACGCCAGCACGGTGAGCCACCGCGGATTCACGAACTCCCCCATCTTAATCCGGTCGGACGTGAAGCGCACCAGCGGGATGACCGCGAACGAGAGCTGGAGACTGAGCACCACCTGACTGAGAATGAGCAGGTGGGCGGTTCCGCTCTCTCCGTACAGGACCGCGACGATCGCCGCCGGCACGATCGCGAGCGCGCGCGTGATCAGCCGACGGAGCCATCGCGGCAGCGTGATGTCGAGAAATCCCTCCATCACGATTTGACCGGCGAGGGTTCCGGTGATCGTCGAGTTCTGCCCGGACGCGAGCAGCGCGAGCGCGAAGACGGTGCTCGCGGCCCCCACCCCGAGAAGCGGCGTCAGCAGTCGATAGGCATCCTGAATCTCTGCCACGCTCGTGTGACCGGCGCGGTGGAACGTCGCCGCCGCCAGGATCAGGATCGACGCGTTGATGAAGAACGCGAACGAGAGCGCGATCGTCGAGTCGAGGAACGCGAACCGCACCGCCTCACGCTTCCCGGCATGCGTCGCCTCGAATCGGCGCGTCTGCACGATCGACGAGTGCAGATACAGGTTGTGCGGCATCACCGTCGCGCCGAGGATTCCCATGGCGATGTAGAGCATGCCGGGATCGCGCAGGAGGGTTCCCGTCGGAATCAGCCCGCCTAACACGGCTCCGGCATCGGGGCGAGCGATGAACAGCTCGAACACGAAGCACCCCGCGATCAGCGCGACGAGCGCGATCACGAGGGCCTCGAGCTTTCGAAATCCACGGTCCTGGAGATAGAGAATGAGGAGCACGTCGAGCGCGGTGAGCACGACCCCCCACGCCAACGGAATTCCGAACAGGAGATTGAGCGCGATGGCGGCGCCGATGACCTCGGCGAGATCGCACGCAACGATCGCCAGCTCGCACAGCACCCACAACACCATGACCGTCGGCGTCGAGTAGGCATCGCGGCAGGCTTGCGCGAGGTCGCGCCCGGTGACGATCCCCAGCTTCGCCGAGAGGCCCTGGAGCAGCACGGCCATGAAGTTGGAGGCGAGGATGACGAACAGGAGCGTGTAGCCGTACGCCGACCCGCCGGCGAGGTCGGTCGCCCAGTTCCCCGGATCCATGTACCCGACCGCAACGAGATACCCTGGCCCGACGAAAGCGAGGAAGCGGCGCAGCGGTGTGCGCGCCGTGATCGGAACCGACCGATAGACCTCCTCGAGGGAGGCGGACGTGCGGGCCCGCCGCCACCCAGCGGGGGGCGCGACATCGTCGGGCAGACGCGCCACGCGCTACGCGAGCGAGAGGAACTGCCGCAGGATGCGCTCGGTGAGCCCCCAGATCGTGTGTGCGCCGTGCTGGAAGCTCATCACCGTCCGCGGTCCGGTGGCGAGCTCGAGCACGACCTCCCGGGACACCTCCGGATCGCGCAGCGCGGCCACATCCACCCAGAACCACTCGGCGACCTCGGGACTCGCGACGATGTCGACGTCGAACCGCACGAGACCGACGAACGGGGTGATGATGATCGGGGGCAGCACGGGTGTCCGCGGTGCCAGCTCGTCGAGACATCCGAGCATCCGGCCATCGCGCTCGAGATCGATCGCGGTCTCCTCCCACGTTTCGCGCACGACGGTACGCTCGAGCGTGGGATCGGCAGGCTCGCGGCGCCCTCCCGGAAGCGCGATGTGGCCGCTCCATGGATCGCCCTCGAACGTCGCGCGCTTGATCATGAGGAGCTGCGGCGTCGGCTCCTCGCGCGTCTCGTCCAGCCTGACGAGCAACGCCACCGCCGCTCGGCGCGACGCATCGCCAGGGTCGACCAGGGCCGGCGGCCGTCCTGCCATCGCTCGCACGAGGGGGGCGATCGCCGGATGCCGCGCGATCCGGTCGAGCTCGGTCCGTGTCCTTTCTTCAGTGTGATGCTGCACGCTACCCCTCGATCTCGCCCCCGGCATCGACCCACGACTGGATGCCGCCGGTCATGGACGCGACGTCGCGGTACCCCATCTCGCGCATGGTATCAGCGGCCAGCGCCGAGCGGTTCCCGCGTGCACAGTAGAGCACGACTTTGCGCTCGCGCGGGACGGCTCCTTCGATCTTCCCCTCGAGCGTCCCGCGCGCGACGTGCACCGCACCCGGCAGGTGTCCGAGGTTCCACTCGCGATCCTCGCGCACGTCGATGATGGCAAAGTCCTCGCCGCGCTCGCGCATCTGCATGACCTCGCTGGCGGTGATCGCCTTGATGCGTTTCTTGGCGTCGTCGATGAGCTGGTGGCCTGTTTTCATTCTGAGAGGTAGTGGAGGTGTCGCGATCGTCGAGGACATCGAGGGCGGCACGCACGGTTTGATGCCGCGAATTCCAGGAATCTGCACAATGCTGGCGTGTGACTACACCCACCCTGCCGAAAAATAAGCGCGCGGCCCCGCGAACTCACCGCGGTCTCATCGTGCGGCGGGATACCTCCTCGATCGATTCTGGGCAGACAGTGCGGCCGAAGTGCGGCTCTCCTCGATCAGCTCGATGACCTCGACACCCTCGATCACCGCGGCGTTAGGACTAGACTCCGCGCTCCGGCATCCAACTCTCCCAGCGCACCGAGCGCCACCGTCCACTGCTCCGCCACGTGGCCGAGGGGAACGCCCGCCAGACAGGGCACTCGCAACCAGTCGGCCAGCTCGAGGAGCACATCATCGAGCTTCCGCGCGCCGTCGTCGGCCTCCTCGGGGCAGTTCGTACAATCGCCAAAGACGATCGCGCGCACGCCGTGCAGCGCGCCGGAGAGGCGCAGCTGCGCCAGCATACGGTCGATGCGATAGACCGCCTCGTTCACGTCCTCGAGGATGAGGATCGCGCCGTCGAGTGGCGGGAAGTAGGGAGTTCCCACGAGGGCCGTGACGACGGCGAGGTTTCCGCCTTCGAGTCGGCCGCGCGCGCGACCGTGGCGCAGCACGCGCGCGCGTTCCGCCACACCGCAGGAATTCTCCCCGCGCATCACCGCCCGCTCCAGCGAAGCGCGCGAAAACGGCGAGAGCGGAGTGCGCGCCGTCGGGGCGTGGTACGACACGATGCCGGCCTGACGAGCGATCGCGCCGTGGAGCGCGGTCACATCCGAATAGCCGAGGATCGGCTTGGCATGGCGGCGAAGCGCGCTCCAGTCGACGCGGTCGAGCAGGCGCATCGCGCCGTATCCCCCGCGCAGACACCACACGCCGTCAATGCGCCGATCGCGCAGCGCCTCGTTGAGATCGGCGGCGCGCGCTTCATCATCGCCGGCGAAATACCCGTTGCGCGCGAGCGCGTGCGGGGCCACGACGGCCTCCCATCCGAGCGCGTGCACGTTCGCGACGGCACGATCGACATCATCGGGTCCACGGAGTGGGCCCGCTGGTGACACGAGTGCGACGCGCGCGCCAGGAGCGAGCGGCGACGGCGCACGCCGCGCCACGGATGCAACCGTCATGCGCGTCGTTCGCGAGGATCGCGATCGAGCCCGTAAGAAATGCGTGCCATTGAGTCGGAAGAATCGCGCAACGTAGATGCACGACTGGAACGGGTCAACTCCGCATGCATCGCGCTTTACGCACACATCGAAACGCATGGCACACGCGTTGCCCCTCTGCACGTCCCCAAGGGCGGCGTACGCCGCCGTGACGACAAAGCACCTGACTCAGTTGGGAGGACACGACCATGGCGGATCGCAACAAGAACCAGAATGAGGATCTCGACTCGCAAGGCGACGGAGGAATGAGCGGGTCCCCAGGAGGTTCGCAGAGTGGATCGCTCGGTGGATCGCGTGGTGGCGCCGGTGGGCAGCAGGGTGGGTCGCGGACGGGCAGCTCGGGCGCCGGTAGTGAAGGCTTCGGGGCGTCAGGTGCCGGATCGACCGGTGGTGCAGGCGGCTCGACGGGCGGCGCCGGTGGCGCGAGCGGCTCGAGCGGACGCAGCGGCGGCGCGGGTGGCTATGGCGCGTCGGGCTCCGAGAGCGACCTCGATGAAGAAAGCATTGGCGACGAGGGCGGCGGATCGGGCGGCGGACTGAGCGGTAAGGATCGTGGCGGCCAGGGCGGCGGTGGTGGCGGTGGTGGCCAGCGCGGCGGTGGCGGCGGCGGTCAGGGCGGCGGTGGTCAGGGCGGCGGCGGCGGCGGACAGCGCGGCCCCGGTCAGGGCGGCGGCGGTCAGGGCGGCGGTGGTCAGGGCGGTGGCCAGGGTGGTGGTGGACAGCGCGGCCCCGGTCAGGGCGGCGGCGGCCAGGGCGGTGGTGGTGGGGGCGGTCAGCGCGGCGGTGGTGGCGGTGGGATGGGCGGCGGCGGTGGCCAGGGCGGCAATCGCTAACGCATCAGCGTTCCCAAAGGGCGTCCTTCGGGACGCCCTTTTTTTTTCGGCTTTGCTCGCGCGGTCCGGCATGCCCTCGTAACTTCGCCGCATGTCGCTCACCGTGCGCGTGCTGATCGGGCTCTTCGCTGGCCTGCTCGTCGGGTTTGCCGCGAACGCGTTTCCCGATTTGCGCGGCATCATCCCCTGGATCGAGCCGCTGGGGTCGATCTTCATCAACGCCATTCGGATGACGGTCGTCCCGCTCGTCGTCGCGAGTCTCGTCGTTGGCGTGGCCGGCGCCTCGGATGCGCGTGCGATCGGACGTGTGGGATGGAGAGCGCTCGCCCTGTTCGTGATCCTCGTACTCGCCGGTTCGATCTTCGGCGCGATCGTCGCCCAGCCGATCCTCGTGCGCCTGATCGATCCCGGCGCGGCCACCGCGATCTCGTCAGGCACCGCTGGCCAGCTCGCCGGAGCGGCGCAGGAAGGGGCGCAGCGCCTGCCGAGCTTCGCGCAGTGGGTGATCGATCTCGTGCCGTCGAATCCCATCCGCGCGGCCGCCGACGGCGCGATGCTGCCCCTCATCGTGTTCTCGCTGCTCTTCGGCGTCGCCCTGCTTCGGCTGGATGCGGCGCGACGCCGGCCCATCATCGGATTCTTCGAAGGCGTCGCCGACGCGATGCTGGTCCTCGTCCGGTGGGTGCTGGTGCTCGCGCCCATCGGCGTCTTTGCGTTGGCCGTGCCGCTCGCGGCACGGATGGGACTGGCGGCCGCGGGTGCGCTCGCCGGCTTCGTCGTTCTCGTCTCCGCGCTGTCGGTCGCGTTCATGGCGCTCGTGCTCTACCCGGCGGCGTCCGCACTCGGTCGCGTGCCGTTAGGTCTGTTCGCGCGAGCCATCGCGCCATCGCAGGCGGTCGCGTTCAGCTCACGCTCCTCGCTCGCCGCTCTCCCCGCCATGATCGAAGCCGGTGAGACTCGGCTCGGCTTTCCGCCGGAGATCTCGCGCTTTCTCCTGCCGCTGTCCGCCTCCACCTTTCGCGCGGGGTCCGGGGTCGGCCTCACCGTGAGCGTGCTGTTCGTCGCGCGCCTGTACGGAGTCGACCTGAGCATCGCGCAGATCGCCACCGTCATCGCCACCGTGCTGCTCACGAGCTTCAGCGTGCCCGGCATCCCGAATGGCTCGATCATCGCCATGGTGCCCATTCTCGTGGCTGCCGGCATTCCCGTCACCGGGATCGGCATTCTCCTGAGCATCGACACCATTCCCGACATGTTCCGGACGACGACGAACGTCACGGGACACATGACGGCCGCGGCCATTCTGTCGCGCACCCGATCTCGGGCGCTCGTGCCCATTGCCGACGCACCCGGCCCGACTCCACTGCCGGAAGCCACCAATCCGTGAGCTGGGGGCCGCTCCTGGCGGCGGCGCCCTGGCTCGCGGCGGTCGCGATTGTCCTCTGGCGCGTCAGGCAGTCGCGCAGTCTCGACGAATACTCCGCCGGAGCGCTGGCCGAGCCGCCGTCGCTCAGCGTGGTCGTGCCGGCGCGCAACGAGTCGGCGAACATCACGCGATGCGTGGCATCGCTGCGCGCCTCGACCTATGCCGCACTGGAAGTCATCGTCGTCGACGACCACTCCAGCGATGACACCGCTCGACTCGCGCGGGAGGCCGCTGGCGGCGACTCGCGGATCCGGGTGGTCGCCGCGCGTGATCTCGAGCCGGGCTGGCTGGGCAAGCAGTGGGCGTGCGCGCACGGCGCTTCGCTGGCGCGCGGACGCGTGCTCTGCTTCACGGATGCCGACACTGTGCACGCGCCCGACCTCCACGTCCGCTCCGTCCGCGCCCTTCTCGATCGTCGCGCCGATCTGCTGTCCGTCGCCGGGGCGCAGGAGCTGGGGACGTTCTGGGAGCGGCTCATGCAACCTCAGGTCTTCGCCCTCCTCTTCGCTCGCTACGGCGGAAGCGAGATCGTCTCGCGGGCGACACGCCCCGAAGACGTCATCGCCAATGGGCAGTACCTGCTCTTCCAGCGGTCCTCGTACGACGCGTTAGGCGGGCACGCCAGCGTCCGACGGAAAGTCGCCGAGGACCTCGCGCTCGCCATGCGCGCCAAACGGCACGGCATGCGGGTTCATCTCATCCAGGGCCTCGACCAGCTGTCGACGCGGATGTACGCCTCCCTCGGGGCCCTCGTTCGGGGATGGATGAAGAACGTGTACGCCGGTGGAATCGAGACGCTCCCCTCCGGGCGCGTCGTTCGCCTGCTGTTCCCGCTCCTGCTGCTGACGCCGATCCTCTTCTGGCTCGCGCCACCGGTGGCGTTGGGGCTCTGGCTCGCTGGGCTCCTGTCCGCCGGCGCCGGTGCCTGGGCACTCGTTACCTGCGCCATTCTCCTCCTGTGGTGGCTGATCGTCTACACCGCGATGACGCGGCGCCCGTGGTATGCCCTCGCCGCCCCCATGGGAAATTTGCTTCTCGGTTACATCTTCCTGCGCGCGATCGCGCGTGGGACGCACGTGGAGTGGAAGGGGCGGGAGTACGAACTCCAGGGAGACGACGATGGCTAGGGCGTCGAGGTGATCCAGGAAACGTCGCTGCGTCGCGTCGATCACCTCGACGACCGCGACAGCCCTGACGACCTTGGCCGCAAAGGAACCTTTTCATCGTCAGAGGTGTCGAACGTTACGGAAGCACACCTGCTTCCACCTCCGAGTGGAACCTCCCCGGTCGCGCCTGTATGGGTGGCCGGGGAGTTCCATTTCGAGCCCGCCCGCGTTGACTCGATGAGAGTCCGACGGCGCGAACGTTCTAGAGTGGCGCGTGCTTTCGCTGCACACCGCCGCCGATCTGCTCTCCGCCGCCGCGACCGTCGAGCATCTTGCGCCGCTGGCGCGCGTCGTCGGAGCCTCCGCCGCACCGCTGCCGCTCGCGCGTGAAGCGCGCGCCGCACTGGGAGTATCGGATGCGAGCGACGCCCGCATCATCGCGGGTGCGGGCTCGCTTCGAATCCTCCTCCTCGAATGGCCGTGCGGTGCTGCGCTGCGTGAGCGGATCGCCACCGCCGCCACCCGCCTCAGCGCGCGCGCACCGCATCTCCTCTGGCTGGTAATCGCGGTCGAGCGCGCGGGAACCGCGCTCGCGTTGGCGACCTGGACGGCCGACCGCGCGCGTCCGCGCATCGCGGCGCTTACGGTCGATCGTCGGCACGTGGTTCCCAGCGACGCCGAAACACTGTGCGCGCTCGCCACCGCCTGCGACGATGACGACGTGATGACGCATGCGCGCTGGGTGGAAGTCCTGGGACGCGACGCGCTGACGCGGCGGTTCTATCGCGCCCTCGAGGGCGTCGTCAGCAGGCTGGCCGATCTCGCCGCCACGCGCGCGTGCGGCGCCGATCGACGCGAGGTCGCGCTGCTGTGGCTCTCGCGGCTGCTCTTTCTTTCCTTTCTCGAGTCCAAGGGGTGGCTCGACGGGGATCGCCGGTTCCTCGCTCGTCGCTTCGAAGAGTGCGCAGGACGCGCCGGTGGCGCACACCGGCGCCTTTTCCTCCCGTTGTTCTTCGGAACCCTGAATACTCCGGTCGACAAACGCGCGGCGGCAGCGCGCGACTTCGGCACCGTTCCCTTCCTCAATGGCGGCCTCTTCGCGCGATCACCGCTCGAGCGACGGCACGCGCTGCACTTTCCGGACGATGCGCTGGGTGGAGTCTTCGATGATCTCCTCACTCGTTATCGCTTCACGGCACGCGAGGACGACGTGCAGTGGTCCGACGCCGCCGTCGACCCCGAGATGCTCGGCAAGGCGTTCGAGTCGCTCATGGCCTCACGGGCCCGGCGGGAGAGCGGCGCGTATTACACGCCGCACGCGCTCGTCTCGCGCGTCACGCGGGCCGCGCTTCTCGAGGCACTCGCGCCTCCAGGGCTTCGCCATGGTGATATCACCGCTGCCCTCGACGGCGCCGTCGTAGACCTGACCACTGCCGCCCTGTTGCGCCAGCGGGCACTCGACCTGACGATCCTCGACCCCGCCTGTGGCTCCGGCGCGTTTCTCGTGCATGCGCTCGAGGAGCTCACTGGCCTGCTGGTGCGCTGCGGCGACATGCGCGGCGCGGTCACCATCCGTCGGTCGCTCCTGACAAAATCGATCTTCGGCGTGGACATCAATCCCACCGCGGTCTGGCTGTGCGAGCTGCGCCTCTGGCTCGCCGTCGTGATCGAGCACGACGAAGTGAATCCCCTTCGCATCCCGCCTCTCCCGAATCTGGACCGTCACATTCGCGTGGGCGACGCGCTCGCGGGAGCCGCGTTCCGCGAAACGGCGATCGTACCGGGGGGTGCTCGCATCGCCCGCCTGCGAGGCCGGTATTCACGCGCCTCCGGCTCCCGAAAACGGACCCTGGAGCGTGAGCTCGACCGTGCCGAGCGCGCCCACGCCCGTGCGGTGCTCGACGCGAGCATCGCGCGCTGCGCGGCCGCACGTCGCGCGCTGCTCGCGGCCTGGCGCGGGCGAGATCTGTTCGGCGATCGCTACGCCCCGACCGCGGCCGAGCGCGACGAGGCGCAGCGGCTGCGTCTGCGGTCGCGTGACGTACGAGCCGCTCGCCGCTCCATCACCCACGGTGGCGCGCTCCCCTTCTCCTTCGCGACGCACTTCGCGGACGCCGCCGCGCGCGGCGGATTCGACGCGATCATCGGGAATCCGCCGTGGGTCCGGCTCCACCGCATCCCCCGCGATGCACGACGCCGGCTGCGGGCGACGTTTGCCGTGTTTACGCGAGCGTCCTGGGAACACGGCGCCGAGGCGGCACGCGCCGGGCATGGCTTTGCCGCGCAGGTGGATCTGGCGGCGCTTTTCGTCGAGCGATCAGTCGACCTTCTGCGCGACGGGGCTCCGCTCGCCCTGCTTCTCCCGGCAAAGCTGTGGCGTGCCCTCGCGGGTGGAGGCGTGAGGCGTCTGCTCGCCGAGCGGGCCACGGTCGTCGCGCTCGAGGATTGGTCCGAGTTTCCCGCCGCGTTCGACGCCGCCACGTACCCGTCGTTGCTGGTCGCGCGGCGCGGACGTGTGTCACCCCCGCGCGATGTTGCACTGGCCATACGCCGACCCGATGGCGCGCTTGCGTGGACACTCCGGCGCGCGGCGTTAGGCCTCGACGCCGACGAGGGCGCGCCGTGGCTGATGCTCCCGCCCCCGGCGCGCGAGGCGTTCGATCGTCTTCGCGCGGCGGGAACAGCGCTGCACGAGACATCGCTCGGTCGTCCGCTCCTCGGCGTGAAGTGCGGGTACAACGAAGCGTTCATCGTTCGCCTCGCCGACGCGCCCGTCGAAGACGCGATGCTCCGTCCCGTGATACGCGGCGAGTCGCTCGCAGCGTGGTCCGTCACCCACCGCGGCGAAGCGATCGTCTGGACACATGGCGCCGACGGCCGCGTGCTTCCCGTCCTGCCGCCCCGCGCGCGCCGGTGGCTCGAGCAGTGGCGGCCGCGACTTGCCGCACGCAGCGATGCCCGCGGGTCGTGCTGGTGGTCGCTTTTTCGTACCGCTGCCGCCGATCGCCGGCGGGCCCGCGTCGTGTGGGCCGACGTCGGCAAGGCGCCGCGGGCGATCGTCCTCGCCCCGGGGAATCCGTCGGTACCGCTCAACAGCTGCTACGTCATCGCGTGCGATCGGGAGGACGATGCGCACGCCATTGCCACGCTGTTGAACTCGGTGGTCGCGGCGGCATGGCTCAACGCACTGGCCGAGCCCGCACGCGGCGGATATCGCCGCTACCTCGGCTGGACCGTGGCGCTGCTGCCGGTGCCTCGGGATTGGGAGCGGGCCCGAGCGCTTCTCGCACCGCTCGGCACCCGTGCGTCCTCCGGGGGCGACGTCGCGCCCGATGAGATGCTGCGGGCGGTCGCACGCGCCTACCGGCTTCGCCCCGCGGACCTCGAGCCGCTGCTGGCATGGATGGGACGCTGACCCATGTTTCCGGGGCTGCCGCCCGCGCGCACATCGCGAACGCGTGGCTGGCGCCCGATGGGCAGAGCGCGTTAGGCAGCATCACCC
>JAICOJ010000023.1 GCA_025930755.1 Gemmatimonadaceae bacterium
GCCGTCGGGCTGCGAGGGATAGCCGAGCTCTCCGAGGAGTGACGCGATGACGCCGGCGTCCTCGATGATGGCGTCGCGGATCGCGATGCCCGGCATGCTTGTGCCTCCAGAGTGGGAAGAGGTGATCGAGGCGATCGACGGACCCTCGCTGCCTTTTCCTCGATTACCTCGACGACGTCGACACCCTCGATCGCCTCGTGTCAATCACCTCGCCAGCCTCGCCATCCTCGACTACCTCAGTTGCATTCGGTGCAGGAACGCCCGCTCGTCAGGCGTCAGTGCGTCCGCACCCTGCGCGGTGACTTTCGCGCGCAGGCGGTCGAGCTCTTCGAGCGTGAGGGCGTGCAGCCCGTCGCGCTTGATCGCGTCGAAGTCCGGAGCGCCCGCGCTCACGATCGGAGAGCGCTTGCCGAACGTGGCGTCCTCCATGCGCTTCCTGAACTTCTGTCGGTCGGAGCGTGCGTCGACCCACCGAAGGTAGAGATACGCCGCCGCGTACCCACCCAAATGGGCCCAGTGCGCGACCGAACCGCCGACACTGCCCGTGCCTCCCCAGAGCGAGTAGAGCGTCGTCAACAGGACGAGCACGCGCGCCTCGACGGGCAGAATTCCCCAGATCAGGATGCGGTCGTGCGGCCAGAACATCGCGTAGGCGAGAAAGACGCCGAACGTCGCGCCGGACGCGCCCACGATGATGACATTGGGCGTCAGGAACGACAGGAGGGCGCCGCCGAGCCCGCTCAGCATGTACAGCACGATGAAGCGCGGACTGCCGAGACGCTCCTCGACGCGCGGACCAAAGAAGTACAGGCTCAGCATGTTGAAAAAGAGATGCCAGGGCCCGGCGTGCAGGAACATGTACGTGAACGCCGTCCACGGCTGCTGGAGGACATAGCGCGGGCGGAAGGCCAGGAGCGCCGGGATCTCCGGCATCGCATAGCCTAACGCAAACATCACGATATTGGCGGCGAGCAGCCGCGCGACCCACCGCGTCATGCCGAGCGCGTCAGCGACTACCGCCGGGCGGCACCGTCGATCCGGCGACGCGCTCGGCCAACAGCTTCGCGGTAAAGCGCTGCCCCTCCGAGATCCGCTCGACCTCGACCGCGATCGCATCGACGCCGGCCTCGAGACGGCCGAGACGCTCCTCGATGCGCGAGAGGTTCGGTGGACCGGCCGCATCGCGTCGGTCGAGCCGTCGCGCCAGGACCCGAACCAGCGGAAGGCCGAGGACGGTGATCACAATGGCGGGCAGCAGCATTTCCATCGTGTTGAGAAAGACGATCTCGAGTGGCATCAACGGCTCCGGAATGCGCAGGAGGGGTCATCGGCGCGTAGCGTACATCGCAGATGGACGAGATGCAACGTCAATAACACTACTGCCGCTGAGGGTGGAAGTTTCCGGTGGGACCCGGTCTCGACGAGATCGCGATGCGATTCCCGCGAGACGGATTACGAGGCTAGATTCCGCACCACATGGCCTGGAACGAACTCCTCGCGTATCGGTGGCTCGGAAATCCGGTCGAGCGATGGTTGCTCGCCGCCGTATTCATCCTCGTCTCCACGGGTGTGTTGTGGGCGCTGAAGCAGCTCGCGGTGAAGCGCCTGTCGAAGTTCACCACCCGGACACGCACCGACTTCGACGATCTCCTCGTCGAGCTGCTGCGGCGCACGCGTGTGCTTCTCATCTTCATCGCGACGATCTCCCCCGCCACAGCCATCCTCACGTTTCGCGACGACGCGCACACCGCGCTGCGGGTCGCCTCGGTCGCCGCCCTGCTCGTGCAGATTGGCATTTGGGGAAACGCCTTTATCACCTTCTGGATCGAGCGGTATTCGAGACGCGGAGAAGGGGGGAGTGCCGGGACGACGGCTCTCTCAACGCTGGCGGTCCTCGCGCGCCTGGCGCTGGGCGCGGTGCTCGTCCTCTTCCTGCTCGACAATCTCGGCGTCGATGTCACCGCGCTCATTGCCGGCCTCGGGATCGGCGGCATCATTGTGGCGCTCGCCCTGCAGAACGTCGTGGCCGACATGCTCGGTGCGCTCACGATTCTCGTCGAGAAGCCTTTCGTCGTCGGGAATTTCATCGAGGCGCAGGGGTTGATGGGCACGGTGGAAGGCGTTGGCCTCCGGGCGACGCGCCTGCGCACGCTGACGGGCGACGAGCTGATCTTTCCGAACAGAAAGCTGCTGGAAGGCACGATCAGGAACTACACGCGCATGAGCGAGCGGCGGGTGGATGTCCGCATCGGCGTGACGTATGACACGCCCCCGGCGAAGCTCGAGCGCATTCCGGCGATCGCGCGGGACGCCGTGCAGCGGCAGGCCCTCGTCCGCTTCGATCGGGCCCACTTCCGGACACTGCGCGATTGGTCTCTCGAATTCGACCTGATCTACTTCGTCGCGTCGTCCGACTTCGCGGTGTATGCGGAGATCCAGCAGCAGATCAACCTCGAGCTCATTCGGGCCTTCCAGGCCGAGGGGATCAGCTTCGCGTTCCCGACTCAGGTGGTCGAGCTGAAGGGGAACGAGGGAGGAGGAACGAGGGAGTAGCCGTTAGGATCGGCGCGCCTCGCCGTCCAGGCGTTCCGGGTTCCTCGCTCCTCGTTCTTCCTACTCCGCGTTCAATTCGACCTTCCACTCAATGGGAATCCCGGGATCGAGCGAGTCCCTCACCGAGCAGTACTTCGTCACCGACAGCTCGACCGCGCGCTCCGCGTGCTCGCGCTCGATGCCGGCGCCGGTAATGCGGAAGGTGAGCAGGATCCGACGCACCTTGCGCGGGACGCGGTCATCGGCACGCTCGCCAACGACGTCGATTTCGAGCGATTTCACCGGCGTGCGGCGCTTCGCGAGAATACCGACGACATCGATCGACGAGCAGGAGGCGAGCGCCGTGAGCAGCACATCCACCGGGCTCTGGGCGGCCTTGCCATGTCCGTCGATGCGCAGCGTCGGTCCGCCGGGACGACCGCTCTCGAACTCCTCGTCGCCGCGCCAGCGAACGACGACGTGATTCGGCGGTCGCACCACGACCGCCGGCGCCTGTGCCGACTTCGCGGCTGCCGTCTTGTCGGGCATCACTTCTCGATCGGTGCTCGCACCGAGTTTCCCCACTCCGTCCACGAGCCATCGTAGTTGCGCACGCGGTCGTAGCCGAGGAGGTACGACAGCACGAACCAGGTGTGTGACGAGCGCTCGCCGATGCGGCAGTACGCGACGACGTCATCGGTCTTCTGGAGTCCCGCATCTCGCTCGTACAGCTGGCGAAGCTCCTCCGCGCTCTTGAACGAGCCGTCCGGATTCGCCGCGCGCGCCCAGGGGACGTTCCTGGCGCCCGGAATGTGCCCGCCGCGCAACACACCTTCCTGCGGATACTCCGCCATGTGCGTGCGCTGCCCGCTGAACTCCTCCGGCGACCGGACGTCGATGAGCGGGCGCCCGGCACGCATGTGCTCGAGCACCTCTTCCCGGAATGCGCGAATGCGTGAGTCCTCCCGCCTGGGTGCACGGTAGCCCGTCGGCGGAAAGGTCCTCACGTCCGTCACCATCGGCCGTCCTTCCTTCTCCCACTTCGTGCGCCCACCGTCGAGGATGCGCGCGTTCGTAAAGCCGAAGAGCTGGAACACCCAGAACGCGTACGTCGCCCACCAGTTGTTCTTGTCGCCGTAGAAGACGACCGTCGTGCTCTCGTCGATCCCCTTGGAGCGCAGCAGCTCCTCGAATTTCTCCGAGGCGATGTAGTCGCGCACCACCGGGTCGTTCAGGTCGGCGTGCCAATCGACCTTTTGCGCGTTCGGGATGTGGCCCGTGTCGAAGAGGAGCACGTCCTCATCGCTTTCCAGAATACGGATGCTCGGGTCATCGAGATGCGCGGCGAGCCAGTCCGTGGTCACCAGCACCTCGGGTCGCGCATAGCCCTTTCGCATCGTTTCGGCGTCGAGGCTCATGGAGGGCTCGGCGGTCGTGGAGGTCATCGTTCCCTCCCATCAATGGGGGTCGGCGTAGTGGTATGGAGCGGAGTCAGGCGTGTCAAGCTGGCGAGGGTTTTCCAGGCGTCCTATGTTCCCTCAACCGAAAAGAAAACAGGAACGAGGAGCGGTGACCGAGGAGTTCATCTGGGGAAAGACTCCAGTGATCCTATGGTTCAAACGCCTTCACTCTCGTTCCGCGTTCCCTCCAGCCCTCGCATGGCGACAGACCTGCGCGACCAACTCCAGGCCTCGCTTGGTGACGCCTATCGGCTCGATCGTGAGCTGGGCGGCGGCGGCATGTCGCGGGTGTTCGTCGCGCAGGAGGGCGCGCTCGACCGGCGCGTGGTGGTGAAGGTCCTGCCTCCGGAGCTCACGGGGACGCTCAGCATCGAGCGCTTTCGCCGCGAGATTCAGCTCGCCGCGCGGGTGCACCATCCGCACATCGTGCCCGTTCTCCTCGTCGGCCAGGCGGACGGACTGCTGTACTACACCATGCCGTACATCGAGGGCGAGTCGCTCCGCGAGCGGCTGGAGCGCGAGGGGCGGCTGCCGATCGACGACGTGATCCGCATCATGCGCGACGTTGCCGACGCCCTCAGCCACGCGCACGCGCTGGGCGTCATTCACCGCGATGTGAAGCCGGACAACATCCTTCTCGTCAGACACCACGCCCTGGTCACCGACTTCGGCGTCGCGAAAGCGCTGCGGCAGTCGCGTCAGCCGGAGGAGCGGCGCACCCACGGACGTACCCCGTCCCATGGCATGGCGCTGGGCACGCCGGCGTACATGGCGCCGGAGCAGGCGGCCGCCGATCCGACCATCGACCACCGCGCCGACATCTACGCGCTCGGGTGCGTCGCGTATGAGATGCTGACCGGGAAGCCGCCGTTCTCGGGGCGTCCCGCGCAGAAGATTCTCGCGGCGCAGGTTGCGGAACGGCCGGCCCCGATCTCGAAGGAGCGTCCCGATGTGAGCCGGGCTCTCGAGGCGATCGTCATGCGATGCCTCGAGAAGAACCCGGCTCAGCGATGGGGCGACACCGACGACCTCACCGACGAGCTGAATACGCTCATGGCGCACAGTATCTCGCTGGCGCGGACCGGCGGCCAACCCGTCATCCCGCGGCGCGTGCGGAGTCGGCGCGCGGTCGTGGCGTATCTGGGATCCTCGATCGTCGTCGCCGCGGGCGCGCGCCTCGTGCGCGACATGTTCGGCCTTCCCGACTGGGTGCCCACCGGCGCCGTGTTGATCATGGCCCTGGGGCTCCCGATCGTCCTGTTCACGGCGTTTCTCCACAGCTCCGCCCCCACGGGCGGGCCGTTTCGCCTGCGGGCGCGCCGGATTCTCACCTGGCGAACGACGGCGTTAGGCGTGTGGGTGGCGATCGGCCTGTTCGCGCTGGCGGTGGCGATCTACGCGATCGCGAGCAAGGGTTGAACGAACAGGAACGAGGAACGAGGAACGAGGAACGAGGAAGCGCCGAGGCGAGCTTTCCGCCTTGCTTCCTCGTTCCTCGTTCTCCCGCTAGGCGATACGCACCCCGTTCGATACCGGGCCGTCGACGCGCAGCAGCACCACGTCACCCTCCGCCGGGCACGCGCCCAACACGAGAACCTCGCTCGCGAAGCCCGCGATGCGGCGCGGGGGGAAGTTGACGACCGCGACCACCTGCCGGCCGACGAGCGCCTCTGGCGTGTAGTGTCGCGTGATCTGCGCGCTCGATCGCTTCACCCCGACCTCGGGGCCGAAGTCGATGGCGAGCTTGATCGACGGCTTCCGCGCTTCCGGAAACGGCTCGGCGCTCAGCACCGTGCCAACGCGAATGTCGAGCTTCTGGAAATCGTCGAGCGTAGCCATAAGACGAACACGGAATGAGGAGCGAGGAAGTTCCGGCGGGCTCTGCCGCATGTACCTGGCCAGCGCGCTTCCTCGTTCCATGTTCCTCATTGTTCCTCGTTCGTCATTCGGCTCTCTCCAGCTCACTGCCAAGAAACTCGGCCATCCAGAGCACGCGCCCGTCATCGGTGCACCGCTCCACCAGATAGATCCCCTCGGCAACCTCGTCCACGACGGTTCCGATCTCGCCGACGCGTGGCCGCTGGGGCGGGTCGACGGAGCTGTCAACGGCGCGATCGTCCTCCTCGAGGTTGGCGATTCGCACCAGGTCCCGCGGAAAGAAGGACGGGGATGGCATCACCGCGAACAATGGAAGCGATTTCGCGCACCGGCCAGTGGCTCGACTGGCAGGGTGAAGTACATTCCACTTCCTCATTCCTTCTTCCTCCTTCGAGTTCATGGGCCAATACAAGTACCACGTCTTCGTATGCACGTCGGGGAAGGAGTGCCCGAAGCAAGGCTCGGAGGATGTGCACAAGGCGCTCAAGAAGTGCGTCGGTGCGTCGGGACTGAAGGGGCTCGTGCGTGTGAACCATGCGGGATGCATGAATCAGTGCGGCCACGGTCCCATGGTGGTGGTCTATCCCGAAGACATCTGGTACGCCGGTGTCGACGTTGCGGGGGCGAACCGCATCGTGCTCGAGCATCTCATGCGGGGAACGCCGGTCGAGGACTATCGTTATGTCGCTCCCCCGGGAGACAACAAGCTCACGGATGATTGATCGCGCGTCGACCGCGGCCGACCTTCGGGTCACGGGCGGCGCCATGGTCTACCGGCTGTTCGACGTTGGGTACGAGATCCAGCTCGATCGGGCGCTCGCCCTGCTCGAGGGACAAGCGCCGGTCCGCGAGCGTCCGCTGCGCGGCGAAGCGCAAGCGATGCAGATCGCCAATCCGCCGGTCAGCGTCACGCTTGGCGACGATCGAGTCGTCATCGATGGGCGTCCGTACGACGCCACCATGTCGGCGCGGATCTTCGACTTCGGGGTCGTATCGCTGCGGCTCCGTGTCGACGCCGGCGCCGCGATTGGGTGGGAGCAGTACTCCCGGTTCGGCAACGCCGTGGACGTCGGCACCGACCTCACGCCGCTCTTTCAACGCCATCTGCAGGCATTGTTCGAGCGCATCGCGACGGCGATCGAGCGGCCGGCGATCGCTCCCGTCTCCGAGGACTACGTCGTGTTTCGCATTCGCCGTCTGGAAGATGCCAGCGGCAGAGTCGCCTCGGCGGACGCGCTTGGCGACGACGACATCATCCCGCTCCTGCTCAACGAGTCGCGACAGCTGTCGGTCGCGGCGCGACGCGAGCTGCTCCCGCATCGCTTTTCATATTACGGAGACGACCTCACGATCCTGACGTGGGACAACGCCCTCGTGCTCGAGCCGGTAGCCGAGGATACCGACGTGCAATACATCCTGGAGTTCGCGAACGCGCAGCTGCTGGAGCTTCGCTTCTACGATGCCGTGCTCGACACCGAGCTCACGCGCATGTACGACCGCATCTCCGAGGCGCGCGCCAAGCCCGCCAGATTCTTCCGTCGGCGATTCACCAACCTGCTGACGCGGCTGCTGTCGATCGTCGCCGACTCCACGGAGCTGGTGGAGCGCGCGGAGAACTCGCTCAAGGTGACCGACGACGTCTATCTCGCGCGGATCTATTCTGCGGCGCTCGAGATCTTCCGCGGTCGCGCCTGGCGGGCCGGCATCGACCGCAAGCTCACGATCATCCGCGAGACATACGCGATGCTCAACGCCGAGGGCCAGGCCGCGCGCGGCGAGGCATTGGAGCTCGCGATCGTGCTGCTCTTTGTCCTCGAGATCGTGTTGGCCTCGTTCGTGAGGTGAAGAGGCGCTGGAGGCGCTGAAAAAAGCGCTGGGGGCGCTGAACCGATAGCAGTTCAGCGCCCCCAGCGCCTTCAGCGCCTTCAGCGCCTTTTAGTCGTCGAGATCCCCACACGCCACGATGGTCTGCAGGTTCGTCGGCGAGGCGTGCACGTTGATGATGTAATCCTTCGCCTCATCGAGCGTGTAGTTCAGAACCGTGTTCACCGACGCGGTTCCGTCGTTCGCAACGACGATCGGCGGATACCACGAGGCATCGCCGAAGATGCCCATGTCGTTGTCGCAGGTTCCTAGATGCACGTGCCACGGAAGCCGCTGGCCCGCCATCGCATTGGCGAGGTTGACGGACACCGTCGTCTTGCCGTCGGCCACGATTGCCTTGAACGATCCTGTGATCGCCGAGCCGCCCCGTGGGCTGAGCGTCCCACTCCAGTCTTCGCCCTGCTTCGTCGGGGACTCGATGTCCACGTCGACTTCACCCGTCGCCTCGTTCGCGTGCGTACGCACGCAACCGACAACCGCGAAGGCCGCCATCGTGAGAATCATGCGACGCATAAACGCTCCTCGTGTTTCTGGTCGAACGTCCTGCGTGTATGCAGGCCGCCGGAGCGGGAATAGGCAGTTTGTGCGCCAATTCCTACCGCGTTCGTCGGGTTTTATGGTGTTGCCGGGCGCCTACGACGTGATGGCCGTCACCAAGCGGGCGTCGGAGCTAGGCTGACCGGGCGCTGGGCTGGGAGAGGGTCTGATCGAGCCAGGCAGCGACATCGGCGGCGATCCGATCCCACCCCGCTTCCCAGATGAGGAAGTGCGCATTGCCCGCGTATACTCGAAACGGCGCGTCGTACTTTCGCGCGACTCGGCGCTGGATGCGGGGCGGGATCGCGACGTCGTCAGCACCGGCCACCACCAGCACGGGGCTGGTCACACGTTTCTCCTCGATCGCAATGCGACCGAAGGTGATTTCTCGGCCCACGCGACCGCTGGCGGGGGCCCAGAGCGGCACGAACGACGCGACCTCGGTGGGATCCACTCGGTTGAGGAAGAGATCAGCCGCATCTCGTGGATTGACGGTAATCGCGCGCGAGGTGAGCATCGCCGAGACGTGCTTGAGCTCCCGTCGGAACAATGGCCAACTGAGCAGGGGGATTCCGCGCGGTGGCACCGAGCTCAGCAGAATCACCGCCGCCGGAGACGCCGATTCCGCCGCCTTTTGCGCGACGAGACCCCCCATCGAATGCCCAACGAGTACGAGCGGTGCTCCAGGATGCCTCGCGCGTATGCCCGCCGTCGCATCGCGAACGTCGACGACGTAGTCCATCACCGAGACCTGCCCGAAATTCTCGATCGGCCGGCTTCCATGATGCCCCCGCAGGTTGAGCGCGTACGCGGGGTGCCCCCGCGCGCTGAAGTACTGGAGCCATTTCGCGAAATACCACGCGCCGCCCATGATCCCGTGCACCATGAGCACTGGGGGCCGCGAGACGCGCGCGGGCAGCGAGACGTCGAGCAGTAGATCGCCGATGCTGGTGCTAGGAGCCATCGCGCCACCTCACGTATCTTCCCATTCTCCCTCACGCAGATCGCGTTCTCGGCATGGAGCCTTACGCTCGACACGTGTTGGTGTGCACTGGCGCCTTCTGCTCTCCCGAGCGCCGCGGCCGATCGCTCTACGCCTTGCTGCCGACGTTGCTCGAGCGGGAAGGCTTACTGTTCGGCCCCACCCGGGTGAAGCGGGGCGAAACCCCCTGCCTCGGCGTCTGCACCGGCGGGCCGATCGTGGTCGTCTACCCGGAAGGTATATGGTACGGAGAGGTGACGCCGGCGCTCCTCGAGCGAATCGTGAGAGAGCACCTTCGCGATGGCCGGGTCATCGAGGAGGCCGTCATTCACAGACTTTAACGGCAAAGGACGTCAGAAGTCAGAATTCTGTATTCTGACCTCTGACGGCTTTGCCGTTCCCTGTCACGCCGGAACGAGTGCGCGCAGCCGAGCCACGCGCTCGTCCGTCGACGGGTGCGTCGAAAACAGTCTCGTGAATCCGGAGCCGGTCGCCGCCAGTGGATTGACCTGCGCCAGCGGCGCGGCCGCCGGGGCGACGTGCATCGGGATCCGGCGCGAGTAGGCATCGAGCTTCTGGAGCGCGCTCGCGAGCGGCATTGGGCGCCCGGTGATCTGCGCCCCGACGGCATCCGCCTTGAACTCGCGCTGACGACTGATCGCGAACTGGATCATCATCGCCGCGAGCGGGGCGACCACGATCATGATGATGGTCGCCAGCGGATTCGAGTTCTCATCATCGCGTCCGCCGAAGAACATGGCCATGTAGGCGAGATTCGAGATCGCGCCGGCCATGGTTGCGGCGATCGTCTGCAGCAGCATGTCGCGGTTCTTGATGTGCGCCAGCTCGTGCGCGATGACGCCTTCCAGCTCATCGTTGCCAATGAGCTTCATGAGCCCGGCCGTGACGCACACGACCGACTTTTCCGGGGATCGCCCCGTCGCGAAGGCGTTCGGCTGCTCGTGCGGCGCGATGGCGACGAGCGGCATCGGCAGACCCGCGCGTTGGCGGAGCCGGTCCACCATCGCGTACAGCGCGGGCGCCTGTGACGCGTCGACGACCTGCGCGCGATACATCCGCAGCACCATCTTCGTGGACGCGAAGTACATGACGAAATTCATCAGGGCGGAGACGATGAGCATCGTCACCATTCCGCTCTGCCCGCCGAAATAGCTGCCCAGCGCGGCCAGCAGGCCGGTCAGCGCCGCCATCAGCGTGAAGACTTTCACGTTGTTCATCGCAGCCTCCTGGACCCTGGATGTGCGAAAGGCGAGCCCTCGCGCATCCGGATGTGTATCCGACTGTGCAAAGGTCTCGCCTTGTCCCCGAGGGACCCGCGTGAGCCGTGCGCCCGTGATGTGAGCGCAGTCCTGACGACTCGCGCGCGCGGACACCGTCCGCGTAGCTACTCCCCTTCGACGTGAAATCTAACCACGGGGGCGCAACCGCGAAATGTGCGCACCGCCGCTCGTGCGCTACGGGTCCTCCCGCTCCTTGCCCTTCTTCGGCTTCGGCAGCTTCGGAAGCGCTGGCTCCATCTTCGTCCACAGGACGATCGCTCCACAGCTTCCGCTCCAGTATTCGACCGGCGCCTGCGTCGCACTGGTGTAGACCTCGATCGCTTCCAGCGAGTTCACCGTCGCGAGAAAATCGATGTCCTCGCTCGAGCCGAGTCGATGGCCATCCATGTACACGGTTGGACGGCACGGCCCCGACATGTTCTCGCCGCGCGCGAAGGTGACCACGTCGCTTCCCTGCGTCGTGTAGACGCGAACGCCGGGCACTCGCCGGAGCACATCGGTCACGCGCGAGGCGGCGCTCCGCTCGAGCTCGTCGCGCATGATGAAGTGTCCCCACCCGCGCCGGCGCCGCTGCTCGATCTCCGACTGGCGACGGGAGTACAGAGTCCGCGCCGTCACGCGGACCGCGTCGAGCATCCGCACCGGCTTCTCGAGGACGACGTCCACGGACGTTGGCGCCCGCGAGGCGAGATGCACTGGAATCTGCTGCGGCGCGAAGCCAATGCGGCGGACCTCCAGCGCATGCGTTCCCACCGGCAGGCTCGCGATCTCGAATCGGCCCGACGCGTCGGTTCGCGTCGTCAGTCCGGTATGCCACACCTCGACGATGGCGTCGGTCACCGGCCGGCCGGCCTCGTTGAGCACGGTGCCGCTGAGCCGCCCGGGCCCGCGCAGCAGCGTATCCATGCGTGCGCGGCCCTCAGTGACCTCGCCCGCGAGCGTCAGGAACGTAGAGCCCTCGGCGACGGCGAGGTCGCGTCGTACGATCGAGCGTGCGGCGAGGCCCACCTCGAGGCGCCCCGTCGTGCGCTGATCCAGCCGTGCCTCGAGCGATACCTCACCCCCCGACGGCAGTCCGCAGAGGGCATATGACCCGCCCGCCCCCGTGTTCGTTCGCGCGCCTTGCCGCTCCACGGTGAAGCGCTCGGCAATGACGAGGTCGACCCAATGCGCCGTCACGGTCACGTTCGGGAGCGGCGCGCCCGTATCCGGGTCGCGAACCTCGCCCACGATGACGGCCGAGGAATCGAACGGAGGTAACCCGGGACACAGGGCCGCGATGACTCGCTCGGTAGCCGGGAGGCCGAGCTCCACGCGCTCGGGATCACGCGCGCCGAGGGTAACGCGGCGCACCGGTGCCTGGACGGCAAGCGAATCCACGGCGGGATGGAAGAAGCTCGCGAAGTACTCCCCAGGGACCACCGAGTCGATGCGGTAGCGGCCGCGCGAGTCGGTGACGCCCGATCGCGCCTCGTGCACGGCATTGGTGCGAACGAACTGCACGAGGGCGTCGACAAGCGGCCGCTTGGCGATGCTGTCGTAGACCTCGCCCACGACCGAAATGTGGGGACCGGCGGCGCGCTCCTGCGCCAGGAGAATGGCCGGCGCGGCCAACAGCGCGCAGGCGAGCGGGAGACGAGCAATCATAGAGGCACCGCAAATCGGCAGGAATACCTAACAGCAGTATCCCATTTATTGGCCGGGCGACGGACGCCGTCAAGGGCCGCGGCGCCCTCGCTTCTCGAGCTCCTGTCTCACCGCCCGAAGATGTCGAGGCCACACATGTGCGGCGTATCGAAAGAAGTTTTCGCGCGCCACCTCGTCATCCGCGAGATATTCGGCGAGTGTGCGGTGCCCCTTGAGTACGTTGCAGGGCGCACATGCCGTCACTATGTTGCCCGCCGTGCGGTCTCCTCCGCGTAGGCGCGGCTGCACGTGATCGAGCGTCAGCGCCGCCGGCGGATGCACCCGCCCGCAGTACACGCACCTGAACTCGTCCCGCGCGAAAATCTCCTCACGCGTCATGGTTGAACCTCCGGAGTCGCGTCGCTCGATCGTGCGAGTCGCGCGCCGATTTCTTCTCGATCCCTCGACGGACGGCGTGCCTCCGACCCCGGAGGACGTGCCGCCCCGTCTCACCCCTGCCGCCCTCGACGAGGTCCGACGCATGTCCCGCTCCCGCGAACGCATCCTCGCCAACCTCGATGACATGTACCGCGAGGCCTTCGAGCGCGCGAAGGCGACGAACGATCAATCGCAGATGACCGCGCTCGATTTCGCGTACCGCCGTGAGCAGCTCTACTTCGAGATTCTGCTGGACATTCGGGATGGACTGGAGAGGAAGTAGGTGTTCGGGGTCCTCGAGGTCCTCAGGATGTTAGATGCTCTGGGGTTTCGGACCCTGAGGACCCTGAGGACCCTGGCCACCCTCACCACCCTTCTCCTCACGACCAGCTGCGCCAGCGCGCCCATGACTACCCCTGCCGTGACGCCCGCCGTCGTCAACGCACGGGCGTGGACCGGGGATCCCCGGCGTCCGTGGGCCGACGCGATCGCGGTGGAGGGGGAGCGGATCGCGGCGGTCGGCTCGAGCGCGGAAATTCGGAAGCTCGCCGGGGCGAGCGCGAGAATCATCGATGCGCGCGGCATGATGATCGTTCCCGGCTTCATCGATTCGCACATCCACTTCATCGACGGTGGATTTGGTCTCGCGTCGGTGCAGCTGCGCGATGCCAGGACGCCATCGGAGTTCATCGCCCGCATCAAGGCGTTCGCCGCCTCGGCGCCGCCCGGGACGTGGATCACCGAAGGCAACTGGGACCACGAGCTCTGGGGTGGTGAGCTGCCGCGGCGTGACTGGATCGACTCCATCACGCCGAACATTCCGGTGTGGGTGCAGCGGCTGGATGGACACATGGGGCTGGCCAATGGCGCAGCCCTTCGCGCCGCGGGGGTGACGCGCGCGACCCCGGACGTCGATGGCGGGACCATCGTGCGCGACGTTAATGGCGAGCCGACCGGGATCTTCAAGGACAACGCGACCGGATTGATCGGTCGCGTCATCCCGCCTCCGACGAACGAACAGATGCAGCGCGCACTCGATGCCGCCATGCGCTTCGTGGCGGAGCAGGGCGTCACGTCCGTGCACCACATGGGGACCTGGAGCGAGCTGGCCGCCTTCGAGCGCGCCCACGATTCGGGACGCTTGCGCACGCGCATCTACGCGGCGGTCCCGCTCTCGTCGTGGGAGCGGCTGCGTGACACCGTTGCTGCACGCGGTCGAGGCGATGCCTGGCTCAAGCGCGGCGTTCTCAAAGCGTACGTCGATGGGTCGCTCGGGTCGCACACGGCGGCATTCTTCGAGCCGTTCACCGATGCACCGAACGACCGAGGCCTGCTGGTGAGCGCGCCTGACGACCTGTACGCCTGGGTGTCAGGGGCCGATCGCGCCGGCCTTCACGTCGCCGTGCACGCCATCGGCGACCGCGCGATCAATCTGATTCTCGGCATCTTCGAGCGCGTCGCGAAGGAAAATGGCGGTCGCGATCGGCGATTTCGCGTCGAGCACGCCCAGCACATCGCGCCGGCGGACATCCCACGGTTCGCGACGCTCGGCGTGGTCCCGAGCATGCAACCCTATCACGCGATCGATGACGGGCGCTGGGCCGACCGGGTCATCGGCGCGGAGCGTTCTCGCACGACGTACGCGTTTCGCTCTCTGCTCGACGCGCGAGCGCGTCTCGCGTTCGGGAGCGACTGGTACGTCGCCCCGCCGACGCCGCTCGAAGGCATCTATGCAGCAGTGACGCGCCGGACCATCGACGAAAAACAGCCGGGCGGCTGGGTGCCCGAGCAGAAGATCACGGTCGATGAAGCGCTTCGCGCGTACACACTCGGCGCGGCCTACGCGGAGTTCGCCGAGGCGGAGAAGGGATCACTGGAGCGCGGCAAGCTCGCCGACTTTGTCGTCATCGACCGCGATCTCACCCGGATTCCGCCGGAAACCATTCGGGATGCGCGGGTCATGATGACCCTGGTAGGGGGTCAGGTGGTCTTCAACCGACTGGACACGGGAGAGACGCCATGAGACTGACTCACGCCTGGGCATTTGCGGCGGTACTCGTTGCGGGGTGCGCCCGGCAGGAGGAGCCGCCCGCAGTCGAGACACCCTCGACCAGCCAGGAGGGAAGCGAAGCTCGCGTTCGCGAGCTCGAGCAACAGGCGCGGGCGCTGGCGAAGACGGAGGGGTGCGATCAGGCGAATCAATGCGCAACCGCCCCGGTGGGCGCCAAGGCATGCGGGGGCCTCGCACCTATCTCGTCTATTGCAAGACCACGACTGACGAGGCCGCCCTGTTGCGCGCACTCGATGAGCTGAAGCGCGCCGAGGAAGCGTACAACCAGTCGGCTGGAATGGTGTCGGACTGCATGTTCGTGACACCGCCCGCGGTGCGTGTTGACGGCGGGGTCTGTCGGGCGGCGACACCCTGACGAGCCGCACCGGCCGTACAGGCGAAGTCACCTCGACACCCTCGACGACCTGGGCGACGTCAGCCCTTTCGCGCGGCGTCCACCCGCCTGACGAGCGCCTCGAACCGGGCCTCGCCGTGAAGCGATTTCAGCTGCGGATCGACGCCGAGAAAGACCATCGAGTGGGAGCGCTCCTCGTACGCGCGCTCGAGCATCTGCAGCGCCCGCTCACGCGCCCCGAGCGCGAGGTGAACCTTCGCGAGCTCGTACGTGGGGACATACGATCGTGAGGCACGATCCTCCAGCTCGTGCAGCAGCCCGCGCGCGCGCGCGGTATCCCCGGCGATCGCGCGGGTGCGCGCGAGCGACGCCACGAACAACGAGCTGCGATGCGTCAGCGCGACCGCGCGCTCGAGCAGCGTGAGTGCCTCCGGCACACGTCCAAGCTCCTCGAGCGACCATCCACGCCAGAGCAGGGCGACGGCATACTCCGGATCGAGCTCGAGCGTGAGACGACACTGCTCCGCGGCCCGCTCGAAGTCGCCAGCATAGTACAAGACCCAGCCGTGCGCCGCGCTCGCGATGAGCGAGAGCGGATCGATCTCCTGAGCTCGGCCCATCGCGCGCTCCGCTTCATCGAAGCGCGCGCGCGCGGTCAGGAAGTTCGCGTACCACTGATGCGCGGTCGAATACCTCGGCCCGACGTCGGTCGCCCGCGTGAACCATTCCTCGGCGCGCCGCCAGTTCCAGTTGTAGTACAGCGCGACGTAGCCGAGCGTCGCATACGGCTGCACGAGCGTCGAGTCGAGCCCCATCGCCCGCTGCGCTGCCCGCTCCGCGGGCGGGAACGCCTCACGAGGCGGCAGGTAGTCGTAAAACCCGAGCACGGCGAGAGCGTCGGCGAGCCCAGCGTGGGCGAGCGCATACGTCGAGTCTTTCTCGATGGCCTGCGTGAAGTACGCCGCCGCCGATCTGAGACCCTCCTCGGTGCGGCGATACCACGAATAGCGACCCTTCATGTACAGTGCGTGGCGACCGCGCAGGTACAGATTGTACGCCTCGAGATCGGTATCCCGTCGCGCCGTCGCGGCGGAGTCGGCACTGCCCACGAGCGTGCCCTTGAGCGTCTCGACAATGGAGCGGGAGATCTCCTCCTGAATCGCGAACACGTCCTGGAGCTCTCGCTCGTAGGTCCGCGACCAGAGCTGATATCCATCGCGCGCGTTCGAGAGACGCGCCGTAATGCGGAGTCTGCCCTCGTCGGCCCGGACACTGCCATCGAGCACGGTCGCCACGCCGAGCTGCGTGCCGACGTCGCGGACATCCGGCGTCTTTCCCTTGAATGAGAAGGACGACGTGCGCGATGCGACGCGCACGCCCTGAACGCGACCGAGTGTGTTGATCAGCTCCTCCGTCATCCCGTCGCTGAAGTACTCGTGATCGTGTGCGGGGCTGAGATCGACGAATGGGAGCACCGCGACACTGGTGCTCTCCGCTCTGTTTCCCGCCGACGTGCGTCCGCGCGCCACGGCGGCGACGGCGATCGCCAGGGCGATGACCGCTGCTGCGAGAGGCCACCGGCGTCGTCGCGTCGTGACTGCCGCCGGGGGCGCCACCACAGCCGGCGCGTCCACCCGCCGCTGTTCGGAGTCAGGCTCCTCGGGCACGCGCTCCGATGTCGGCGCCGGCGGGGCCGGTGCGATGGGCTGTGCGCGGATGGACGCGGCGAGCTCGGCGACGGCCGCGTCCGGCTCCGTGCCGAATTCGTCGGCGAGGAGGGTTGCGTGCACACGAGCATGCTGGAGGGCCGCGGCGCGGTCGCCCGAGCGATCGAGCGCGCGCATGAGCCGAACGGCGACGCGCGAGCTGTAGGGATCGTGCGCGGCGAGCGCCCGCCACCACCGCACTGCGTCGACCGTGTCGCCCCGTCGCTCGGCGCTTTCACTCAGTGCTTCGAGCGCGCGTGCGTACGACCGTGCGAGACGATCGCGCTCCGCGCTGGCCCAGCGCTCGAACTCCTCCGCATCGGCGAGAAAGAATCCGTCGAGAAACGGCCCACCATACAGATCCGTGGCACGCTGCCAGTCGCCGCCATCGATCGCGTCCTCGAACCCGGCCACATCGCTCGGCAGCACCTGTGTCGAGAGGCGGAGGTCGTCCGCGGTGCTGATAATCGCCTCGGCGCCGAGCGCCTGGTTCACCCGGTAGATCGAGTCGGAAAGCAGAGGGCGGGCGTGCTCGGTGTCCTGGTCGGGCCACAGGTAGGCGATGAGCTTGTCCCGGCTCACCCCCCGCGCGCGCGCGACAGCGAGCATCGCGAGGAGCGCGATGCGGCGCCGCTGACTGGCGCGGCCGGCGAGGGGACCCGACGGTGCGTGGATGGACGCGCCGCCGAGGAGCTTGAGTGAGAACACGTTACGCGTGGCGAGAGCGGGGCGAGAGGCAGGCGAGAGTGCGCCGATGCCGCTCCGACATGATACGCGCGCCCGGAGTTCGGGCAAGCCATCTCACTGCTCTCCAGGAGGGTCTATGCATTCCCCGATCAGCCCCAACGCCGCGATACCACTCCTTGCCGCAGGCATCGTCGCGATCGTCGTGTCGTGCACCGGCGGTTCAGAACCGATGAGTCCCAGTGCCGCGCACGTTCACGTCGCCGCGACGCAGCCAGGCGTGCCCATTCCCGACCTCGGCCGCAAGCTGGCGGAGCTCAAGGCCTCGACCGCGCGGTATCACGATTTCGCGGCGGCGCAGGCCGATGGCTATACCGTTCAGGTCACCGGCTGCATGGAAGACGCGGTCCGCGGAGGAATGGGCTATCACTATGCGAAGGGCGAGCTCATCGATGGGCAGGTCATCGAAGCGCGTCCCGAGGTGTTGCTGTACGAGCCTCAAGGGAAGGGGAAGCCGCGACTGGTCGGTGTGGAGTTCATCATCCCGTTCACGGAATGGACCGGCGCAGAGCCCCCGGTGCTGTATGGTCAGACGTTCGCCCGCAACGAGACCTTTCAAGTATGGGCGCTTCACGTCTGGTCGTGGCGCGACAATCGGAGCGGGGTGTTCGCCGACTGGAATCCGGCGGTCGGGTGCGACCGCGACAACGCCTGACAGGAGCTTCGACAATGCCCAGGTATTTGATCGAGCGCGATCTCGCCGGCGCTGGTCAACTCAGTGACGATGAGCTGCGCGGCATCTCCACGAAGTCATGTCAGGTGCTTCACGACCTCGGGACGGACATCCAGTGGGTGCAGAGCTACGTCACCGACGACAAGATCTATTGCGTGTACATCGCCGCGAACGAGCGTCTCATTCGTGAACACGCGAAGCGCGGCGGATTCCCGTGCAACCGCGTGAGCGAGGTGCGGGCGGGGATCGATCCGACGACTGCCGAGATGAAGATGTGATCGACGTCGTCGAGGATGTCGAGGTGATCGAGGGAAGCCCACCTCGATCACCTCGACGACCTCGATCACCTCGGCTGTTGCTGGCTCGTCTCGACCGGCATCTCGAACTTCACCGGGAGCTGCACCAGTTGGCGCACGCGCTGGCCACCGAGCAACGCCGGATGGAACCGTGCGCTCTGCAGGGCGCGACGTACGGCGTCGGTGAACAAGGGGTGGCTCGTGGAGATCGCGGAGATGCTCTCGGGCAGAACGAAGCCACTGGTATCGACCACGAACTCGACGAGCACCTGCCCCGTGACGCGCTCGCGGAAGAGTGAGTCGGGGTACGCCGGGCGCGCGATCGAGCCGCTGTCGGTGCGCGCGACCTGGTCGACCTGATCCGCGGTGAAGAGTTGGCGCTCTTCGACCTGTTTGGCGAGCTCCGAGGGAGGATTGGCCGCCTGGCGAGCCTTGCGCCGCCGCTCCTCGAAGCCGGTCCAGATGACGATGGCCCCACAGGAGCCACCCCCACGCACCCACCGAAATTCCGGAGGCACCGTCGCGACACCGAGGTAGACCTCGATGCCCTCGATGATGTACGGATCGAGCGCATCGAGGTCGTATTCACCCGCGGTCGCGGGGAAGCCATCCAGCCAGACGAGTGGCGCGCAGCGCATCCCGCGGAAGCGCACGACGTTGTTGAACGTAGACGAATAGATCCGCGCGCCGGGGACGCTGCGGAACAGATCCGTGAGCTGCGCCGGGTTCCGCTGGTCGATCTGGTCGCGCGTGATGTAGTGTCCGCCGGACGAGCGCGACCGCCGCTGATAGAACCCCGCGAGCCTGCCGTGCTCCTCGAACCGGCGGTCGCCGCGCACGATGACGGCGGCGAGTGACTGCGCGAGCGGTGCGACGACGATCGTCATCGTCGCCGCTTCGTTTGGTCCGATGTCGATGCTGCCGACGGTCGGGACGAACCCCAGCCGGCGTACGCCGACGCTCACGGTGCCGGCGGGAACGTTCGTCAGGCGGAACTCGCCCTGGGGATTGGTGTGCGCCCGCAGGCCCGTGCCCACGATGGTGATCTCGGCCCCGGCGATCCCGCCCCCTGAGGAGTCGCGCACGACGCCGGCCACGGTTCCGCGATTCGCGGGCTCCTGGGCGCGAAGCGACGCAGGCGCGAACGCGAGCGCTCCCCCTGCCAGGCCAATGACGGCCACGCGGCATAGACGCATGGGACCACCTCCGCTTGCGACGCTAGGGTCGGGGATGAGGGGGCGCAAGGGGCAAGCCGTCAAGGCAGTGTAAACTGAGGTCAACGGCAAAGACGGCAGATGTCAGAACTCAGAAATCCAATTCAGACGGGATCAACGGAGAGTCCCTCGCGGCTCCCCGGTCATTTCTGAAATGAATTCTGGATTCCGACAGCTGACGTCTTTGCCGTCAGGTCAGGGCGTGATGTCCAGCGTGTAATGAAGCTCCAGATATCGCGCGATCACCTGCGCCAGGGCGGAACCGAACCTCCTCCTGTTCTCTTCCGTATCCCTTACCCCTATCCGGTTCGACTCGATCTGCACCCCGCAGATCACCCCACCAACACGGCAGCCGTGCACGAACGTGTTGAAGCCCCCCGCGAAGTACTCGTCGGTGCCCGGATCGGGTGTCGTGTGACTCGGCACGGCGGGATAGCCCTCCGCTTCGAGCAGGGCGCCCAGGCTCGACGGTCCCCGCAACAGCTCCGAGAACGAGAGCGGCGAGCGCACCGACAGCGTCCGGATGCTGCTGAGCACCTCGTATGCGGGCTGGGTGTCGAGGGAGTCGTCCGGATGCCCAAGATCATCAGCGTCAAGGAGGTAGCCAAGCTCCAGCCGCTGGATCGTGTGACCATGCCCGTGCAGGTCGATGTAGAGTCCCCCGGTGTAGCGGCGGTTCACGGCCTCCTTGGCGTCGTTCAGGAAGCCGTGGAACTCCCGCCAGGCCTGCTCCGCCTCCGCATCCCCCTGCGCGCCCTCGGTGATCTCGCGGTTGGCGTCGAGCTTCGTGCGGTGCAGCCGGACCATCACCACGTGCGCGTGCTTCCCGGTGAGCCTCACGAGCGCCGAGTCGACCGCACGCGCGAGCTCGGCGGTGTTCAGGTCGGTGACGGTCGTCCCGTACGTGCGATCGGGAATCTCATCGGGGCGGAGCGAGCCGCCGTGCGGTGCCGAGAGGATGACCGGCAGGTCGCCGGCGATGTACTCGATGTACTGGTTGCGGCCGAAGTACGACACGCCGGGCGTGTAGCGGGCGGTGTCGTTCGGGTTGACGTCGCGCGGCGATGACGGCGATGCGCACGCCGCGAGCAGCGCGACCAATACGAGCGACGCGCGTGCGCTCAGAACGCGGCGATCTCCTGGAACACGCGCTTGAAGTCGTCGACCTGCGGGAGGATGGCGTCTTCCAGTGACGGCGCGTAGCCGACGAACGTGTCGGTGGACGCAATGCGCATCACCGGCGCATCGAGCCACGCGAAGCATTCCTGCGCGATCGCGGCCGCGATCTCGGCGCCGTAGCCCCACGAGAGCGAGTCCTCGTAGGCGACGACGACGCGATTGGTCTTCTTCGTCGAGCTGAAGACCGCCTCACGATCCCAGGGCGACAGCGTGCGCAGGTCGATCACCTCGACATCCGGCCCGCCGCTGTCGGCGACCTGGTTGGCGGCCACGAGCGCGCGCTGCACCGTCGCCCCGTACGTGACGACGGTGACGTCCTTGCCCTCACGAACCACCTTCGCCTTGCCGAAGGGGATCATGAAGTTGGGTCCCGGATACCGCGACTTGTTGTACGTCTGGCGGTAGAGATGCTTGTGCTCGAGGAAGATCACGGGGTCGTCGCAGCGAATCGCCGTGCGCAGGAGCCCATTCGCATCGAGCGCCGTGGCGGGGCAGACGACGCGAAGCCCGGGGGTGTGCGTGAAGAGGGACGCACCCGTTTGCGAGTGGTAGACCGCACCGCGGATGTAGCCGCCGTACGTCGTGCGAACCACGACGGGCGCGGCGAACGCGTTGTTCGAGCGCCACCGCATCGTCGCGAGCTCATCGCGAAGCTGCATGTATGCCGGCCAGATGTAGTCGAAGAACTGGATCTCGACCACGGGCTTGAGTCCGCGAATCGCCAACCCGACCGCCCGGCCGACGATGTTCGCCTCGGCCAGCGGCGAGTTGTAGACGCGCGTGCCGCCGAATTCCTTCTGCAGCCCCCACGTCACTTTGAAGACGCCGCCCTTTCCCTTCACCTTGCCCATGTGCTGCTCGCGGGAGAGGTCGGCGACGTCCTCGCCGAAGACGACGATCCGCTCATCGCGGCGCATCTCA
Source organism: Gemmatimonadaceae bacterium (assembly GCA_025930755.1). Lineage (GTDB taxonomy): Bacteria > Gemmatimonadota > Gemmatimonadetes > Gemmatimonadales > Gemmatimonadaceae > JAICNG01. The sequence goes on from JAICOJ010000023.1 coordinate 21,777, forward strand.
TCCTTCATGCAGGCGTTGAGCAGGTCGACCATCGTCGTCGGCTCGCCGGCGAACTGCGGATCATCCTCGGTATCGAACGCATCGCCGGTCGGATCGACGTCGGGCGAATAAACGGCGAAGTGCACCGTGTCGGCGCCCGGCTGCGGCTGCGCGAGGGCGTCGTCCGTCGCGGCCTGGATTTCGGCATCCGCCTGCTCGCGAATGCGCTCCAGCTCCTCATCGGTCGTGACCCCTTCCGCGACCAGCCAGCGGGGGAAGGTGATAATGGGATCGCGCTGCGCTTCCGCCTCACGCTCCTCGGGTGGCTTGTAGAGGACCTCGTCGTCGGAGAGCGAATGCGAGTACGGCCGGATCACGCGGGCGTGCACGAATGCCGGACCCTTGCGTCTCCGCGCGTGTTCGACCGCCTTCGTCATCACGTCATAGGAGGCGATGAAATCGCATCCGTCGACTTCCTGGATGAACAGATTCGGAAACCCGCTGACGAGCTTCGAGATCGAGCCGCCCGCCGTGTTCACCTCGACCGGGACCGAGATCGCGTAACCATTGTCCTCGACGAGGTAGACAACGGGAAGCGACAGGTTGCAGGCGGTGTTCAGGGATTCCCAGAACTCGCCCTCGCTGGTGGTACCGTCGCCGGTGGTGACGAGGACGATCTCGTCCTTCTGGAAACCTTCGGTGATCCCCAGCGCCTTCGCGCGCACGATCGCCTCCGCCGATCCGACGGCCTGCAGGAACTGCGTCCCGGTCGGCGATGATGTCGAGACGATGTTGAGCTCTTTCTTCCCCCAGTGGCTCGGCATCTGGCGTCCGCCGGAATTCGGATCGATGGCGGCGCCGACGGCGGAGTAGAGCATTTCCGCGGGCGTCATGCCGAGCTGCAGGCAGAGCGCGCGGTCGCGGTAGTACATGTAGAACCAGTCGTGCGCCGGCCGCGTGACCATCCCCGCGGCGGTCAGTATCGCCTCGTGCCCCGCGCCCGAGATCTGAAAGAAGATCCTGTTCTGCCGCTTGAGCTGGATCTCCTTGTCGTCGATCCGGCGCGAGAGAAACATGACGCGATACGCCGCCAGCAGTTGCTCGGGACTGAGTTCGGAGCCCGCCTTGCGCTCCGAGCGCGTTTGGGTTGCCATGTCAACGAAGATAGTGGCGGAACGAGGAACGAGGAACGAGGAAGTGTCGGTCTGGATCTTGTTCGCCACTTCCTCGTTCCTCGTTCCTCGTTCCTCTTGGCACCCTCCGTGCTTCTTTGCGACCCACCAGGAGGCTCTCATGGGTACGCAGCCAGGGCACTGCATCTTCTGCGACATAGTCAAAGGGGCCGCCGAGGTCTCGGTGTGCTACGAGGACACCGAGTCGATCGCGTTCATGGATATCCAGCCCGTGAATGCCGGCCACGTTCTTGTCGTGTCGCGGCAACACTTCGAGTCCTTCCTCGATCTGCCGAAGAGTCTGGGGACGCATCTGTTCGAGGTGGCGATGGAGCTGGCCCCGGCCATTCGCAAGGTGTCGGGGGCGGACGGGATGAACGTCATCGTCTCCAGCGGAGCCGCGGCGGGGCAGGATGTGTATCATTTCCACATCCACCTGATTCCGCGTCGCCAGGGCGACGGGTTCGATGTCCGGCTGCCGTTCGCGGAAGCCGACGTGCCCGACCGCACGGTGCTGGACATGACGGCGGCGAGGATCATCGGCGCGTTACGGGACCCCACGCGCACGCGTCCGACCCCGCGCCAGTCGGCCGCGGTTCCGTGACCTTTTTCGGGATGCCACCGTCGAAAATATGAAAGGCGGACGCGCCGCGCCCTTGCGCCCCGACGTTCCGCTCCGCATTCGTAAGGCGCGCGGGCAGCCCTAGTGGGCACCCGCGGCCGATCAACGACTGGAGGCTCATGAGCGTCGATCGACGACCCTCTTCCGACCCGGAACACCGTCGGCCAACCGTCGTCGCCACACGCTGGTGCGCCCCACCCACCACGACACATCGCCCCGCCCGGGTTCCCCATCCGGCGCGGGGCGACGTGCATTTCGGCGAGGTGCAATGTCTCGGCACGGCATTCATCGCATCTGCCTCCCCCGCGCGCCGCGTGGACTTCTCCGGCGGCGTCGTTCCCACCTGCGCCACGTCGATTTCAAGCGAGCGCTCAAGCGCGCCGTAATGCGCGACTGCGGCCGGCGCTGCGTGTACTGCGGCGCCTGGCTCGAGCATGATCATGCGACCATCGATCACGTACACCCGCGGGCGCGGGGCGGCATTACCGCGTACGGCAACCTCGTCGCCGCCTGCGCTCCGTGCAACCGGCTGAAGGGTGACATGCTGCCGCACGACTTCTTCGTGCGGTACCCGCTGGCGGGCATGAACTTCCTGCTCTACGCCCGAGTCGTGCATCGCGCCTTGAAGAGAGGCGCGAGGCGAGCGGTGAGTCTCGCCTTGGCGGCCTGACGTCAACTGCGAACTGCGACCTACGAACTGCGAACTAACGGCTTTTCTTCGCAGTTCGCAGTTCGCAGTTCGCAGCCCGCAGTTCGCAGTTCGCAGTTCGCAGTTGGCAGTTGGCTAATAGTCCACCGGCCGCAGATAGCTTTCCCCGATCGCATTCGCACTCACCATCGCGACCGTGGGCAAACGGCGCTTCCAGTGGGTCCCCTCCAGGCGCTGCCTCACGAGCTCCACCTCCTTCGCCTCGAACCCGCGCGACACGAGCTCGGCGGGGGCGTAGCCGCTCAGGAGCCACTGCAGGATTCGGTCGGCCTTCTCGTAGCTGATCCCGAGGTCGCCCTCGTCGGTCTGGCCGTGCACGAGGTCGGCGGTGGCCGGCTTCTCGACGATCGCCCGGGGGACGCCGAGGTGTCGCGCGAGCTGCCACACCTGCGTCTTGAAGAGGTCACCGAGCGGGTTCACCGGGGGCGAGTCATCGGCATGCCAGGTGAAATAGCCGAACAGCCGCTCGGTCTTGTTGCCGGTGCCTAACGGGATGGCCTGGTACTTCGACGACAGGTCGAACAGCGCGATCATGCGCACCCGCGCCATGACGTTCCCGCGGCGCCCGGGAGATGCGTCCGCCTCGGCGCTCAGGTAGCCGTCCACCGCGGGCGAGATGTCGAGCGTTCGCCCCGTGATCCCGAGCGCGTCGATGACGAGCTGGGCGTGCTCGAGACTCTCCGTGCTCGACGTGCGGTACGGCAGGCGCACGCCGATCACATTCTCGGGGCCGAGCGCGCGCGCGGCGAGATACGCGGTGACGGCCGAGTCCACGCCGCCGGACACACCGATGATGCCCTTCGCGAAGCCGCGCCGGTGCACTTCTTCCTGAATGAAGTGCACGAGCCACTTCTCGGTGAGCTCGCCGTCGATGTCGAGGGGCGGCGGTCCCCCCGCGCCTTCGAGCGGCGCCACCGGCACCACGCGCAGCGGCCCGCGCGCAGGCGGCTCCGCGTCGGGGTGCACCAACGCGTGATCCCCATTCTCGCTCGGCGGGTCGAAGGCGAGGGGCGGCGCCTCACGAGGATCCTGGGCCGTGAGGCGCTCCATGAGGTGCGGCATCGCCGTGCGCAGATCGGCGAGCAGCGGCATGTCGGCGCGCGCGCGCGTGAGATCGGCGAGGTCGAGAGGCAGCGTGATCAGCGCCTCCTCCCACAAGGGGGCGCGCGTGCGGATGTCCCCTTTCGGCCCGGCGATGAGCGAGGCGCCGGAGAAGATCTTTCCTCCCTCGCTGCCGGCGAGGTTCGCGAACGACACGAACACGCCATGCTCCTCGGCGATATCGCGAATGAGCCGCTCCCATCGTGCGACGCTGGCGGGGCCGGGGATGGCGTCGTCGCGGGGCCAGGCGCCGCGCGCCGGTGCCGCGCTGGACACGAAGATCACCTGCGCGCCGTCGAGCGCCAGGAGCGTGCCCGACAGCGAATGCCAGGCGTCCTCGCACACGAGAATCGATGCGCGTCCCCACGACGTGTCGAACGCGTGGAACTCGTGACCGCGCTCGACGAACCGCTCCTCATCGAACAGCCCGTAGGTTGGCAGGAACACCTTGCGGTGCACGTGCAGCACATCGGGTCCCTCCGGACCGAGCGTGACGTACAGGGCGCTGTTGAAGAGCGTGTTCTGAAAGATTTCGTAGAAGCCGACGACGACATCCAGCGTCGACAGCCCGTTCGTCGCGCCACGCCACGCGTCCTGGAGATCGCGCGCGAGTGTACCCGCGGTCACCGCGAGATCGCGCACTCCACCCTCGACGAAGTATCCGGTGAGCGCGGTCTCGGGGAGGTGGAGCACCTGCGGTCGCGGCCGCATGCCGTTCACCTGCGCGAACACCTCGCCGAGCCGCGCAAGGTTCGCGGCGTAGTCGCCCTTGGTGGGCTTGATCTGAGCAAGGGCTAAATGAACGAGGGGCGGCATCGCTCTAAAGATGGTGGAGATCGCCGTGAGGGGCCAGCGTTCGGGGGTCTGGAACGGCAAAGATGACAGACTTCAGAATACGGAATTCAGCAGTTACGGAATTCTGATTCTGTACTCTGAATTCCGTCATCCTTGCCGTTCACCTGGTAACGAAGGCCGGAGCCTTGATGGTGGTGACGCAGCCCGTGTCTACCCCCTGAAGTGAGCCAAGCCGGATGAACCGCGAGACGATCTCTTCGACGCATCGCTCCGCCCCGGCGTGCGCCATCCCCGGCACGACGACCACTCGGGCGTTAGGCATCCCGCGCGCGACCGCCTCGGCGAATCGCGGCGGGGTCACCGGATCGAGCGCGCCGGCGATGAGCAGCACCGGTACGCTCGATGTCACGGCGCCTCCGGGGTCCGCCGCCCGCGCATGTGGCCACGCCGCGCACGCGGCCCGATACATCCGCAGCCGGTAGTCGCCGAGGAACGTGCCGCGCGTGTCGGGGGAGGGGGTCATGTCCTCGACGCATGCGGCGCTCAAGTGCGCCCCAGCGTCGAGCTGGTCGAAGACCACGCGGCTCAGCTCGTAGGCGAGCGCCACGAACGGCGTCCAGTCGCCTTCGTGCGCGCGGTGCAGAACGATCGGGATCCGTCGCGACAGCCGCGTCGAGTAGAGCATGATGCGGAGGCGGTCGGCGAAGACGTCGCGCGTCACCGCCACCGTGACCGTGTCCTTCGAGCGAGGATGCTCCACGCGCACGGTCAGCGGCCCCCGGTCGAGACGCGCCAAGAGGGTGCTCAGCTCGCGCCGCAATCCGGGGAAGGACGTGCGACAGAACGGGTCGGCCGCGCAGTCCGTCAACACGCGGTCGAGGGCGCTCTGCGCATCCCGCGCTGCCGTCCGGGCGAGCGAAACGTCGAAGGGAATCGCTCCCTGCAGCACGACGGAGCGCAGTCGCGGTCCGTACCGGGCGAGGTACTCGAGCGCGACGCGCGTGCCGTAAGCGCTGGCGTCGAGATCGATGCGTGGAATGTCGAGCCAGGCGCGTACCGCCTCGAGATCGTCGGCGGCATTCGCGGTCGTGTACTGGGTCAGGTCGGCCCCGCCCGCGAGACGCGCGGCGCACGCACGCAGGGAATCCACCGGAAACTGGTGGCTCAGATAAGTCGCGACGTCGCCGGCATCTCCATACAGGCTGCAGCGAAGGGCGTTGGAGCCACCGGTGCCGCGCTGATCGACGAGCACGATGTCATGCGTCGCTCGAGTGGCCGCGTGTGTGGTCGCTACGAGGTCGGCGAGCGTGGTCGCACCCAATCCCGGCCCACCGACGAGATAGAAGAGAGCGTGGCGGGGGGCACCGGTCGCGGCGCGGGCGGGCAGGATGACGACGCGAAGCGAGATCGTACGGCCGTCGCGCGCGGCGCGATTTTCCGGAACGGCGACCGTTCCACACCGTACCTGTTCGTCGAGGCCCGCGACCCGACATGGCGCCCCCTGGGCCAAAGCGGGGCTTCCCGCAGAAGCCCCGATGGCGAAGAGCGCCGCGAGCCCACGAGCGTGACGTCTGAGCATGGTCATCACTCAATCCTCACCGGGCGTGTCGATCGTCACAAGGCATCAGTTCGGGCGCCAGGGTAAGGGAAGCGCAGATGGCCCAGAAGCTTCCGTGCTCCTGGGGTGGCTCGGCGCGACATTCAAGCTCCCAAAGGTTCTTGTTACACCTTCGCGGAATCCCGTTCGCACCGGGCGCACTACGTTCATTGCGTGTCTGCGGCCATCTGCGGTTCCTGACCCCGGGCGCGCTGATACCATTCGGGTCCCTTCGGGGTATTTTTCCAGACGATGAGCTGCATGATCAATCCTCGCGTATTCCTGCTGGCAGCGCTTTTCGCGCCTGCGCTGTCGGCCCAAGAAGCCGAGAGCACCGAGCCGTGGCGGCTCATCCAGCCGCCACAATCGTCGCTCGTCGTTGCGCGCGACGGCTCGCTCATCGGAGAGATCGGCAAGGAATGGCGCACGTCGGTCTCGATCAAATCGCTGCCGAGGTACGTGCCGCAGGCGTTCGTGGCGATCGAGGACCATCGCTTCTACGAGCATGGCGGCGTCGACGTGATCGGCATCGCCGGCGCGATCAAGGATGCCGTCACCGGGTCACCGCGTGGCGCGAGCACCATCACGCAGCAGCTGGTCGGCAACATGCATCCGGAGGAGATCGACCGCCGGGATCGGTCGCTCAGCCGGAAGGTGCGCGAGCAGCGGGCCGCGATCGAGATGGAGAAGCGGTATACCAAGGACGAGATCCTGGAGGCGTACCTCAATCAGATCTCGTTCGGCCACGGGTGGTACGGCATCGAAGCCGCCGCGCGTCACTACTTCGGCAAGACCGCCTCGCGCCTGACGCTCGAGGAAGCAGCGACGCTCGCGGCGCTTCCAAAGGGGCCGGCGATCTACGATCCGATTCGCCACCCCGATCGCGCGAAGCGTCGCCGCGATGAAGTCCTCGGCCGGATGGCGGCGAATGGCTTCATCACGCGCGCACAGGCGGATGCGGCGAGGAAGCGCCCGCTGGTCGTCGCGCCGAACATGGGGATGTCGGCGCCGTCGCCCTACTTCGTGGATGTCGTTCGCTCACACGCGGAGCGCGCGGGCGTGCCCGTCATGAACGGCGGATACCGAATCGTGACCACCCTCGACGCCGCACTGCAGAGCGCTGCGGTCGAGGCCCTGACCGACGGCACGCGGCGCGTCGAAGGCCTGCCTGGGTACGGGCAGCCCACGTACGAGAAGCGCAGTCGCGGACAGACCGATTACCTGCAGGGCATGGTGGTGTCGCTCGACGCGCTCACCGGCGAGGTCCGTGCGCTCGTCGGCGGGCGAGACTATGCGGAGTCGCCATTCAATCGGGCCGTCAACGGCGTGCGACAGCCGGGCTCGGCGTTCAAGCCGATCGTCTATGCGGCGGCGGTGACCGACAGCATCCCGGCGAACGCGATCGTGCCCGATACGGCGCTCGCGATTCCGCTCCCCGATGGCACGATGTACGAGCCGGGCAATGCGGACGACGAGTTCCTCGGCCCCATAACCGTGCGTGAAGCGCTGGTTCGCTCGCGCAATCCGGTCGCCGTGCAGCTCGGACAGCTGGTCGGAATGGATTCCGTGGCGTCGTTCGCGCGGCGCATGGGAATCGAGTCCTCGGTCGTGCCGGTGCCTTCCTCGGCGATTGGGGCATCGTCCCTGCGTCCGATCGAGCTCGTTGCCGCGTATTCGGCGTTTGCGACGTTAGGCGTGGCGGTGGAGCCTCGGTACATCACGCGCATCGAGGACCGCACCGGTCGCACCGTTTGGGCGCCGGAGCCCAGTCCGCCATCGCTGGCCATCGACCCGCGGGTCGCGTTCATCGTCCGCGACATGATGCGCGAGGCGGTGGAGCGGGGAACGGGCTCGTGGGTGCGCCGGCTGGTGGATCCCCGCGTTCCGGTTGCGGGAAAGACGGGGACGACCAACGACAACACCGACGTCTGGTTCGTGGGAATGACGCCCGAGCTCGTCGCGGGCGTCTGGCTCGGCTTCGATCGGCCGCGTCCGATCGCGCGCGGCGCCGGCGGCGGTACGTACGCGGCGCCCATCTTCGGCCAAATGATCGCCAAGTACTACGAGGGCAGGGCGGTCGGGACGTGGACGCCCCCCGCGGGGCTCGTGTCGGCCGAGCTGGACCGCGCGACCGGCCTGCTCGCCGACGCGTTCACGCCGGAGGAGCGTCGGTATGTCGAGTACTTTCTGGAGGGCACGGAGCCGATCGAGCTGCGGCCGACTCCGTGGATGGTTTTTCAGTACGGACCGCTGGGTGGCGACTGAGATTTGTCTCTCTGCGACGGCTTGGCTTTCCTTCACGAACGACACTTCATGCGCACTCTCCTGTTCGCCGCCCTCGTCACTGCCGCGTGCGCCCCGCAGCCCGCCCCCGCGCCATCACCCGCCGCGCCCTCGATCACCACTGCCGAGCAGCTCGTGGCGGCGATGCACGATCGGTATGCGGGCAAATGGTATCCGACGCTCGCGTTCGTGCAGAAGAACACGCGCTATCTGGGCGAGGGGCGCACCGACACGTCGACGTGGAGCGAGGTGCTGAGCTTCCCCGGCAGGCTGCGCATCGACGTGGAGCCGCGCGCGAACGGGAATGGCAACATCTATCGCAACGATACCGTCTACGTCTTCAGCAATGGCCGGCTCGTCAGGCAGGCCCGCTCGCCGCACCCCCTGCTCCTCCTCGGATTCGACGTCTACTTCATCCCCGTCGAGCGCACGATCGCCGGACTCCGCGAGATCGGCTTCGATCTCTCGCGCATGCACGAGGCGACTTGGCAGGGCCGGGCCGCGTATGTCGTCGGGGCCGCCGCCGGTGATGTTCGCCGCCGCCAGTTCTGGATCGATCGTGACCGTCTGGTCTTCGTGCGAATGATCGAGCCCTCCCGGCGCGACACCACGAAGACCGCCGAGATCCGCTTCAACCGCTACTACCAGGTGGGCGAGGCGTGGCTGTCGCCCGAGGTGGAATTTCTGATCGACGGCGCGCGCGATTTCCTCGAGGAGTACACCGAGATCAGGACGGGAATGGCCGTGGCGGATTCCGTCTTTGATCCGACGCGATGGAGATGAGGTCGTCGAGGTGATCGAGGAACGTCCTTGCTCTCCTCGATCGCCTCGATCATCTCGACGACCGCGGGTCGTCACCCGGTCTCGCACCCACGAACCGGAATCCGACCAGCCGATGATGCTCGTACCCAGCGACGAACGCGCTCCGCCTGGCGCGCGGATCGAATCGTTGGACGGCGAGCACCTGGGTCACGATCGGGATGGAGGCCAGCGCCTCCTGGAAGACGGTCGACACCTCCAGGTCCAGCAGCCCCTTCACCTTTGGGCTTCGTGAGAGCCGCAACACCGAACGCCGAATCTGAAACGTCTCCGGGTCCAGGAAAATCGACCCGTTGACGTCCGGCGTCTTGATCTCTCTCCACGCGATGAGGTCGATGCGGAGGAGATCGGTTCCGTCAACGGTATCGAGTCCGCCGTCGACGAAGCAGTGATTGTCGAGGAAGAGCCGATCGGCGAAATCCAGCAGTGTGGGAATGTTGAAGATGAGCTCACCGCGCTGGCGCCGGCCGGGGCGGGTCAGGATATGCCCGGGCCGATACCGCCATGGTGGCTTGCTCGCGACCACAACGGTGTCGATGGTGTCGATGCGCGTTTCGCCGTTCGTGAGCTCGCTGCTGATGATCCGCTCCTGCGAGTAGACGAAGGGATATCGCTCGGCGAGCAGCCGATATTGCTCGCCGTTCATTCGCAGCTGCGTGAGAAGGGTCGTGAGAACGGAGTCCTTCACCGCGCCCAGCCCCGGCGTCGTGCACGTCGGATCCGCATGCACGTGCACCGGCGCGAGCTTCATCGCGACGCGCGTGAGCTCGACCCGCAGGGAATCCTGCACGCCCGCGCGCACCGTGAGCATCAGGTCCTTCGGGGCATAACCCAACCGCCGGACGTGAAGCACGAACGACCCTGGCGGCAGCTGCCGCAGCACGAACGTACCGCTGTCGTCGGAGAAGTGGTGAATGTCGAGCGACGGCACGGCAATGACGCTATGCGCGAGGCGCTCGCCACTCTCCTGCGCCACGACGAGGCCGACGACGGTATTCGTTGTTCCCTGCGCCGCGAGCGGAGCGGCCGCGAGGGCGCCTGCGAGAAGAATCCAGTGCCGCATGCTTAGAGGTAGTCGCGGGTGTCCATGTCGTCGAGGTGGTCGAGGGGAGGCGGCGACGTTCCCTCGATCTCCTCGACATCCCTGACCACCTCCATACCCTTCTGCCTACTTCGCGTACGTCCCGGCCCCGAGAAAATGCAATGACACGTAGAGCTCATCCCCCACGACCCAGCTGTCGTGCGGATCGGGAGGCACGTGGAAGAGCGTCCCCGGCAGGAGGTCGTGCACCTTGCCATCGGCGAACTCGACGGTGGCATGACCGGCGATGACGAGGCCTACGTGCTCGACATGGCAGCGGCTGGCTCCGACCGTCGGTCCCACGTGTACCGACCAGCGCCAGCCCGGCTCGTAGGTCGCCCGGCCGAGGGTCATTCCACCCAGCGAGACGAGCTCGAACCGCCCCTTCTCGAAGTGGCGGACCTCGTCCGGGGTCTCGAAGCGCTTGAGGATAAGGTCGTACATGGCTGCGCGAAGGGGTGAGTGGTCAGCGATTGCATCCGGCGTCCCACAGCACGGGATTTGCCTTCTCTGACGGTAGAAATCGGAATCTGCCGCCAGAGAGAGGATGTGAAGATGCGCCGGTCTTCGTTCGTTGGACTGCTGTCTGTCGCACTTGTCGCCGCCCTCCCACTCGGCTGCGCCGACGACGGCCCCGCTGCCCTCGATGAGACCACGGAAGGCCCGACGAGCCCGCAGGGCCCGCAGGCAACACCTCCGAATGTGGCCCCCACCGCCGTGGCGGGACCAGACCAGGCCGCGGAGTGCGCGTCCCACGCCGGGTCGAGCGTCACGCTGACGAGCGTCGGCTCCGGCGACAGCGACGGACAGATCACGCTGTACGAGTGGTTCGAGAACGGGACGCGCATCGCGACCGGTCCGACGCCGACGGTGACACTGGCGTACGGGGCGCACACGATTCTGCTCCGAACGACCGACGATGATGGCGGGACGAACGACGACGTCGTCATGGTGACTATCCGCGACACGCGGGCCCCGACGGTCGCCATGGTGGTGAGCCCCACGAGCCTCTGGCCGCCTAACCACACGATGCACGTCGTCGCCCGCGGGGCCTCGGCGAGCGATGTCTGCGATCCGGCACCGGCGCTGCACTTCGCCATCACGAGCGACGAGCCGGAAAACGGGCTTGGCGACGGCGACACCGCCCCCGATTGGGCGGTTCAGGCGGCCGGCGCCTCCGTCGCCGACGTACTCGTGCGCGCGGAGCGGAGCGGGCTCGGCGATGGGCGCGTCTACACCATCAGCGCGACCGCGACCGATCGTGCGGGCAATGGCTCCAGTGCGGCGACCGGGACGGTGACCGTGCCTCACAACCAGTAGCCTTACGGCACCGAGTCGAGCACGCGCCGCTTTCCCATCGGATCGATGTCGAACGCGACGGCCTGGCGCCGTCGCGCTTCGGCACCGCGCACCGTCGCCAGTGCCGTGTAGTAGTCGAGGTAGGCGAATGACGAGATCCCGCCTCGCACGAACGCGTAGCTCGAGACCAGCTCGCGCCACTTCGCCATCTGGTCGCTGACGTCGACGTAAAGGTACGGCCGGAAGCCGTCGGTATCCTCCCAGTTCTCCGCGTACCAGAGTCGCGTGCCGCGATGCGCCGGCTCCCCTTTCGACCCCGCCTGGATCGCGGCGAGAAGCACCGCGTCGACGACGATGGCGTGCGTGGCCGCGTGATCCCGGTGGATGCTCTCGCGCCAGTGCGTGATGACGAGCGTCGGCTTCAGGTGACGGATGACGTCGGCCACGTAGCCCCGGGCGTCCTCATCGTTGGGCACTTCGCCATCGTGAAACGGCCCGAACAACGCCTCGCCACCGAGAACCCGCGCCGCCGCCTCGGCTTCCCGCCGCTTCTGCGCTCCGTACTCCGCCGCCGCGACCTTCGGATTCCCCCGCTCGCCCAGGCTCAGGTGCAGAACCACGACACGATCGCCTAACTGGCGCTGCTTGAGCAGCACCGCGCCAGCGGTGAGCTCCATGTCCCCCGCGTGCGCCCCGACCGCGAGGATGGTGCGCGGTGGCTGCTGAGCGTCGGCCGGCGCGGCGACGAGGATGAAAAGCGGAACGAGGAACGAGGAGGCCGATACCAGCTTCCTCGTTCCTCGTTCCTCGTTCCGAGAGAGTCTCAGAACAGCGTCCCGCATCCCGCGGGATTCGTGCACATCGACACCAGCTCGATCCCGCGATAGTAGTGCTTCAGGATCCCGATGAAGCTCGCCTTCTTCTCCGCCATCCCGACAGCGCCCGTCTGCGACATGCCGACGCCGTGGCCGAAGCCGCCGCCCCAGGCGATGAATCCCGTCAGCTCCTTCGTGTGCTTGTCATGTACCGGCTCGACGTACACGAGCGTGCTCGGCAGGTTGACCTTGGCGCCACTTTCGTCGATGAAGCGGAGCGAGGAGCGGATGCGATCCTTCGTGTCGGTGAACGTTCCCAGCTCGGTCACGTATTCGATCGTTTTCACGCGACCCGAGCCGCTGCGCTCCAGCACGTTGATGGCGAGCACTGCGCCGACGTCCTGGCCCACCCACGATGAGATCACGTCGCGAATCTCGGCATTGCTCCACTCGAACGTCCACCGATGGAAGCGGCTCCAGTCGGACTCGAAGTCGCCATTCTTCGTCGCGCGGAGCTGCCGAGCGTTCGCATTGTTCTGAACGCCGTCCTCGTGATTCTCGAGCGAGTTGCCGCGCTGATGATCCGGGATGCCACGCAGATACGCGACGGGATTGGAGTTGAAGACGTCCTCGTTGTTGGCGGTGAATCCACCACTCGTCGAGAAGTACAGCGCCTCGATGGGACGGATGCCGTCGGCCGTCGCGATCACGCCCTCCGTCTCGTTCACCGCCTGATTCGACAGCGGATGCTCGTCCTGGAATCCGCCGTACACCTGGTCGGCGGTCGTCGGCAACAGATTGTAGCCGTCGGACAGTCGCTTGTTGAAGTTGGCGATCGCGTACGTGCGCGCCGCCACCGACTGCGCCTTCAGCGCTTCCAGCTCCGGAAACGCGATCGGCCCGAGCTCGCGCGGCACGACACCCCAGAGATAGTGCTCGAGCGGCAGCTCGTTGACCCCTGCCAGTGCGCCACCCCCCGCCGCGAGATGGACCTCCGCGACGCCGCGGTAGAGTCGCGTGCCGATGCGAACGATGCCGTCGGGCGACGACAGCACGATGTTGTTCGGAGTCGTGGCAAGCGACGTCGCCCCGCGCCGGAGATCGATCTGCGCGATGCCGTCGGAGCGTGTAACCGTGAACGGTCCGCCAGGCGCCGTGGGCGGAAAGGTCAGTCCCGCGGCCGTGAAGCTGGCGACGAACGCGGTGCGCTGGGCAGCGGTCGCATTGGTCGGCAACGAGCCGATCCGAAGCCGCCAGCAGTTTGCCCCCGCGACGAACTCGGTATACCACTCGAATCCGGCCGTCGTCACCCGTGCGGTCCAGTTGTCGCGCGTGGCGACGCTTCCGGTGCAGGCGACCTGCCACCACAGCCGAGTGCGCGAGGTCCCGCCCGGAATCAGCACCGCCGTCAGGTTCTCGGCGGTGCCGGTCGCGACCGTAGCGCCCGTCCGCTTGTCGACCACCGTGAACGACGTCGGGCTCCCGATCGTCACGCTCGTCGTGGGCGTCGAGCCGTTGATCGCGGCGATGACACCGATGCGGATCATTCCCGCGAAGCCGGCAGGCGCGTCGATCGCCTCGCCGATCGTGTCATCCCGCCCATTCTCGAACCGAGGGGAGTGCGGGCCGGTCAGCAGATCCGTGCAGCCGGAAAACATAACGAGCGTGCCCGAGGCGAGACTCGTCGCGAGACGACCGAGACGCATGGAATCTCCATCAGATGGGGGGAGCCCTAACTTAGTCGCGTAAGGCGGTCTCGGAAGTCCCGAATGGTTCCCGGCCACCGGGCGTGCCCGGCCGCCGGGAGTCCGCGTGCGGGCGTCGGCGGGCTCGCTCCGCCCGCATGGTCGCCGCTCATGCGGGGGTCTGGCCGCGGGCGATGAGCCATCCAACGACCGCGACGGCCGGAAATCGCTAACAGCGAGCGGATGCCCTACCAGCGGCGGATCTACCGCACCCAGTCATTGACACGCTGGTCGGGCATCGTCGCCACGGACGCGCGAATGGCGTCGAGATCCTTGCGCTGAAACAGCGCCCCACGCAACACCACGGCGGCGATCCGCCGGGTGTTGGTGATGTCGTCGAGAGGATTCGCGTCCAGCAGCACGAGGTCCGCGACCTTGCCCATCTCGATCGTCCCCACTGAATCGGCAAGGCCGAGCCACTCGGCCGGTTTTCGCGTCGCGCTGGCGAGGGCTTCCATGGGAGTCATGCCTACCGAGTCGACGAACAGGCGCAACTCCTCGTGCAGCGAGGCGCCGGGAAAGATGTTCAGGACGGCGACGTCCGATCCAGCCATGATCCGGACGCCGGCGTCGCGGATTTCCCGCAAATGCTGGAGCGCGATGGGCCAGGCGCGCTGGAAGTACTCGCGTCGCTGCGGCGTCGCTTCCTCGACCTGCTCGCGCCAGTCGAGGATCATGAACCGAGAGAGATAGGGCCGCAGCGGATGCGTTGTGCCGGCGGTGTCGGACACGAGCGCGCGAAAGTATTCCAGTGGACGAAACACGGACTCGGTGACGACGACCATGGTTGGTACCACGCCGACGTCGCGCGCGGCGAGCTGGCGCCAGAAGGCCATCCGCTCCTCGCGGGGAAGGGAGTCGAGCGCGATCGGAAAGCCATGCTCCGCGCCGTCCTGGCCGGCCTGGAGGAAGTCCGCGGGGGATGCGGTCACGACGTGTCCGACCAGCCGCTTCCCGTGAGCGTGCGCGGCCGCCGCCAGCGCGAAATACGTCTCCCGGTCCTGCACCGTCCGGACCTTGAAGTGGTCGAGCTCCAGTCCGGCCAGCGAGTCGATCACGCGTCGTGCGTCGTTAGGTGATCCCACCGGGACGCGGGCGCGCTCGAATGGCTCCACCCGCTCTTCGGGTGGGTCGCGACGCATGCGCTCGATGTTCCGGAGGGATTCGAGGTATGGTCCCGCGATCAGCATCCGCGGCCCCACGCGCGCGCCGGTCCGGATCTCCTGACGCCAGCGCAGTACCTCGGCGTGCTCGCTTCCCTGGTCGCGAATGGTCGTGACGCCGTGCTCGACGTACAGTCCCAGCGCCGAGGCGCGGGTCTTCGAGGTGTGGGCGTGCATCTCGAAGAGTCCCGGGATCAGGAACTTCCCGGTGCCGTCCACCGCGATCGCGTCGGCAGGGGCGCCCACTTCCGCGGCCGGGCCGATCTCGGCGATTCGTCCGTCGCGCACGAGCACGGTCTGTCCGGCAGATGCGCCTGCTCCCGTCATGGGGATGACGGTCACGTTCCGGATGGCGATGGACGTCTGCCGAGTGGCGCACGCTGCCAGGCAGCCGAGCGCAACGGTGAAGAGCGCAAAGCGTCGGATCATGGCCTCGCATCATCGAGGTGGGATGTCAGTAGCGATAATAATCTACCGCCATCCTCAGGCCGCCGTCGGCGTTACGACGCCAGATCACGAGAAACTCCACCACCGATGTGCGATCGCCGTTCGGGCCGGCCATGACGAGCGTCGAGCGCCCGATCTGGTACGGAGTGTCGGGGTGCCCCCCGACGTCGATCACGTCGAGCTTCCAGGATTTTGCGTTGCGGATGCCCGTCCAATACTTGTCGACCGCGGCGCGGCCCTGCACGAGCTCGCCTCGTTCGCCGTCGATGCGCGCGTCATCGGTGTAGAAGCGGGCCACCGCGAGCATGTCGCCCGAGTTGAACGCAGCGACCATCGAGTCGTTGACCGCCTGAATCTCGGCGCGCAGCGCCGGATTCTGCGTTGGCGCACGCAACACGGGTGAGGTCGCCGTTGCCGGACGCTCGCCTCGCTCCGCGTGCGAGAACTCCCAAAGCACGTTCACGATCTTCCATTCTCCGTTCACGCGCGCGAGGTGCATGAGGTCGATCCAGTCCGTCATCCGCGCGCGGGCACTTGCGGCGTTGCC
>JAICOJ010000061.1 GCA_025930755.1 Gemmatimonadaceae bacterium
CAGTAGTCAGGGATCAGGGGCGTTGTGGGCCGAGGCGGGAGCCGCGCGCAAGCGGTCCCTCTGATCCTTCAACCTAGACCCCCTGATCCCTGACTCCCGACTCCTGACTCCCAGTTCAGACTCGCACGTGCGCCATTTGCTCGAGCTGCCCCCGATCCGCGATCGTAATCTGACGGCGCTCGACGCTGATGAGGCCACGATCCTGGAATTCGCGCATCGCGCGTGACACGGTTTCGCGGCTCGCCCCGATCATCTGCGCGATCGTCTGGTGTGTGAGCGGTTTCGTGATCGTCGGGTTGGCGCCCTCATCGGCGGCGTCGAGCAGCAGCCGCGCGATGCGGCCGTGTACGTCGAGCAGCACGAGACTTCCGATCTGCTCATCGGCTCGGCGGAGGCGTCGCGAGAGCTCGACCAGCATCGCCCACGCGACGGCTGGAGACTCCGCTACGCGACGGCGGAAGTCGTCGCGGCGCAGAATGAGGAGCTTCGCATCATCCATCGCGATCACGTGCGCGGAGCGCGGCTGACCGTCGATGAGCGAGAGCTCACCGAAGTGCTCGCCGACGCCGAGCACGCTGAGAATCACCTCACGCCCGTCCTCGCCAACCAGCACGACCTTGACCCGTCCGTCGCGTACGATGAATAGCGAGTCACCGGGATCGTCCTCGAACACGATGACGCTGCCCTTCGGGTAGTCGCGCTCCCGAGTGACTTCCGTGAATCGCTCGAGCTCGTCGCGGCCAATGCCGGAGAGAAGCGGGACGGTTGCGAGAAACTCTACGATTTCCATGCGAGCACGCCGTTCCGAGGGTGAGAGTGCCGCGGCAACTTACGCCGCGCCACACCATCTGTCAAACGCACAAGCCATTGTCGCCTTGTCTTTTACGGGCCGTCCAGGATATATTGCACTGCTACCATCTTTGTCACGAGAGGCACCGGTGAAGACCGAAATACACCCCACGTACGCGACGGCCACGGTCAAGTGCGCCTGCGGCAATACGTTCGTCACGCGATCGACCCAGGACGAGATCCACACCGACATCTGCTCGAACTGCCACCCGTTCTATACCGGGAAGCAGAAGCTGGTCGATACGGCCGGCCGCGTGGAGCGCTTCCGCCAGAAGTACGGTAAGGAACGCTGAGTATTCGCGATCGTCTCGCCGACGCGATGACGCGGGCGGCGGAGATCGAGCGCGAGTTGTCCGATCCCGCGACTGCGCGAGATTCGCGCCGGCTCGCGGAGCTGGGACGGGAGCATAGCCGGCTCGCACCGGTCAAGGACATGGCATCCCGTCTCGAGCGGTACGAGAACGAGCTCGCGCAGGTGCGCGAGCTCGTTGGCGTTGATGATCCCGAGATGGCCGCCGAAGCGCGCGCCGAGGAGCAGCGGTTGCACGCCGAGATCAGCCGCATCGAGAGCGCGATCACGCCGCTGCTCGTTCCGCGCGACCCGCTCGATGAGCGCGACTGCATCGTCGAGATTCGCGCCGGCACGGGCGGCGATGAAGCCGCGCTCTTCGCCTCCGATCTGCATCGCATGTACACGCGATTCATCGAGCGGCAGGGATGGAAAGCGGAGACGATTTCGATGTCCGAAGGCACCCTCGGCGGGATCAAGGAAGTCATCTTCAAGGTGCACGGGGACGGCGCCTTCGGCACGATGCGATGGGAATCGGGCGTGCATCGCGTGCAGCGCGTGCCGGCGACGGAGAACCAGGGCCGCATTCACACCTCTGCCGCGACGGTCGCGGTGCTGCCGGAAGCGGAAGAGGTCGACATCAAGATCGATGACAAGGACCTCCGGATCGACGTGTTTCGCGCCTCGGGCCCCGGAGGGCAGGGGGTCAACACGACGGACTCGGCGGTTCGCATCACGCACATCCCGTCCGGTATCGTCGTGAGCCAGCAGGACCAGCGCTCGCAGATTCAGAACCGGGCACGGGCGATGGAGGTATTGCGCGCGCGCCTCCTCGACCTCAGGGTGGCGGAGCAGGAAGCCGAACGGTCGCGCATGCGCAAGACGCAGGTCGGGACCGGCGATCGCTCGGCGAAGATTCGCACCTACAACTTCCCGCAGAATCGAGTGACCGACCATCGCATCGGGCTCACGATGCACGAGCTGTCGCGGATCCTGGAGGGCGAGATCAGCCCGGTCATCGAAGCGCTGCGGCAGGCGGACGTCGAGGAGCGGCTCAGTGGCTGACGTGCTCGCTTTCCCGACGTTAGGCACGGCCGCGCCGGCGCGTGTCGGAGACGTCGTGGCGGCGCTGTCCGCGCATCTGGCAGGGGCCCGGGTTCCCGATGCCCAGCGCGAGGCTCGGGACATCGTCGCGGCCGTCGTCGACATGCCGCGGTTCTGGCCATCGATGCACCGTGAAGCGACGCTGGACGTCGAGCTCTGCCGGCGCGCGTGGGACGCGGCGCGGAAGCGCGCACGTGGGGCGCCGTTCGCGTATGCGGTGGGCCGCGCCGCCTTCCGGCATCTCACGCTCGACGTGGACGAGCGTGTGCTCATTCCGCGTCAGGAGACGGAGGTGCTGGTCGAGTGTATCCTCGATCGAGCGCCGCGCGGTGTCGCCATCGATGTGGGCACCGGCTCCGGTGCGATCGCGCTCGCGCTCGCGACCGAAGGGGCATACAGCCGCGTGATCGCCACCGACGTGTCGAGCGAGGCGCTCGAGTGCGCGCGGGCGAACGTGGAGCGGCTCTCGCAGTCCCTCCGTGCGCCGGTCGAGCTGCGACTCGGCTCGTTGCTCGCCCCGGTTCGGGGTGAGCGGGCGACCGTGCTCACGTCGAATCCGCCATACATCACGTACGACGAGGCATGTACGCTGCCCGTGAGCGTCCGAGATTGGGAGCCGCCCCTGGCGCTCTTCGCGGCACGGAATGGGATGGCCGCGATCGAGATCATCATTCGTGAAGGCGCGGCCATCCTCGAGCCTGATGGACTTCTCGCCCTGGAGGTCGACACGCGGCGCGCGTCGCTCGCGGCCGAGCTCGCGATGAGCGATGGGCGTTACGGCGATGTGAGCGTCGAGCGGGATTTCGCGGGGCGAGAGCGAATTCTGTTGGCGCGAAGACTGTGAGGAACGAGGAACGAGGAACGAGGACGTGGATCGATACCATCGCATCGCGTGATCCGTACGCCACTTCCTCGTCCCTCGTTCCTCGCTCCTCTTCACCTTTCGATTTGAACCGACCATGCTCGAAGACAAAGCCAAAGAGCTCGGCCGCCTGATCGGGCAGAGCCCTGAATACAAGGCCGTGAAGCGCGCCAACGAGGAGCTCTCCGCCGATCGCGAAGCGGTCGCGCTCCTGCGGGAGCTCGAGAAGCTCCGGGAGGACGCGCAAAGCATGATCGCACGCGGTGAGCAGCCTACGGAGGAGATGGAGCAGAAGCTCGACGAGCTGCTGGGCAAGGTGCAGAGCCACCGTGTCTATCAGGCAGTCGCTGTCGCGCAGGAAAACTTCGACAAGCTCATGATGCGCGCGAACGAATGGATTCTCGATGGGATCAAGAAGGGCGCGCAAAGCCCGATCATCACGCTCGGATGACCGTGACGCGCGGCCGGCTCATCGTGCTCGAGGGGCAGGAGAGCTCGGGGAAGTCGACGCAGGCACCGCGTCTCCTCCAGTGGCTCGCTGACCGCGGTATCGATGCGACGCTTCTCCGTGAGCCCGGTGGCACCGATGCCGGTGAGAAGATTCGTGAGATGGTGCTGCACGTTCCGTATCAGCTCACCGCGGCCACTGAGGCGCTTCTGTTCATGGCCTCCCGCGCCGAGCTTGTCGATCGCGTGATCAAGCCGAACCTGCGTGAAGGCCGGTCGGTGATTCTGGATCGTTTTTTTCTCTCGACGTACGCATATCAGGTCGCGGGCCGTGGGTTGGATGCGGATCTGGTGGCCAGCGCGAATGCTCTGGCGACGCAGGGGCTGGTACCGGACCTTACGGTCGTGCTGACGCTCTCCGCTGCGGCACGACGAGCGCGTCTCGACCGTCGCGGCGGACACGACAAGATCGAGCGCGCGGGCGATCAGTTTCACGCCCGGGTCGATGCGGCCTTCGAGCGATTCCTCGACCCGGCCTGGCAGGGGGACCATCCCGAAGCAGGACCGATCGTTGGGATCGACGGCGCTGGCACCGAAGATGATGTGCTGAACCGTATCACAGCCGCGCTCACCCGCGCGTGGCCCGAAACTTTCGCGGTCTCATCAGGGTTTCACCACCAGTGATGCAATGACCCCCTCAGAGGTGCGCATGCGGTATCGCGCGTTCGTCGCGCTCGCCACGATGGCGGGTGCGCTCGTCACCGGCGGGTGGTTCCTTCAGCGCGGGCTCGATGGCAGCACGAGCAGCGTGAATGGGGCGCGCCTTTTCGATCAGGTCGTGTCGCACGTGGCCGACCGGTATGTCGATTCGCTCTCGCAGGATAGCATCTACCGCGAAGCGCTGCAGGGGATGCTGCGGGAGCTGCACGACCCCTACACGGTCTTCCTCTCCGGGGATCGCCTCGCGCGTCTGAACGAGAACACGAGTGGCCGATACGCCGGCCTCGGCGTGCAGATCGACGTGCGCGACGGGTGGATCACCGTCGTCTCCCCGCTCCCGGACTCGCCTGCCGAGCGCGCGGGCATTCAGACGGGCGACCGCATTGTCGAAATGGAAGGGCGATCGACGCAGGGGTGGTCGGTCGACGAAGCCCAGCGCGAGCTTCGCGGTCCCAAGGGATCGCGCGTCAACATCATGGTGGAGCGATCGGGCCTGGAGTCCCTGCTGCCATTCCGCCTGACGAGGGCGGACATCCAGGTGCATGCCGTGCGCCGGACCGATCTCCTGCCAGGCAACGTGGGCTATCTCGACATCGACGTATTCAGCGAGCAGACCGCGAGTGAGCTCCAGAAGGAGATCCAGAACATGCGGAAGCGTGGCCTCCGCGCGCTCATTCTGGACTTGCGGCGAAATCCGGGAGGCCTGCTCGAGCAGGGTGTCGCCGTCTCCGACCTGTTCCTGAACCGCGGCCAGGAAATCGTCTCGATGCGCGGTCGTGCGTACGGGGCCACACGCGACTTCGCCGATGAAGAGCAGCAGCCGTGGCCCGATCTTCCGATGGTGGTGCTCGTCGATGAAGGGAGTGCGAGTGCCTCGGAGATCGTCGCCGGCGCGCTTCAGGATCACGATCGCGCCGCGATTCTCGGTGAGACGACGTTCGGCAAGGGGAGCGCGCAGTCGGTTTTCGCCATGCCCGACGGGGGCGCCCTCAAGCTGACCACCGCGCGCTGGTTCACACCGGTTGGGCGCAGCATCCAGAAGCCACGCCCGTCGGACGATGAGGAGGATGCCGTGGAGGGGCCGGAGGGCGAGGCGACTCCGACCATCGCGGGCGAGATTCCGCTTGCCGACCGCACGGCCTATCGCACCGATGCCGGTCGCGTCATCTACGGCGGCGGCGGCATTACCCCCGACCTCTTCGTCTCGGATGATCCGGCGGAGCACGAGCTCGCGCTCCAGCGCGCGCTTGGTGATCAGGTTGGCCGGTTCCGCGATGCGCTGACGGCATATGCACTGTCGGTCAAGACGTCACGCACGGTGACCGCACCGGATTTTCGCGTCACGCCGGCGATGCTCGATGCATTTCGGCAGCTGCTCGAGAGTCGGGGCATCACGATCGCGCGCGACGAGTGGGACGCGGCCAGCCCCTTCGTCACGCGACTTCTCACCTACGAGGTCGCGCGCTACGTCTTCGGCGTGCAGGCCGAGCTCCGGCGGCGGCTCGAGGAGGATCGGGCCGTGCTCACCGCTCGCGAGTTGCTCGCCGGCGACGTCACACAGCGCACCGTCCTCGATCGCGCCGCGGCCAAGCGAGCGGCGAAGCAGGAGGATCTGCCCGGCGCCTCATGACCGGCGACCGGCTGTTCATCCTCGGCGCCGGACGGGCAGGGCGGAGCCTTGCACGGGCCCTTCGCGCGGGGGGGATTCAGGTCACCGGGCTCCACGGCCGGCACGCTGACGCCGCCGAGGGCATCACCGCCGGCGCACCGCCGGAGTCGTTAGGCTCGGCCACCTGCGTGCTGGTGACCGTCCGGGATGCGCAGCTCGAGGGCGCCCTCGAGACGCTGACGACCGCCGCCATCGCGCCGGCTGCCATCGTGCTGCACGCCAGCGGCAGCGCCGATCCCACGGGCCTGGGTGCGCTGCGACGCACCGGACACCCGTGCGGTACCTTCCACCCCCTCGTCGCGCTCTCCGACCCGGAGCACGCTCCGCAGACACTTCGCGGCGCGTGGATCGGCATCGACGGCGATCCGGAAGCACGAATGGTATCCGAGCGTCTCGCGGCTGCGGTCGCCGCGAACGTGCTCTACATCCCTCCCGGTGAGAAGGCGCGGTACCACGCCGCGGCCGTCTTCGCGTCGAACTTTCCGACCGTCCTCATGTGTCTCGCCGAGGAGCTGCTGCGCGACGCGGGAATCGCTTCGGATGTCGCGCGGCGCGCCCTGCACCCGCTCTTCGCCTCGGCGGTCGAGAATCTGCGGAGCGGGGCCGGCGCCAGCGCGCTCACGGGGCCGATCGTCCGCGGCGATGCCGATACGATCGCGCGGCACCTGGAGGCGCTGCGCGCTCATCCCGACACGCTCGATGCCTATCGAGCACTCTCGCGCGCGGCGCTGCGGTGGGTTCGGGAAGGTCAGGCGTCCGGCGATGGCCGGCTGGACGAGATCGAGCGGATGCTTCGCGCTACTGATCGACTACCCTCGTCCCCGACGGTGGCGTAAAGCGGAAGGCTGACGCGGGGATCGTGGGATTGAGCGTGAGCCTGGTGATCGTCACACGCCTGACGACCTCACTTGGCTCGGTGAGCTCGAATTGGCGGATCAGCGCATCGGCGCTGTCGACCCACACCACCGCCTTCGTGAACGCCGCGTCGACGCCTGGCTTCGGCACCAGGGACAGCACGCGCGCCGGTCTTCCATTCACTTTCTCTCGTCCCAGGTCGGTCACGTTGAAGCGCGACGACGGCGTGTCGAGGAACTGGGCGGTGAGGTCCGGCGACCCGGCGACGCCGCTGGCGATGCGCTGGCGAATCACCTGGCCGGGTACACTGCTCGGGAGATAGAACCACACCCACGAGCCGTCGGCGACGATGCGGTCTCCCGCCGGATCGGTGAAGCGTACCGATACATGGTTCGGTCGGCGCTGCACCATCTCGCCCGCGGAGCTCACCGTTTGCCCGAGCAGGGGATTGGTGATCGTCTGCGTGAACGACGCGCGAATCGTCTTGACGTTCTTGTAGGCGCGTACGGCGCGATCCAGGACCGCCGTGGGGGATTGGGCGGCCACGGGCGCGGCAACAGCGACACAGGCAATGGCAAGAACGCTTGCTCGCATGACGATGCTTGGTGTAGGTGACTACAGAGGAACGAGGAACGAGAACGAGGAAGCGGATCGACTTCCTCGTTCCCCGTTCCTCGTTCTAGTTCTACGCCACCCCTGCCGTCGAGGTTCCCGGAACGGGCGTTATGGTGCGCCCAATGGCGGTCGCGATCGTGCGCAGCTCACCGACCAGCTGCGCGAACTGCTCCGGGAAGAGCGACTGCGCCCCATCCGAGAGCGCGCGCTCCGGGTTGGGATGTACTTCGACGAGGATGCCATCCGCGCCCGCGGCGACCGCGGCACGCGCCATCGGGATCACCTTGTCCCGCAGCCCCGTGCCATGGCTCGGGTCGGCGAGGATCGGCAGGTGCGACAGCTTGTGCACGATGGGAATCGCCGTGAGGTCGAGCATGTTGCGGGCGGCCGTATCGAAGCTGCGCACCCCGCGCTCGCACAGGATGACCTGCGCATTGCCTTCGCTCAGCACGTACTCGGCGCTCAGCAGGAGATCGGTGATCGTCGCCGCCAGGCCGCGCTTGAGCAGGACCGGTCTGCCTAACCGGCCCACCGTGCGCAGCAGCGAATAGTTCTGCATGTTGCGCGCGCCGATCTGAATGCAGTCCGCGTACTCGGCGACGAGCTCGGCCCCTTCGTCATCCATCGCTTCGGTGACGATGGCGAGGCCCGTCTCTCGTTTCGCGAGGGCGAGCATCTCGAGGCCGCGCTTGCCAAGGCCCTGAAACGAGTACGGTGAGCTGCGCGGCTTGAACGCACCGCCTCGCAGGCACGATGCTCCCGCGGCGCGGACGGCCCGTGCGGCAGCGACGATCTGCTCCTCCGACTCCACCGAGCACGGCCCGGCGATGAGCGTGATGTCATCGCCGCCGACGTGCACTCCGGGGGCGATCGTGACCACGGTGTTGTCGGGATGCCACTCACGCGAGGCCTGCTTGTACGGCTTCGTGACGTGAATGACCTGCGCGACCCCGGGCAGCGTCTCGAATCGCGAGCCCTCGACGCGTCCATCGTTCCCGACGAGACCCACGGCCGTGCGCTGTGAGCCGGGCATCGGGCGAGCCTGGTAACCGAGCTCCTCGATCAGCCTGACGACGCCGGCCACCTGCTCCGACGTGGCACCGTGCTCCATCACAACGAGCATTACCGCTCCTCGATCTCCATGAACCACCCGTCTTCCGCGAGCACGAGCGATCCCTCGAATCGCTCATGGACGATACCGCGAATGTCTACCTGCTCCACGGGCGGATAGAAGTGCGTCAGCACGAGCGTCCGGGGCCGGGCGACCGCCGCGAGCTCTCCACACCGGCGCGGCGTGAGGTGAATCGCCATCTCCTGATCGTCCGGCAGCGAGCACTCCGCCAGGAGAAGATCGCATCCCGCCGCCCACCGTCCAAGTCCCTCGTCGAATCCCGTGTCCCCGGTGTACACCACGCGTCGTCCCCCATGCACGACGTCGTACGCCACGCTCTCCTCGGTGTGCGGGACCTTGAACGCACTCAAGCGCACCTCGCCGCCGAGGTCGACGCCGGCGCCGGGCGCCGTCTCGTTGATCCGAACGGGATAGCCGGGCTCGCGCACCCACGCCCCGAACGCGCCCGCGAATCGCGTCAGGAGCGCATCGATACCTGGCGGCCCAATGATGTCGATAGGAGCCGTGCGTTGCCGGGCCGCGCCATGCCGCCAGGCGAAGATCAGGAACGCGAGATCGCTCAGGTGGTCGGCGTGAAAGTGCGTGATCGCGACATGCGTGATCGCCATCCAGTCGACCCCCGCGCGCGCCAACCCATGGACGACGCCACTACCGCAGTCGAGCAGCACCGAGATCTCACCGGTTGTCACCAGGTGGCCCGCACACACGCGCGACGCTGATGGCGTCACGGTCCCCGTGCCGACCGTCGTAAGGCGCATTACCGACCGAGAAAGAGCATCCGACGGACCATGTCCGCACCGTCGGCGCGCATGCGCAGGAGATAGACGCCCGGGGGAACGAGGCCGCCGTCAGAGGCCGTGCCGTCCCAAATGAAGCGGCCGTCGCAGCCGAAGCCGTTGGGAATGTCGCCGGTGCCCCGACCGTAGCGCCCCGCGGCGAGCTGTCCGGAAGCTTGCGCCGAGGGGACGAGGGTGCGCACGACGTTGCCGCGGATGTCGAGCACCTGGATGTGCACGGTCGTCTCGCGCGCGAGATCGAACCACACGCACGTGGACAGGATCCCGTCGGAGGGAAACGGGTTCGGAAAATTCTGATAGAGCAGCGTCGCGCGTGGCGGCTCGCTGGTCTGCGCCTGCGCGATTCCGGGGCACAGGAGGAGCGCGCAGGCAGCCACCGCGCGGATCATGCGCCTGCGCCGACGGCCGCCTCGTCCGCTTCCAGTCGTCCCTCGATCGCCTCGTCCACCGCCGCGCCGCCGCGCAGCCGCACGCTCACGAGCGACGACACGCCCGGCTCCTGCATCGTCACGCCGTACACGGCGTCCGCCGCTTCCGTGGTGGTGCGCGGGTTGTGGGTAATGACGATGAACTGCGTGCTCTGCTTGAACTGGTTCAGCATGCGAACGAAGCGGCCGATGTTCTGGTCGTCGAGCGGCGCATCGACCTCGTCCAGCAGACAGAACGGGCTTGGCTTCGTGAGAAAGATGCCGAACAGCAGCGACAACGCGACCAGCGCACGCTCGCCGCTCGACAGCAAGTGAATCCGCTGCGTGCGCTTGCCCCGCGGCGAGGCGTGAATCTCGATGTCGCAGTCGAGCGGTGCGTCGGGATGCTCGAGGCGCAGATCGCATTCGCCGCCGCCGAACAACGTCATGAAAATCTGGCGGAAGTTCTCGCGTACCTGGGTGAACGTGGCGAGGAACAGCTCTCGCGCCGTGGAGTCGATCTCGCGAATCGCCTGCTGGAGCGAGCTCCGCGCGGCGGCGAGATCGGCGCGCTGCGTGCTGAGGAAGTCGAGCCGCTTCACTTCCTCCTCGTGCTCCTCGATCGCCAGCGGGTTCACCGGGCCCATCGCCTCGAGCTGCTCGCGAATCGCCTCGAGCTCGGCTCGCAGGCCGAGATCCTCCCCTTCCACCGCCGTGTGCGAGGCGAGCATCTCGTCGAGCGGACGCCGCCATTCCGCCTCCAGGCGCTCGCGAATGGCCGTGCGCCGGCCCGACAGCTCCGTCAAGCGAAGCTCCGCGTGGTGCAGCTCCTCGCCGAGCGATGTCGCGAGGCGGCGCGCCTCGTCGACCGCTCGCTCCGCCTCGTCCAGCGCCGCGTCAGCCTGACGAACCCCTTCCTCCGACCGGGCGAGGCGCGCACGACCATCGGCGAACGTAGCCCGGCGTGTCTCGAGATCCGACTGCCACTCCGCCATGCGGCCGGCGAGCACGCTATCGGTCGACGTGATGTCGGTCAGCTCGGTCAGGAGCTGCTGGAGACGCGCAGTGGCCACGTCCGCCTCATCCGCAAGATGGCGCTCGCGATCGCGTGCGACCTGAAGCCGCGCCTGCGCCTGGGCGACTTCCACCTGGCCGCGCGTGCGCGCCTCCCGCACCTCATCCTGCTCCGCTTCCAGCGCCACCAGCCGCGTGCGCCATTCGGACAGCGATCCGGAGGCGACCTCGAGCGCGTTCGTCAGCTCCTCGAGGCGCTGATCGAGCGCGGCGGCGCGTGTCGACAGGTCGCTCCGGCGAGCCGTTAGGCGATCGACGAGCGCATCGAGCGCCTCGAGCTCGCGGGTGGCGCGTCTGACGTCCCGCTCGGCCTCGGCGCGACGTTCGTCAGCGCGACGGACCTGTTGATGCGCACCCTGGCTCAGGTCACCCGCGTCCGTCGTCCCGCGCTCGGCGACGTCGAGCGCAGCGCGCGCCGCGTCCGCTTCTGCGTTGGCCGCCTGACGAGCCGCATCGCTGGCACCCAGCTCGGCCCGGAGCTCGAACAACTCGGCCCGGCGACGCAGCGGTCCGGGACCTGCCGTGCGGCCGGGCAACCACACGGCGCCGCGACTGTCGAGAAAAGCCGCGCCTTCATCGATGGTGCGCACCTGTCCCAGGAGCGAGCGCACCCAGGGACGCGCGACTTCCTGAACCTCCAGCATGGCGGCGAGCGCGTCGCTGATCTCCCAGTCAGGATCGGCGGCGTCGAGCGGCAGGAGCAGCAACGGGCCGGGATTCGTCGTGGCATGCCATGCGCGGACGCTCTCCGCCGCCTCGGCATCGCGCACCAGCACGGCATGCACGCTCGGCCCGAGGAAGCGCTCCACGAGCATGGCGCCCGTGGCCTCTGCGGTGATGAAGTCGGACAATGGTCCGAGGATGGCGCCGTCCCCAAATCGGGCGCGCTCCTGAAGCAGCTTGGCCGCGGCTGGCGCGAGCCCAACGCGCTCACGCTCGAGCGTTTCCAGCGCGTTGACGCGACCGAGCAGGCTGGTGTGTGCTTCCTCCGCCCTGAACAGCTCGTCGCGCGCAGCGCTCTCACGCGCCCTCGCGTCAGTTGCCGCCGTTCTCGCGATGACGAGCGCTTCCTCGGCCATCACCGCCGCTGTCTTCGCCTCCTCCAGATCGCGCTCGGCAAGGTCCAGACGCGCTGCCGCGAGCGACAACGCCTCGGCCAGCGTCTCGCGCTCTTCACGGAGACCGTCGATGCGCTGGCCGAGCTCCTCGATCTCACGCGTGGCGCCCTCACGATCGAGCTCCAGGCGCCGCCGCTCGTCGCGAAGCTCACGCATGGCGCGCTCGGAGTCCTCCGTCGAGCGCCGCGCTTCGGCGACGTGTGTGCGCGCGGCTTCCTCCGCTTCCATGCGCTGCGTGAGCGACTCCTGCGCCGCGGCCAGCTCGGTCTCCAGCCTCGCCCGTTCAATGGCAGCGCCTTCACGATCGGCAGCGAGGCGCGAGCCCCGCTCCTCGCCCGCCCGTCGCTCTTCTTCCGCGCGCTCGCGTCGCGCCGTCGCATTGCGCTGACGCTCCTCGGCGACCGCGATCTCACTCTCGAGGCGCAGGACATCTTCCTGTTGGGCGCTGACGAGACGGGCGAGCTCGGCACGCTGTCCCTCCGCCGCCGCGCGGGCATGATGCGCTTCTTCCCGGGCGCGTTCGGCGACGCGCATGCGTTCATCCGAGCGTGGCACGTCCGCGCGGAGCGCGACCACGCGTGCCTCGAGCTGGACGAGCTCCTCGCTCCACGCTTCCATGTCGCGCGACACGAGTGTCAGCTCGAGCGCGAAGCGACGCGCCGTGAGCTCGGTGTGTCGCTCGGCACGCTTGCGCTGCCGTGCGAGCGAGCGAACCTGACTCTGTACCTCGTTGATGAGGTCATCGAGTCGCGAGAGATCGAGCGTCGTCTCCTCGAGGCGGCGCTCTGTGCTACGTTTGCGGTCGCGATAGAGACCCACGCCGGCGGCCTCCTCGAACAGCTCCCGCCGGTCGTCGGGGCGGTCGGAGAGCAGCGCGTCGATCATCTTCGCTTCGATGACGACGCCCGAATCGGCGCCGAGTCCCGTACCGCGCACGAGATCCTGAATGTCGCGGAGACGGCAGGGCGCGCGATTGAGCAGGTAGTCACTCTCGCCGCTTCTCGACAGGCGGCGAGTGATCACGACTTCCTTGAAGGGAACCGGAAGCGCGCCGTCGTCATTCTCGAAGTGCAGCGACACCTCGGCGATGTTCACCGGCCGGCGCGCCGACGAGCCCTGGAAGATGACCTCTTCCATCTTCGCGCCGCGCAACAGGCGTGCGCGCTGCTCACCGAGGACCCAGCGAACGGCGTCGGAGACGTTCGACTTACCGCACCCGTTCGGGCCGACGATCGCCGTGACGCCCGACTCGAAATCGAGATCGACGTGGTCGGCGAACGACTTGAATCCGTGGAGCTCGAGCTTGCGCAGTCGCACCTAGATTCCTCTCCCTATGCGGTAGGCTACAGTCGCCTCGATTCCTGCACGCTTGAACATGTCGAGAAGCACCATCCCCTGCGAGGGGGTCTCGAATGCGCCAGCGTACACGCCAGCGTGACCCGCGTCACGTTCGAGCACATAGGCGGGAAGTCCCTGTGCTCGCAGCTCCATCGCGCGAGCCATCGCGACGCTCCGGCTGAGGCTGTCGGCGACGCGCACCGCGTACGGCGTCCGTCGCACCGATCCGAAGCCCCTCTCGAGAACGCCGGACGCGCGAAGCGCCGACAGAGCCGAGTCCGCCTGCTCCTGCTCCTGCCATGCGCCAACGAGCACGCGATACCACCGAGCGCTGTCCGCGCCGAGGTGCAGCGGGGAGAATGTGGCTGCCGGGACCGAGCCGAGCGGATTGTCGAGCTGGCGGCCCGCGGCGGCGAGGCTGTTCAGCATGACGACGTCGACGGAGTACCGCGCCGCCGCGCTGGAATCGCTCTCGGCGGCGATCGCTCCGGCGCGTTGCGCCTTGGTCGAGGCGACCGCCGCGATCGGTCCGTCATCGGCATCGTCGGCCCGATCCCACGCGAAGAGTGCGCCTCCGGCCACGAGTACGACGAGCCCGGCTGCCAGCATCGCCGTACGCCTCGCCGGCGCCTGCGGAGCGACACGCGAGCGCATCCCCGGTCGCGGCGTCGACGGCAGCGGCACGACGGTCGCGTCCGCGCTGATCCGCCCAACGCGCGGCACCTTCGCGATGACGTGCCGCGCTTCCGGATACTGGACATCGCCCACGAGGATGATCCCATCGGTATCCTCCACGAAGCGGGCCAGTCCTTCGGCGTTTGGAGGCAGCACGATGCACAGCAGCGCACCCTCGGCGCGGAAGGCCATCGTCAGGCGGCGCCATCGTTCGCGCCGCAGAAGCGTTCCGTAGTCGAACGGGCCGACGCCGCTTGGCAAAACGAAGAGCGTGCCGTCAGGATTCGCGGGATGCGCGATCTTCCGCAAGGACACGCCGTGCAGGAAATGATCGATGACGCCGTGTGACCTTCCGTCGCGGGGCAGGAGCCGCTGGAGTGGAGCCAGCTCACCCACCGCATCCACGATGGCGACGCGCCGGGTGCGAACCTGTGCCTTCGCGAGTGCCAGGGCGACGTTCGCGGCGTCGTCATCCAACTCGCCCACCACGACGATGCACGTCCGATCCTGAAGCAGGGGCACGACGTCGCGCGCCGCCTCTTCCCAGCGCTTCACGGAGGCCGAGACGTCAGCCGCCATCTACGGTCGTCCCTCGTAGATCCAGTACGATCGCCCCGTACTGCGCGCCACCTGTTCGGCCCGTTCCCGGGTGGGATATGGGCCGAGCACGACGCGCCAGATGTCGAGCCCACCCTGCGTCGTCCGCACGACGTGCGCGCGCTGCCCCTCGGCCTGGATCTCGTTCGCGGCGGCGATGGCGGCCGCTTCCGCGCGCAGCGCGGCGAACTGCACCGTGAAGCCGGGGCTCGTCACCGGAGGCGTGGGAGGCGGCGTCGTATCCCGCGGCGTGGTTGCGACGCTCTCCGGCAGGGGCGTCAACGAGTCAGGCGAGGGAGTGACCGCGAACGGATCCAGCGTGTCGCCGGAATCGGGAGGCGTCGTGTCCATCCCCTCGAATTGCACCGGCTCATCGAGCGACGCGCTCCGCGGGCGGAATCCATTCCACTCGATGAAATACCAGAGGTCGCGCCCGCCCCCGGCCACGCGACGAATGGCCTCGAGGGAGTCGCTGTCGACGAGCACGACGTCATTGCCGCGCAGGAGCGCCAGCGCGCCGTCGGGCGTGACGAGCGGAAGGTCCTCTCGCCAGCCGGTGGCGACGCGTCCAACGAGCGTATCGGTGGCGATGGCGACGATCCACGCCGAGTCCTTCGCCGCCGCGCGGGCGAGCACGAACCGACCCGTCGGATCCATGCGAAGCTCGCGGGATGTATCGGGCAGGGTGATGCGTGCCGCGATCTCTTCCGCATAACGATCCACCACGGTCAGCTCCCTGGAGCCCGCGGTGAGGAGATAGATCCGATCGCCGCTGGGCGTCGTCACCGCGGAGCGAATGCGCTGTGGCACCCGAACGCTCGGCACGGCCGCCAGATCGCGCGCTCGCACGCCAATGAGGCCGGTGTCCACGGTGAAATACAGCCGGTCCCCCAGCGGCGTCCCAATCGCCTGTTGCGCGCGGGGCAGGCGCGCCGTGTCGACCAATGATTCCTGCGGCGGATGCATGCGCCAGACGGTCGTGCCGTTGCGCGCGTCGGCGACGACGAGGAGCCCGCCATCGGACTGTGGGAAGAGCTCACGCGGCGATACCGGTGGCTTGAAGCGCCACTCTCCGGCCGGGGTCAGACGGCGGATCGTGCCATCGACCGCCACGCCATAGATCGCGTTTCCATCTTGCGAGGCCGCGTACGACAACCTGGCCTTCGTCTCCCGGGCAACGTCGCCAGTTCGCAGATCCACGCGCAGGGGAACGCCCTTGGTGTCGAGCGCCGCCACGCTTCCTGCGTCCGAATCGAATCCCAGCACGCGCTGCACGGATGGAACCGCCGCGCGCGACGTCCAGACGAGGGAGTCGACCTGCGGATACGCGAATGCGCGCAGCGGTCCGCCCGCCCGCGCGAAGCGGAGCAGGAGGCGGTCAGCGCCGCCGGCGGACATGACGGTGGGGGAGTCGCTGGCGGAGGGATCATCGCCGCGCTCGGAGCCGGAGCAGGCCGCGAGCACGAGTGCCAGCGCGAGGAGAGTGCGCACGGGGGGAAAATAGCGATGGAACCGGGGGCATCAAAGGGATCAGGAGTCAGGGGTCAGGGGTCAGGGGTGGAAAGGGGCCGCCGCGCTTCGCGCGTGCGGCCCCTCATCGGATGAGCGCGGCAGCTTCGCTGCCGCGCCTTTCCACCCCTGATCCCTGATCCCTGACCCCTGACTCCTGACTCCTGACTCCTAGCTCAGAACGACGGCCCCAGCGAGAACCTCCAGTACTTGTCCCGCCGCGGATCGTCCAGCGGAATCGCGTAATCCCACCGCAGCAGCGCGAAGTTGAAGAGGTTCACCCGTACGCCGAATCCGTAGCTTCGCAGGGCGTGCCGCTGGAATGCCGGATCGAACCCGGCCGGCCTCGACCAGTGCAGGTTCTGGCCTTCGAACCACGTGAGGCCGACGTCGTAGAAGACCAGCCCCTCGATAGGCGGCAGGGAGATCGGGAGAAGACCGATGTCGACGCGCCGCAGCAGCGGGAATCGCACTTCGACGTTCGCGACGGCGATGCGGCTGCCAACGAGCGGCGAGCAGCGGTAGTACCGCGGATCGTCGCTCGACGGATCGTTGAAGGCGCATTGCCTGATCTCGTTGAGCGCGAACTCCTCGCGGTCGTAGCCGCGAAGCAGCTCGGGATACCCGATGTACTTGCGAAGCGTATCCGCATCGCGCCCGTCAGACACGCTGGCCAGCACCCGTGTCGAAAGCGTGAGGAAGTTGAACAGGATGGGATCGTACCGTCGATAATCGAGGAGGTAATCCATCCACTTGTACGTGCCGATGATCGGCTCGACCTGCAGGCGATACCGCCGACCCATGATCGGGCCCGTGTAGCCCCACAGCACGTTGTCCGAGACGAAGGCCGCGTAAGGCTGGACGTAGTTGATGCTCGGCTGGTGGACTTCGTCGAGTATCTGGAACGGCGTCGCCGCCCCCGTGAACTCGTTGATCAGGCGCCCGATGAAGAGCGACGAGCGGTCGACGTTGGACAGGCGGGCGCCGAACTCGGTGCGGGTGAACCGGTTGAACGGGTAAATCCCGATGCCGAAGACCTGGCGTTCGATGAGCCGCGTGATCGGATAGATCTCTTCCCAGATCCCGTCGCCCACCGGTTGCAGCGCGCCGACTTCAGGGAAGTAGTACGGCGACTGATAGGCCCCCACCGCGTACTGCATCCGGCGCGACAGGTTCGTGTAGGCGCTGTACACGCGCGCTTCGCTCAGCCGGCCATTCACTTCACCCGAGAAGGCGAGGCGATGGTTGCCGAGCATGTCGCTCAGGACGATCTGCGTCCCGCCGAAGAACCCGCGGCCGAAGTTGTACTGCTCGTACCCGATGGTCGGACGTGCGACGTAGTCGGGGCTGAAACGAACCTTGTAGTCGTACGTCTTGAACCCTCCCGCGTCCGGCAGCGCCATGGCCGCGCTGTCGAGCAGCGCCGCGACGCTGATCGGCCCCCCGCGCGAGGCCAGCTCGGCGGCCGGCGGAGCGTTCTGCGAGGGACGGATACCCGCCGGACTCCGGTAGAACGAGTAGTGCGAGGTCGTGCCGTTGCTGTCGACCGCCGCGGTCAACGTCGCGCCGGTGTCGGCGGGGACGAGGCTCGACACGAGCACCGTATCGCTCGTCGGCGCGCCCGCCACCAGAGGCGTGCGTGGCTCCGGAGCGCGATAGGGCGAGCGCTTCAGCGACCGGGGGTTGTCGATCGACCAGATGGTGTAGTCGCCATTCTCGTAGTAGGTGATCGCGAGCTTGTCGGCCTGACGCGCCCACGAGATCACCGGGCTGTAATTCGTGGCGGCCGTGATGCCACCGACCACGTTCGTCAGCTGGAAATGCTCGCTGGTCTCGACCTCGTAGAGGAACAGATTCTGGATGCCGGTGCGAGTCGACACGTACGCGATCGAGCGGCTGTCGGGCGACCACATGGGGTTGATGTTGTGCCCGCCCTGTCCGGGGAGGACGTCGATGCGTCCCGATTCGAGATCGTACGTGCTGATCTTCCAGGGGCTGTACCGAAGGACGTTGAAGTCGGTCTCGGCGCCGCGATCGCTGGCGAACGCGATGCGCTTGCCATCGGGCGACCACTGCGGCTGCAGGTCACCGTGGCGGTCGTTGGTCAGCTGCGTGAGCTGCGACCCGTCCGACTGGACGAGGTAGAGATCGCTGATCCCGCCGAGGTGGCCCGAAAAAACCAGGCGGCTGCCGTCGGGCGACCACGATGGCCCGGTGACGCCCTCGAGGTGTGTGTCGATGCGACGAAT
This sequence comes from Gemmatimonadaceae bacterium, assembly GCA_025930755.1. Classification (GTDB taxonomy): domain Bacteria; phylum Gemmatimonadota; class Gemmatimonadetes; order Gemmatimonadales; family Gemmatimonadaceae; genus JAICNG01. Next base: position 18,307 of record JAICOJ010000061.1, read on the forward strand.
GACCTTCTGCTTCCGCACGTCGAGCAGGTAGAGCACGTCCTTCCCCTTGCGCTGCGCCGTGAACGCGAGCGTGCGGCCATCCGGGGAGAAGGAGCTTTGCGAGTACAGCAGGCGCAGCTCCTCGAATTCCGGATTCGTCGTACTCTTGACGAGCCGCTTGAGACGCTTGCCCGTTCGCGCGTCGGCCATCCAGAGGTCGATGAAGATCTGGCCGCGGAGGAAGCTGCCGTTGGACAGGAAGACGATCTGCTCGCCGTTAGGCGAGAGGGCGGGGGCGAGGAAGATCGCGCCGCCACTGCGGCGCTCGGAAAGCAAGGGCTGAGCGTACTTCCGGGCACGTTCAAGGTCGGCGATCTGCGGCAGGTGCTTCACCTGCATCGCCTCCTTCCACTCGTCGCCCAGGTCCTCGAGCGACTTGCCGAGCTCCCGCCGGAAGGCGCGCTCGACGCCGACGTTCGGGGCCGCCTGGAGAATCGCCCCGATGACCTCGTCTCCCCACCGGTCGCCGACGTATTCCCAGAGAGCCTGCCCGATGTCGTACGGGTTGTGCTGGTCGGGACGCATTGTCATCTGCTCGATCGACGGAAGCCGACCGTTGAGCGCCGCGTCCCGCATAACGGTATTGGCGAAGGGGTCGCCGGGACCGAGGGACAGGTATTCCGCCATGCCTTCGGCGAACCAGTACGGCATCGCCTGCTGCTGGAGCGTCTGCAGGCCCGCGCCGGCCTTGCCGCGAGAGTAGATGTCGTACTGGAACTCGTGCACCATCTCGTGGGTCAGCACCTGTTCGAACGATCCGTAATCGCCCGTGAAGGGCATCAGGATGCGGTGGCGCAGGGCTTCGGTGACGCCGCCCGTGAATTCACCGAGATCGCCGGTGACGTTGTTCTGTCCGAAGTCGGATCGCGAAGCGAACAGGACGATCGGCTTCTTCTCGCGGAACTCGTGACCGAGAATCCGGGAGAGGCGCCCGTATGCGCGCTCGGCCATCCGGCCGGCGTCGCGGGCTGCCGTCTCCTCGCCCTCGTAGTAGTGCACCAGGAAGTGGTCGGTCTCGATGACCTTCCAGTCGAACGCATCGTACTGGACCTGGTTCTGCCCGAAGTAGAACTGGGCGTCCGCGCGCGGGGTGATCGCCAGTACGGCGGCGAGCGCACCCAGCAGCAATCTCCGTTCGATCACGGTTGTCCTCCCTCGCGGTCCATCGGGACGCGCTCGGCGTCGCTCCACAGACGTTCGAGCTGGTAAAACTCACGGAGTGTCGGATGGAAGACGTGCACGATCACGTCGACGTAATCGAGCAGCACCCACCGTCCGGACTGGAGACCCTCGATATGGTGCGGTGCGACACCTTCACGTTTCTTGAGCCCCTCCATGATGTGTTCGGCCGTGGACCGAACATGGGTATCGGAGGTGCCGGTGGCGATGACGAAGAAGTCGGTGGCGTCGGAAACGCCGGAGAGATCGAGGAGGACGACGTCGGTGGCCTTCAGGTCCAGGGCGAGGGCGGCAGCGCGTTGGGCGGTGGCGAGCGAAGATGTGGTCGTCGACTGGGCCATTCGGGGACCGTTCAGGAATCTGATGAACGCACTGCGTCGGCGGTGGTACTGGCGACGACAGGGCTTTGTTCCGCTATGACCGGCATTGGGTGTGCCAGGACCCGGAGGCGCTGAAGGCGCTAGAGGCGCTGAAATGCGAGAGGTGATCCCCCTCACATCCTTCGGCGCCCCCAGCGCCCTTAGCGCCTTCAGCGCCTCACTGCTTAATCACCCACACCTTGATCTCCGGCTTCACCTCGGCGTGCAGGCGGACCGGGATCTTGTAAACACCGAGGGTCTTGATCGGCTCGTGCAGGTCGATCTGCTTCTTCTCGATGTCGAAGCCCTGCGCCTCGAGCTGGTGCGCGATGTCGGCCGTGGTCACCGAGCCGAAGAGCTTCTCCTCCTCCCCGACGCGGGCCGAGAAGGTGAGCTGGACGTTCTCGAGTCGCTCGGCGAGCGACTGCGCCGCCTTGATGCGCTCCGCCTCCGCCGCCTCCAGACGCGCCTTTTCCATGGCGATGCGCTTCCGGTTGCCGGGCGTCGCCTCGAAGGCGAGCCCCCGTGGCAGCAGATAGTTACGGGCGTAGCCGGGCGACACCTTCACGATGTCACCGGGCTTGCCGAGGTTCTCGACCGATTGGCGAAGAATGATTTCCATTGAAGAGCTCCGATGGTGCGATGGAACGAGGTCAGGATGCGGCGCGCAAGCGTCGCCGCCAGTCTCCCCACGCGTCGCTCACACCCAGCACGGCGAACAGCGCGAGCATCACGGCGAGCGCCAGCAGGGCAGCGTAGGGACGGGGATTGAGGATCGCGATCACCGCGGCGATCGCCACGAGCGCGGCACTGCGTCGAACGAAGCTGTCGATCACGCCAAGACCGCGCAACGCGTACAACATACCGAAAAACAATACCAGGTTTTGTCCAAGCCGCGCGAGTGAGGCGAACGCGGGCAGGAGCACGAGCGTGAGCCCGACGATCAACCCCCACGCGAGGTGGTCGTGAAAGCGAAACTCCCGTATCGCGGCGAGCGGCGGGCCGATGCGCGCGCGCGAAAGCCGGTGGTACAACGTCCAGGCGAGCGCGCACACGACGAGTGACTCGAGCGCGAGCAGCGCCGGAAACAGCGGCGCCGCGCCCTCGGACAACCGGTGGAGCTCGAACGCCGTCTGATCGACGGTCTCGGTGGTCATGACCTCCTTCATCGAGGGCACGCGCTCGGCGACGCTGCGCAGCGACAGCGTCAACGCGTCCACCGACTGTCGATTGCGCACATCGTACTGCTCATCGAGTACCCGCTCCACACGTCGGAACGACGTGCCGCCAGCCACTCCATGCGCGAGTCCGACGAGCAGAGCCAATCCGATCGCCGACAGCACCCGCGAGAAGAACGGACCCGGCTTTCCGAGAATGCACGTCACGCCGAAGGCGCCGGCGAGCAGCAATCCCCACGCACGGGCCAGGTCATAGTACGAGCCGCCCGAGGCTGGCGCGGGCTGGGCCAGCACCCACGCGGCAAACGCGAGCCACACGAGCGCGAGTGACAACCGCCCCCCCGCCCACCAGCCGAGCAGAAAGCAGACGGCAATGGTGGGAACGAGCAGGATGAGCGTGTGCTCAACCGGGAGCACCGCGCGCACGGCGGGGAAGAGCGGAACCAACAAGAACGCCGCGAGAGCAAAGGCGAGACGCGCCCACCCTCGCTCGCGCGGCGCCGGCGCGAGGCCGTCGGCCATGCTCAGGTCTGGTGGTGGCCCTTGATGTACGGAATCAGAGCGAGATACCGAGCCCGTTTGATTGCCGTCGACAGCTGCCGCTGGTGCCGCGCGCACATTCCGCTCAGCCGGCTCGGCAGAATCTTGCCGTGATCGGTGATGAAGCGACCAAGCGTGCGATCATCCTTGTAATCCACGTAGCGAATGCGCGATTCGCAGAACGGGCAAGCCTTCTGGGGTCGGCGCATCATTCTTCGTCCTCCTCGTCATCGTCACGGCGGCGAAGGCCGATCTCGCTCCCTGGCTCGATCGCCGGGGCGCCGACTTCGTGCTCGTGGAGCGTGATCAAATAGCGGACGATGCCCTCATCGAGCTTGAGCGCGCGCTCGTATTCGGGGAGCTTCGCGGGCTCCGCCTCGAAGCGCGCGATGGCGTAGTAGCCATTCTCCTTCTGCCCGATGGGATACGCGAGCTGCCGGCGTCCCCAATGGTCGATGGCGATATCGCCGCTCGCCGACAGGAGGCCGTGAAAACGTGAGATCTTGTCGTTGATTGCGGTGTCTTCGAGCGTGGAGTCGAAGATGTAGACCGCTTCGTACTGGCGGGTCACAGTGGCAAGCCTCCCTTTGGTCGTAGTACCGCCCCCCGCTGGTTGCCGGAGCAGGAGGAGGGTGTCAGTTGTGAGTCCGGAAAGGTAGCGGGTTCGTCAGGCGCTGGCTACTGGCTAGACGTTGAATCGGAAGAGCATGACGTCGCCATCGCGGACGACGTATTCCTTCCCCTCGGAGCGCACGACGCCACGCTCCTTCGCGCCCTTCCAGCCTCCCGTGGAGACGAAGTCGTCGTAGCCCGCGGTCTCGGCGCGAATGAACCCGCGCTCGAAATCGGTGTGAATGACACCCGCGGCGCGCGGCGCCGTGTCCCCGCGATGAATCGTCCAGGCGCGCACCTCCTGCTCGCCGGCCGTGAAATACGTTTGCAGCCCCAGCAGGTGGTACCCGGCATGGATGACGCGGTCGAGCCCTGCTTCCTCGAGCCCTAACGACGCGAGGAAATCGGCACGGTCCTCTGGCGGGAGCTGCCGAAGCTCGGCTTCGATCTTGGCGGAGAAGGGCACGACTTCGGCATGCTCACCGCTCCGG
>JAICOJ010000217.1 GCA_025930755.1 Gemmatimonadaceae bacterium
CGCCGAGGTGATCTACGGAGAGCGAGCGCTGCGCGAGCTGCGAGAGTGGGAATGGGGCGGGCGACTGGCGGCGGTGGGGATCCAGCGCATCGAGCTTCAGCCCGGCGTGACGCGGGAAGATTACGAGGCCTTCCTCGGTGAGGTCATGTCGTCCCTCACCGCGGCGACGGTGGACACCACCGAGCAACGCCAGACGCGTCCGTCCAGCATTCGGTTCGGCGCCATTGGCGTGCGCGGCGCAACCGGTATGAAGGCGCCCAGCGAAGCGGTGCTGCCGACGGCCACGATCACGTATACGCTTGGCGAAGAAGCGGATGCCGTGCGATGGCTGCACGACGAAGTCGAGCAGCGCGGCGAGCTCCCGCTCGTCGAAGCGGAAGCGGTCGTGCGATCGCTCTCGGTCGCGATGCACGGCGAAAGCCAGGTCGTCATCCCGCTGCTCGAGCTCAAGGAGTTCGATCAGTACACGACGACGCATTCGATGAACGTCTCCGTCCTCGCCATGGCACTGGCGGAGTTCATGGGCCTCGGCAAGCGGGACGTGCGGTCGTACGGCGTCGCGGGCCTGCTCCACGATCTCGGAAAGGTCCGCATTCCCCGCGAGATTCTGGTGAAGCCGGGGCGGCTCACGCCGGAGGAGCGCGCGATCATGAACCGGCATCCGGCTGACGGGGCCCGGATCATCTTCGCCAGCGACAAGCAGCTCGACCTGGCGGCCATCGTCGCCTACGAGCACCACATCATGCTGAATGGCGGGGGCTATCCGTGCCTCCACTACGGTCGCGATTGTCACAGCGCGAGCCGGCTCGTTCACGTGTGCGATGTGTACGATGCATTGAGAACACGCCGCCCCTACCGCGAGGCGTGGGAATCGGAGCGCGCGCTCGAGTACATCGAATCGCGCGCCGGCACCGAGTTCGACCCCGATGTGGCGCGCGCGTTCTGCTCGATGATGCGACAGCTCGACCGCAGGCTCATCGTCGTCGATGAGGTCACGCCGGTTCGCGAGGTGGAGAAGGCGGCTGCCACCGCCACGCCCGCGGGCGGCAATGGAGGAAGCGCGCAATGACGCCCCCGTCCCGTCCGCCGAGTTTCGTCGATGCCGACACGTTGCGCGAGCTCGTGCGTAACGTGCGCGTCGGGATGTACATCACGACGCCCGAAGGCGCGTTCATCGATGCGAATCCCGCGCTCCTCGAGGTCCTGGGGGTGGAGTCCGTCGAGGCGCTGAAGGCGCGACGCGTCGACGAGTTTCTCGCCGACCCGTCGCTGCGGCCGCGGGTGCTCGAGGTCGTCGATCGGGAGGGTCACGCCCTCGAGCTGGAGCTCGAGCTGCGCCGTGCCGACGGGACGACACGCACGGTGCTCGACACCACCTACGCCGCGCGCGATGCGCGGACGGGCGACCTCTATTATTACGGCGTCGTCGTCGACATCACCGCCCGCAAGCGTGCCGCCGACGACCTGGTGCAGCAGAGCCTGCGCGACCCGCTCACCGGCTGCTACAACCGTCGCTATCTCTCGACGCTGGAGCGACGCGCGACGGCGCATCCTGGCGAGTCGTGGGGCTGCATCATCATCGACATCGATCACTTCAAGCAGTTCAACGATCGCTTCGGGCACCAGGCGGGCGATCGCGCGCTGGTGAAGATGGCGCGCTTCCTCATGCGGCACGTCCGCGCCGAGGATGCCGTCGTGCGGCTCGGTGGTGATGAGTTCGTGGTGCTGCTCGCCAACGCCGATGGCGAGCGCGTTCAGCAGGTCGTCGGACGCCTGCAGCGCTCCGCACTCCGATCCGCGCCGGTCGAGTTCTCACTCGGCTGGGCCGTGCGCTATCCGCGGGAGAATCTCACCAAGGTTCTCGGCCGCGCCGACAAGAATCTGCTGGCGGTTCGCGTGATGGCGCGCTCGGGCGGGGAGCAGCGCCGAGGCGAGGCCTCATAGGACTGCGAACTGCGAACTGCGGGCTGCGGGCTGCGAACTGCGAACTGCGAACTGCGAACTAAGCCCCCCCGCGAAGGTCTTTCTTCGGCTCTGGGTTTTGTTCGCAGCTCGCAGCTCGCAGTCTCCTTCACCAGCCCGAAGCGCTCCGAAACCCAAGGATGTGCAAGCCAGGCCTCCGTCGACGTCTCCCTATCGTCACCAAAACGGAAGTCAAAATGCGTCTCGCCATTCTCGCTCTTGCTCTCCTCCTGTCCCCGGCGGCCACATTGGCCCAGGGGCGGATCATTCCACGTCCCTGCGTTCCGATCCCCTGTCCGGAGTGCCCGGGGCGCGAATGCCGGCGTGTCCCCCTTTCCGATGTCGAACGACGAGCCAGCAACGTCGAGGTGGAGCTGCGCGATGGCGTGCTCCACTACGAGGTCGAAGAGACCTTCATCAATCGTGGCGGCCGAATCGGAGAAGCGGATTATCTCTTTCCACTTCCGAAAAACGCCGCGTTCGAGGGGTTGCAGCTCGAGATCAACGGCGAGCTCGTCGCCGGCGAGACCATGGGCGCCGACGAAGCCCGACGCATCTACGAGGACATCGTGCGGCAGAGTCGCGACCCCGCACTCGTGGAGTGGATGGGGCACGGGCTCCTCCGGACGCGCATCTTTCCCATCGCTGCCGGCGAGACGCGCCGGGTCGTCGTGCGCTTTCACGCGGTGGCCGAGCGTGAGGGCGATGCCGTGCGCGTCGACTACTTCCGCGGCGGGCGTTCCGGTCCGGGTGCCGATGTCGCCCGCGACCGCGGGGATCCGGAGGGGAAGCTCCGGTTTCGACTGCGCTATCCGCGCTCCGGCTATGGCCGGCCGTACTCGCCGACGCACGACCTGCGTGTGAGCGATGACCGGGAGATGGCCCAGGTGGAGCTCGCGGGTGGAGCCCGTGAGATGACGCTGCTTCTTCCGCTCCGCCGTGGAACGCGGGCCGCGATCGGCGTGCTGTCCCACGCTCCCGGACGTGACGAGGGGTTCGCGCTGCTCACGCTGTCGCCGCCGGCCATCGCCCCGCGCGAGACGCCGCGCGACATCACGCTGGTGCTCGACGTCTCCGGCTCGATGAGTGGCAAGAAGATCGAGCAGGCGCGTGAGGCCGGCAAGCAGCTGTTGGCGACCCTGTCGTCGAGGGACCGGTTCAGACTGATCGACTTCGCGAGCGATGTGCGCAGCTTCCGCGACGAGCCGGTGTTCGCGACGCGCGAGAACATCGCCGCGGCGGAGCGCTACCTCGATCGTCTGCGTGCGGAAGGATCGACGAACATCTCCGGCGCGCTGGAAGAAGCGCTGTCCGTTCCCGCGGACAACGGCCGCCTGCCCCTGGTCCTGTTCGTGACTGACGGCGAGCCTACGGTCGGCGAGCGCAATCCTGAGCGGATCGCGGAGCAAGCCGCGACGGAGCGTGGGCGCCGGCGCATCTTCACCTTCGGTGTCGGCGCCGACCTCAACGTGGCGCTGCTGGAACGGCTGGCGCTGGAGGGGCGCGGCACCGCACACTTCGTCCGTCCCAACGAATCGGTGGAGCGCGCGGTCAGCGTCGTTGCCTCACGCCTCACGAGCCCCGTCGCGACGGATCTGCGTGTGCGGGTGGAAGGAGCGCGCCTGTCGAAGATGCATCCTGCCGGACCGTACGATCTGTTCGCCGGCCAGGACCTCGTCGTGCTTGCGCGGTACGAAGGCAGCGGCACGATCCTCGTGCGCTTCGAGGGCGAATCGGCCAACGGTCGCGTGTCGTGGACGACGGAGGCCGAACTGCCGGAGCGTGATCGTGAGAATGCATTCGTGGCCCGCCTGTGGGCGACGCAGCGCGTTGGCTATCTGAGCGCCGAGCGCCGGCGCAACGGCGCGTCGCCGGAGATCGACAACGAGATCCGCTCGTTGGGGGAGACGTACGGCATCCCCACGGAGCTCACCTCATACCTCGTGCTCGAGCCCGGGATGGTGGCCACCCAGGGCGGTCGCGATCTCTCACGGCGCGTGGGCACCGCTGCCCCCGAAGCACGGGTGCGTCGGTTCGAGGAAGCAAAGGCTGCCTCCGCCATGCGTGGCGCGCAGACGCTATCCCAGGCCGACGCGGCCGCGGCACCGGCGCTTCAAAACGAGGGTATCATCTCACGACGCGTTGGCACGCGCACCTTCATCATGCGCGACAGCGTATGGACCGACGCTCGAGGCTCGGAGGACACGCGGGTGGTCA
>JAICOJ010000126.1 GCA_025930755.1 Gemmatimonadaceae bacterium
GTGCGCACGGAATAGCCGTCCGGGAGGCGGCACGGTTCGCAACTCCCTCGACTCAGGCCTTCGCAAACCGCGCACTACGCGTGGGTACGGGCGCCGCGGCGCTGATTATGCAAAAGGCGGCGAGCATGATTTTCCTGCCTGGGCCTTCGGAAGCGGTGCCCGCCGATCAGTGAGGGGCGACGCGCGGGACGAAGCGATTCTGGAGACACTCACCGGCCTGTACAACACCGGTGAGCTGCGATGCGCTGAAGGGCGATTACGCATCTCGCCGCTCTTCGATACCGATGAAATACGCCTGCGCGGACCCAGCGCCCTCCATTACAGCGTTCGGTTCGCCGACGACCGGTTGCGGGACCTCATCAATCAGAGTCGCGTCCCGGTCTCCGAAGAGCTCGTGAGAGTATTGCTCTGCCTCATCTACCATCATCCGGACCAATATCCCTGGGTGATCAGAGAACGCCCCGAGCGCTATCGTGAATGGCCCGGGCACGTCCCTCGAAACCCCTCGCCCGAGGGACCGCGGTAGTGACGGCGCGTGAGCCGGCGATGGCGACGAGAGGAGGCCTCGCGCGGCCGCGTTAGGCCACGCCGGAAGTCATTCCGCGGGCTCGAGGCACGAGTTCACCATCTCATCGACGATGCCGTCGACCAGAATTCCGGGACCGGTGATTGCCCCTGACGATCGAAGGTCCGTGACGCGATGGTGAATGGCGGTGACGATCTCCCGCGATTCCACGCCGCGGTCCCTCAGATCGTCCACGTACTCGCAGATTGCGTCCCGTAGCGCCTCGAGCGATGCGCGGTGCTGTGCGTCTGCCGACCTGAGCGCCTGGCGTAATGCGGGCGAGATGGGATGGCCTTGGCCGTCGCCGTTGGCTGAATGTGACACGGAACGCCTCCGACTGAAGGCGTCGCCAGAAGCGCCTGTAGATGTGCGACCTGCGATTCGGGAGGCTGCGGGCTGGTGAGCGAACCGCAGAACCAGGATCTCCCGGATGACGAATCGGTGAGGGTGCTAGCTTCCTTCGCCCCGCCGTCCCCGTGGCGGCTTCAGCGGCAGCGTGGCCGGATAATACGCGAGAATCGACCACTGGATGATCTCGTCCATCATGAGCGTCGCCGCGCGCGCCGCGACCGGGTGCTCGACAGACGGGTGCGACGCGGTATGCTGCATGAAAGCGCGCATCGTGACGACCATCGCTTCCGGGAGCATCCCCTGCTCCTGAAGCTCTCCGACGCATGCCTCGATGGCCGAGCGCAGCTCCGCGAGTGCGGTGTCGTGCTTCCGAAATGCTCCCGCGAGCGCCAGCTCGACGCGGGCGGAGGCACGCGCAGTGAGCGCAAAGGGCGGTTCACGGACGGCAGCGAGGCTCGGCAAGCGGGAAAACCTCGAAACTGCTGAGGCGCCGCCAGTAACGCCGTTGAGCGACTTGGAGCCGGACGCGCGGGGCTGGTGACGGGCGCCGCACCATGCAGGGTAACTGGGCTCACCCTGCCGCTACAAGGAGCGGTCGACGACACGGTTCGCCGCACGTTCCTTGACGGCCTAATCACCCCGTCTATGTTGGACGGGAGGGCTTCCGAGGCCCGCCGCAGGCGCGCGACGTCCGTCGCGCGAGGGCAGTGCGGCGAGCGCAATGGAGGTGGATGATGGAGAGACCGCGCGCTTCGACCGCGATCGCAGCGACGATCCTCAGTGTCCTGCTCGCGGCGGTGTTCCTCGCCGCCGGCGTGCCGAAGCTGCTGGGGGCAGAGCCGCTGATCCTCCAGGCGGCGGCAATGCGCGGATTCCCGGAGTGGATCCGCATCGTCGTAGCGATCGTCGAGGTCGTGGGCGCGATCGGCCTGCTCATTCCAGCGACGTCGGCGGTCGCCGCGACGCTGCTCGCCCTTCTCATGGTCCCCGCGGCAATCACGCAGCGCGTCAGCGGTGAGCCGGGCATTCTCGTCCCGGCCGCGCTGTTCGTGCTCTTGCTCGTACTCGCGGCCATGCGCCGGCCGGATGCGCTGCGCAGCATCTGGCGCGAAGCGCGCCACGCACCACACCCCGTGTTCCGGCAGGGCGTGATCGCCGGTGTCATTGGCGCGACGGCGATCGCCGTGTGGTTCTTCATCGTCGACATGGTCGCCGGCCAGCCGCTCTTCACTCCAGCGACGCTCGGTCGTGCGGTGTTCAGCGTCCTCGGGGCGGTGCCCGACGCCGAGAGCCCGATAATTCACGTGCTCGCGTACACGCTGTTTCACTACGCCGCCTTCATCACGCTCGGGATCGTGGCGGCGGCGATGGTCCGTCTCGCCGGCGACGAGCCGTCCGTGCTGCTGGGATTCGTGATTCTCTTCGTCGCCTTCGAGGTTGGGTTCTACGCCTTCGTCGCGGTGCTGTCGCAGGTGAGCCCGCTCGGCGAGCTGGCGTGGTGGCAGGTCATGGTGGGAAACTTGATCGCCGCCGCCACGATGGGGATTTATCTGTTGCGGAAACATCCCGTGCTGCGCGAGCAGTTCAGACATTCGCTCGACGCGCAGCCGTGGAGGGCGTAAGGTAGACAAGTCGAGGGTGTCGACGGGGGCGCGGTGATCGAGGTGACTTCACCTCGACCGCCTGCCCTCGGCCACCTCGACGACCTCGCTCACCTCAGTCTCGCCTCCAGCCTCGCGCGCACGTCCGGCCACTCGCGATCGAGAATGCTGTACATCACCGAATCGCGCACCCGCCCCGTGGCCGTGATCATGTGCGCGCGCAGAATTCCCTCCTCCGTGGCGCCGATCCTCAGAATCGCCGCGCGCGACTGCTGATTGAGCGCATCCGTCTTGAGCTCGACACGGATGCAGCCGAGCACGTCGAACGCGTGCGAGAGCATCAGATACTTCGCCTCGGTGTTGCACGCCGTTCGCTGACGGTCGCGACGTAACCAGGTCCAGCCGATCTCCACGCGCCGGTTCGAGGTGTCGATGTTGCCGAACCGCGTGCTGCCAATGACCTCGCCCGTGGAGATATCGAGCGTCGCGAAGGGTAACGCGCTACCGGCGCGCTGCGCGGCGAGCGCCGAGTCGATGTAGACCCGCATGTCCTCGATCGACGCGATGTTCGTCAGCGTCCACCGCCACAGCTCCGGATCGGCGGCCGCGGCGAACATCGGCTCGGTGTGCGCGAGCGCGAGAGGCTCGAGCCGGACGTGCCGGCCCGACAAGGTGACGGGACTGACGTTCACGGAATGTTCGGGTGGGGTGGACACCAAAGGTAGACGAGGGTGTGGGGGTCGTCGAGGTGAGCGAGGGAACGTCGTTGCCCTCCTCGGCCACCTCGACGGCCTCGCCACCCGATCACCGCTGCTTCTACGTCATCGGGATGCCGTGACTACGTAGGTCGGCGGATGGGTGCCCGGACGACCGCATCGCACATTGCCCCCCGTACGGACCTGGAGAGGGCGATGACATCGATCGGCGCGATCCGGTACGAGTTTCCCGCTGGGACGCGGTCTGTCCGCGAGCTGGCAGCCGCAGGTCTGCTCGAGTCGAACGCGGAGGCGCTGGAATCGCTTGGCTTCGAGCAGGTGCGGGTGGCCTGTGAGGAGTCGTCGTACTCCCTCGCGCTCGCGGCAAGCACGCGCCTGCTCGATGAATGCGGCGTCGATCGCGCAAGCGTCGGGCTGCTCGTCTACGGCGGAGCGCCAGGGGGCCTCGCCTTCTCCCCCGCCCAAACCCTCGCCAGCTCGGCGAACGACGTCGTGTCGACGGCGCGCTTCCGCTACCCATCCACGCGCCTTCAATACGATCTCGAGCTCGAGCATGCCGCGGTGCTCTCGGTGGATCAGCTCGCGTGCACGACGCTTTTCGGAGCCGTCCGCGTGGCGCGTGCCCTCTGCATGGCCGAGGGAATCGAGCGGGCGCTCTGCGTGTCCGCCGACATGTACCCGCCGCTCGCCGGTCGCGAGGCGCTCTTCAATTGCACCGCGGACGCGGGATGCGCAGTGCTCATCGAGCGCGAGAACCCGCGCAATCGCATCGTCGCCGCACGCACGGTGACCAAGGGCTACTACTGGGACGCCGACGCCATGCGCGATGAGATCATCGCGTCCTACTTCCCGACCGCGCGCCATGTGATCGCGGAGACGGTGCGCGATGCGGGGTGGTCCGTGGCCGACGTGGACTGGGTGATTCCGCATAACGTCAGCCGGCGCAGCTGGGAGATCCTGATGGGCCTCGTCGCGCTTCCCCGCGCGCGTCTCTGGGCGGACAACATCGCCCGCGTCGGCCACACGCTGGCCGGCGACAATTTCATCAACCTCCACGACGCACTGACGACGGGCGCGATCACCCCTGGCGACCGCCTGCTGCTCTTCTCGTATGGCTACGGCGCGCATTGGACCGCTCTCGCGGTGGAGGCCTGACATGACCACCGCTCGCTCCATTCTGGTCACCGGGGCCACCGGCCTCATCGGCCGCCGCGTGGTCGCATCCCTGATTCGCCTCACCGACGCACCCATCGTCGTTCTCGTTCGCGACCCGGCGCGGTGGTCATCCCTCGCCCGCCGGGTCGGCGCCGCGGCGTTGCGCGTGACCCCCGTGCGCGCGGACATCACGCTCCCCACCCTCGGGCTCGACCTCCGGACCATCGCGCGCAGCCTCGGTGCGCCGTCCGTCCTCGTCCACAGCGCGGGCGACATCGTCTTCTCGCGATCACTCGAGGAGTCGCGACGCGTGAACGTCGAAGGCACGCGCAACGTCATCGAGCTGGCCTACTCGTTTTCGGACATGCGACTCGTGCAGGTGAGCACCGCATTCACGGTGGGCCGGCGGACTGGATTCATCCCTGAGGGCGCCAGCGCAGCCCGGGAGGGCTGGGTCAACGCCTACGAGCAGTCGAAGCACGAAGCGGAGACGCTCGTTCGCGCGAGCGGCCTCGAGTACACCATCGCGCGCCCCAGCACCGTCGTGTGCGACGATGTCGGGGGAGTCGTGACGCAGGTGAATGCGGTGCATCGCGCGCTCCGCCTCTATCACGCAGGCTTGGCCTCGATGATGCCGGGCACGGAAGACACGCCCGTCGATGTCATTCCCGCCGATTGGGTGGCGGACGCCATCGCGAGAATGGCACTCGCCGGCAACTGCGCCGGCAGGACGATACACCTCTGTGCCGGCGCTGGTGCGCTTCCACTCGGCGCCCTGCTCGATCGCACGTACGCCCTCTGGTCACGCGACACGAGCTGGCGTCGTCGACACGTCGCGCGCCCCGCGCTGTCCGACCTCGACACGTATGGGCTGTTCGAGCGCTCCGTCGAGCTCGTCGGCGATGCGCGCCTCAAGCGCATCACGCGCTCGCTGTCGCACTTCGTCCCTCAGCTTGCGCTTCCCAAGGTTTTTGACACCTCGCTCGCGCGCGAGCTGCTCGGGGAGACTGCGCCCGCGGTCACGACCTACTGGGACCGCATGCTCGAGTGGCTCCTTGCCTCGAACTGGAGCTCGGCGCTCCCGGAGGCGGCGTGAGCGCTCGCACCCGGTTCGAGCGGGCCATGCTCGCGTGGTTGAACAGGCGGTTTGCCTCCAAGGGCATCGTCATCAGCGCCGACACGCCGCTGTTCGCGAAGGGTGTCATCGACTCGCTCGGCATTCTCGAGCTCATCGCCTGGACCGAGGTCAACACCGGCCGGGCCGTGCCTGACGAGCATATTCGGATGGACAACTTCGGCACGGTTGCGCGCATCGCGGCCATGTTCGTCCCGGAGGACGTACATGCGAACGGCTGACGGCATCGTGTCCGCTCTCCGGACCCGGGGCGAGCTCTGGGATGTCGCGCCCGGCATCGTCGGTCTGCGCGGCGATGCCCTGGCATTGCTGCGCTCGCTCGAGCGGGAGATCACGGTGTTGGCGCAGCGAGAGGCCCCGGAGGAATGGGCGTCTCCGCCGGCGCTGGCGATGCGCACGCTGGAGCACGCGGACTACTTCGCGTCCTTTCCGTTCTGGCTGACCGCGGCGTCGCACCTGCCTGACGAGGAGTCCGCGCTGGAGCGGATTGCGACCGATGCCGAGCCGGTGCTGGCGGCGCGCGCCGCCGCCGAGTGCTCCGATGTCGCGCTCCCTCCGGCGCTGTGCTATCACGTCTTCGAGCGCCTCGCCGGCCGGCGCCTCGCGACGACGGAGGTCGTCACGCTCGCCGGGACCTGCTGGCGTCATGAGGGGACGCGGGTCGCGGCGCTCGAGCGGCAATGGGCATTCACGATGCGCGAGGTCGTGTGCATCGGTGCCGCCGCGGCGGTGGAGGAGTTCCGCCAGCGGGCCATGCGTCGCGCCGGCGCCCTCGCCTCGCGCCTCGACCTCGACGCCGGTTTTCTCGTGGCCACCGATCCGTTCTTCGCGCCGACGGCCCGGGGAAAAACCATCGTGCAGCGCGTGAAAGCGCTGAAGCACGAGCTCGCCCTCCCGATCGGGGACGACCGGAGCACGGCGGCGGCGTCGTTCAACAATCACGAAGCGTTCTTCGGGGAGGCGTTCGGCATGACCCTCTCCAGCGGCCAGGTGGCGTCGAGCGGATGTGTCGCATTCGGGCTGGAGCGGTGGCTCCTCGCCTTTCTCGTCGCGCACGGCGTGGACCGCGCTGGCTGGCCGAGTCTCGACACGACCTTCGCGGAGGCCGAATCATGAGTACGTCCGCGCTCATTCGTCCGCAGCTATACGCGCGCTTCGCGTCCGCGGCGGAGCGGGGTGCCTGGTCGATCGACCGGGACATCGCCTGGCACGCCGTCGATCGAGACCGCGCGCTTTCCCAGCCCAACATCCTCGCCTCGCTTCGCGGTGCCGCGCTCATCGAGTCGTTCCACCCGGTTAATCTCGCGCGCTTTCTCCGCGTGCTGTGGGACGATGTCGACGGATGCGCCGCGGTGGGACTCGAGATGTACGAAGGGTTCAAGCACTTCCACGCCCTCCGCATGTACCTCGACATCGTGGGCTTCGAGCCGTTGATCACCGACGAAGAGATCGTCGCGCTGCGACGCGCCGGCGTCCATCGGGACTTCCCGCCGGACGAGGTGATCGAGCACCTCGTCGAGTTCATGCTCAGCGAGCACCTCGCCGCCTACTTCTTCCGTCGCCTCGCCGAGCGCGCGGAGGAGCCGGTGCTCATCGAGCTGTTGCGCTACATCGCCGCGGACGAGGTGCGCCACGCGCAAAGTGCCTCGGACCTGATCGCGAAGCGCCTCGCCCGTGATCCGGCGCTCACCGATCGCGTGCTCACGGCGGCGGTCACCTTCCATCACTACGGCGAGGAAGTGGTGGGCGAGGTTCCCGTCGCCTTGCCGGGCGACGCCGTCGCCATCCGGACCTTCGCCGATCGCATTGAACGCCTTTGCGGGCGCCGCCTCGTCGATCACCTCAAGACCACGTTGTAACCGGAGCCGCCACATGCTCGACACAACCCGCGAGTTGGACCTCCTCAACTTCTACCGCGCCTCGGAGCTGCATGGCGGGCTCATCCTCGGCCAGATCGCGCGACGGGCGCGCGACGCCCGGCTGGTGCTCGCCCTGACGCGGCATGCCGCGGAGGAGGTAGTGCACGCGCAGTGCTGGACGGAGACGATGATCGCGCTGGGCGGAAATCCGCGTCCCGTGCGCGACACGTATCAGGCGCGCTACGCACGCGCCCTGCGCGCGCCGGTGTCGCTCTTTCACGTGCTCGCGCTCACCCAGGTCTTCGAGCGGCGCGTCTTTCGGCATTTCACGCTGCACCTCCGCCGTCCGGGAACGCATCCGGCGATCTGTGCGACGCTCCGACGACTGCTCGACGAGGAGCGTGAGCATCTCTCCTGGGTGAAGACGTGGCTCGAGGAGCAGGAGAAGGTGCGAGGACGCGAGCTCGTGGTTCGCACCATGCGGGAGTTCGCGGAGGCCGACGAAAACATCTATGCGGCGCTGTGCGAGGAGTACGGCTTCGCACGCGCGGCATGACCACCGCGACCATGCCGGCCCCGCGGCGCGCGGAGCCGAGTGTCGCGCGCCCACTCGCTCGTATCGCGCTTCCCGGCGCCGTCGATGGCCCGCTCATCTTCGCCCAGGTGCGCGAGGATCCCTGCGTCGAGATGCAGGCTCTCGCGCCGGCCCTCGGCGGCACCATCGTCGTGGTGAGCTCGGGCGGGTGTACGGCGCTGTCGCTGCTCGCCGCCGGCGCGCAGCGCGTCGTTGGCGTCGACCTGTCGCGCGCCCAGAATCATCTCGTCGAGCTCAAGTGCGCCGCAATCCGCGCACTCGAGCGCCTGGACGCGATCGCGTTTCTCGGCGGCCAGCCAATGCCCGCCCTTCGACGGCGCCGGCTGTATGGCGCGCTTTCCCCGCTGCTCACCACCGGTGCTCGCGCCTGGTGGGATGACCACCGCGATGCGATCGACCGCGGCGCTCTTCGCGCGGGCAAGAGCGAGCGATTCATCTCCCTGGTCGCGTCCCTCGCGGCGCACGTGGTCATTCGGCGCCGCGGGGTCGAAGCACTGCTCAGCGCCGACTCCGTCGACGCACAGCGGGAGATCTTTGCGCGCTCGTGGGACGGCTGGCGCTGGCGCGCCTTGTTCGCGCTGCTGCTCAACCGCTGGACCTTCTCGCGCGCCTATCACCCGTCGTTCTTCGATCACGTCGAGAACCCGAGCTTCGCGCGCCACTTCCGCCAGCTGGCCGAGCGAACACTCACCCAGCTCCCCACGCGGGACAACTACTTCCTGCACGAGATGCTCACGGGCATGTATCCCGTGCGTGAGCAGTCCGGCGTGCCGCCCTACCTCTCGCTGTCGGGCGTGGCGCGTACCGCGAACGCGGGACGAACGCTTTCGCTGGTCGACGGACCGATGACCGAGTATCTGCGTTCCTGTCCTCCCCGGTCGATCGACGGTTTCGCCCTCTCCAACATTGGCGAATGGCTCGATGAGCGTGACCTCGATGCGCTGTTCACCGAAGTGGCCCGCACGGCGCGCCGCGGGGCGCGCGTCGTCTTCAGGAACTTCGTCGGATGGACCGACGTGCCCGCGCGGCTGCGGACGATCATTGTCGAGCGGCCGGGATACGGCGAGCGTCTGATCGCGCGCGACCGGAGCCTCGTGCAGCATCGCGCGGTTGTCTGCGACGTGTGGAACGCGGCGTGAGCGCGACGGCCGTGGCGTACGGGAGCGGGCTCGTGAGGCTTGCGACCGAGAGCGACAACGCCGCTCTCGTGGAGCTGGCGGCCGCGTGTCCCATGGAGGGCGACCTGTCGCTGCGCATCGACCGCGCGCCCGATTTCTTCGCCCTCAATCGGCTCGAGGGCGATCGATGGAAGGTCGCGGTCGTCGACGGTCCCGCCGGAGACCCGGTGGCGTGCGTGGCAACGGCGGAACGGCGAGCGTGGATGCATGGTTGCCCCGTGACGATCGTCTACGCCGGCGACCTCAAGGTCCACCCTGACTTTCGCGACACGCGCACGGCCGACTCGCTGGAGCGCTTCGTCAGCGAAACTGCGAAGGCGACGGCGGGAGATTCCACGCCGGTGCTTCTGACCGTTCTCGCCGGAAACATCGCCATGGAGCGGCGCGCAGCCGGCCCGCGCGGGCTTCCCAGACTTCATCGCTTTGCGACGCTCCACTCGTACGCGATTCCCCTGCTCTGGCGCCGGGCGGGTGACGCACCTGACCTGTGCGTGGAGCGCGCCAGTTCGCGCGATCTCGACGAAATGGCCGATCTGTGGCGCGCGATCGCTCCCACGCGGCAGTTCACGCCGGTCCTCGATGCCGACGGCCTCGCCCGCTGGATCGCCTCCGCGCCAGGACTCGAGATCGACGATTATCTCCTCGCCCGCGACCGTCGCGGCCGGCTGCTCGGCTTCGTCGGAATGTGGGATCAGCGCGCGCTCAAGACCCTTCGCGTCCTGCGCTACTCGCCGACGCTGTCGATTCTCCGCGGAGTCATGAGGATCATGGCGCCCTTCGTCGGCGCGGCGGCACCGCCTGACGTGGGCGCGCCGCTCCACTACGCCAGCGCGGTTCATCTCTGCGTTCCACTGGACCGTGTCGAGGTTCTGCGCGCTCTCGTCCTCGCCGCCCACGATCGGCTCCGTGGGGCCGACCGGATCTTCCTGAACGTCGGCCTCGATGCGCGCGAGGCACTCGGCTCCGCCCTGCACGGACTGCTCGCCACGCCGACGGCGATTCACGCCTACGCAACGATGCCGCGCGGCGCCTGGGACGGCCCAGCCCTGGATGACCGTCCGCTGCACTTCGAAACCGCACTCGTGTGAGGCGCCCATGGCCACGAAGATGACGAGGATCGGGTACCAGATGCGCTTTTACCGCGCGTTGCGCGCGGCGAATCGCCGCTACTCGCCCGCGCGCGACATGGCGGCACAGCCCTTCCCCGCCCTGATCCAGCTGCAGACGATCAACGCCTGCAACGCGTCGTGCGTCATGTGTCCCTATCCATTGTTCAAGAA
>JAICOJ010000227.1 GCA_025930755.1 Gemmatimonadaceae bacterium
GAGGACGCGGAGGATGCAGCGAGAAGCTCGACTGCGGGAGCCTTTGAAAAAAGCCTTGGCAGTTGCCGTTCCTCCGCGTCGTCTACAATGGCTTTTTTTACCGCAGAGAACGCAGAGAACGCAGAGGACGCGGAGGATGCGGCGAGAAACTCGACTGCGGGAGCCCTCGGAAAAGCCCTTGGCAGTTGCCGTTCCTCCGCGTCCTCTGCGTCCTCTGCGGTAAAAAAATGCCGTTGCTGTTGATTCCTCTGCGGAAGAATGCCGTTGCTTTGTGTTCCTCTGCGGTTAGAGCGGCTGCTTTGCACGCTTCGCGACGGACACTACCGCTCGACAGGCCGCCCCGCTGCCTCCGCGTTAGGCGCATCCCCGCCCCCCTGCCGAGGCCGCGCGGCGAGGGGCATGCCCTCGGCCATTCGCTCCAGACCGCCGACGACCACCAGCTCCCCTGCCTCGACGCCGCTCAGCACCTCGACCATCCCCTGTGAGCGCGCGCCCAGCTGCACGACACGCCGGCTCGCCTTTCCGTCGGCCACCGCCCACACCACGTTCGCGGTGCGAAGCGGCTGCACCGCATCCTCCGGAACGACCGTCGCATTGGCCCGCGTCGCCGTCGCCAGACGCGCTTCGATGAACATGCCCGGCTTCAGCACCCGATCGGAGTTCGGCGCCTGCGCCTTCACCACGATCGTGCGGTTCTCGGGCTGGACGACTGGATCTATGAAATCAACGCGCGCGCGGAACGTGCGACCTGGCTCCGCCGCCACGGTAAACTCGACCGTCTGCCCCGGACGCAGGCGAACCGCGTGCCGCTCGGGCACCTCGATCACGGCCCGCTGCGGATCGACCGTCTGCAACGTCAGCAGCTGCGTCGCCGTCGTCACGTAATCGCCCGCGCTCACGAACCGCTGGCCGACGACACCAGAGAACGGCGCGCGCACCGTGGTCCGCGCGATCTGCAGCTCCAGGACGTTCAGCGCCGCGTCGGCGCTCCGGGCCGCGGCCTCGGCCCGCTCGAGATCCGCCGGCGACGACGCGTTCTGCTCGCGAAGCCGGCGCATGCGCTCGAGCTGCTGCCGGGCGAGGTCACGATCGGCTTTCGCCCGCTCCGCCTGCGCGCGGAGCATCTCGTCGTCGATCTTGATCAGCGGCGCACCCTTCGCCACGTACTGTCCCTCGCGGAACAGCAGCGCCGTCACACGCCCCTGCTCGTCAGGCCGCAGCGCCACCGCCTGCACCGCGTCGATGCGGCCCGTCGCCCGCACCGCGTCGACGACTGGACGCTGCCTCGCGGTATCGACATCCACCGGCATGGGCGGCATCGATGCCGGTCCGGCGCCTTCCTCCTGAGCGTTCGCCTCGCCGCCACCGCGGAACTTGATCACGCTCGCCACCAGCCCGATGGCGAGCACGAGACTCGCCGTCACGATGATCGTGCGCCTGCGCGACCAGCGCCGTTCTCCGTCGAACCCTTCTGTGCGTCTCATGGTATTGCTCCTCAGCGGTCCGTGCGTTCAATCGTCGATGCTTCGAAAATGCGTCGTCCCAGCAATGCCTCGATCTGCGCCAGCGCGAGCCGCGTGGAGTACCGCGACTGCACCAGCGCCGCCTCGGCCTCGCTCAGCGCCACCTGTGCCTCCAGCAGGTCGAGAATCGTCGTCGCACCCTCGCGATAGCGCGCGCGCTGTACGCGGAAGTTCTCCGACGACACCGTCACGCCCACGAGCGCCAGCTCGACCCCGGCGCGCGACGTCAGGTACCCGTGATACGCCTGCGCGATGAGCTCGGCGGCGCCGCGCTCGCTGTCCTGACGCTGCGCGCGCGCAACCTCCCGCTCCGCCCGAGCGCGCGCGACCGCGAGCTCGCGCTGTCCCCCATTCCAGATCGGCAGCGAAACGCTGACGGCGAGCTGCGTCCGCCGCGTCGCCGAGGGGAACAGCTCGGCGTCGTACGCACCTGTAATGGCGCCGACGGTGATCGCCGGCAGATACTGCTCGCGCTCCGCCAGTACGATCGCGTCCGCGCGCCGTTCCGCGGCACGTGCAGCTTCCACGTCCGGACCACGCGTCCGCATCTCCGCCACCGCCTGATCGAGCGTCAGCGGGAGCGGGGGCGGTGGCGTCGTGTCGATCGGCGCCGCTTCCGCCGGACCGGTCAGACCGATCTGCCGCCCCAGCCGAAGCCGCGACGTCACGAGCGCCGAGTCCCGGCTCAGAAGCGCGAGTCGCGCACGATTCACCTCGAGCAGGAGCTGCAGTGAATCAGGCGCGATCGCCTCGCCGGCCAGCACACGAACGCGCGCGATCTCGAACTGTTCCTCCGCCCGCCGGAGGCGATCGGTCGCGACGCGCGCCAGCTCGCGATCGGCGAGCACGGAGAAGTACGCCGCATCCGTCTCGAGCGCCGTCCGGAATCGCGCCGCCGTCTCGCTCGCTTCAGCGGCCTCGACCGACGCCCGCGCGCTCTTGAGTCCCCCGAACTTCCCGGCGCCGACCAGCGTGTAGCTCGCTTCGAGCGTCGCGGCGGTCGCGTTCGGGCTGATCGTCCCCGTTCCGAAGTTGAAGAACGGCTCGGAGAAATGCGTGTAGCTGCCCCCCGCCGTTACACGGGGCGTGAGCACATCCGTCCACGCGGCGCGGCGCTCCCCGGAAGCGGTCGCAACCTGACTCCGCGCGGCCACCGCGTTCGGGTCGACCGACGTCGCCCTCCGCCGTGCCTCGGACAGGGTCACGACCGGGACGCTCTGATCCACCGTCTGACTCGATGCCGGTTCACCGATCAGGACGCCGCCAGCGATCACGACCGCGGCGATCCATGCGTGCGACTTCATCGCGCCTCCATTGAAGCGGCCGCGCCACTGGCGACCGGTCGATATTCGCCACCAACCACCCCGCCCGAGCCGCTCGTCGCCCCCACACGTACGCGGCGGGAACGCAGCCGCTCGAACACCACGTACACCGCGGGGACGAGGAACAGCGTGAGCAGCGTGGACACCACCAACCCTCCAACGATCGAGTAGCCGAGCGGACGCCGGCTTCCCGCGCCGGCACCAAGGCCGAGCGCGATGGGAAGCGCGCCGAAGATCGACGCCACCGACGTCATCAGAATCGGGCGCAACCGGATCCGGCCCGCTTCGCGCATGGCCTCGAGCGCTTCGTACCCGCGGTCGCGCAGATCCTTGGCGTACGTCACGAGCAGAATCGAGTTCTTCGTCACCAGACCAATGAGCAGGATCATGCCGATCTGGCTGTAGACGTTGAGCGTCGAGCCGGCCAGCCACAGCGCGCCTAACGCCCCGGTCACCGCGAGCGGTACCGCCAGCAGTACCGTGAAGGGATGCACCAGCGACTCGAACTGCGACGCGAGCACCATGAACACGAAGATCAAGGCGAGCGCGAACGCGAAGTACAGCGCGCCGCTGCTCTCCTGGAACTCCCTCGATTCACCCGCCAGCTCGACCGTGCTGCCCGGAGGAAGGACCGCGGCCGCGGCGGCATTGAGCGAGTCGAGGGCCTGGCCCAACGTGAACCCCGGCGCCATGCTCGCCGACAGCGTGAACGACCGTACGCGGTTGAAGTGGTTGAGCTGACGCGGTCCGATGCGCTCTTCGACGCGCGTCACCGCGTCCAGCGGAACGAGCGACCCGTCCTTCCCGCGAACGTGCAAGCCCGTGATGTCGGACGGCGTCGCGCGGTCCTGCGGGTCGAGACGGAGAATGACGTCGTAGAGCTTGTTCTCCGAGGTAAAGCGGCTCAC
>JAICOJ010000101.1 GCA_025930755.1 Gemmatimonadaceae bacterium
CCTGTTCTGCCTCCGCCTGCGCCGCTTCCGCCTGGCCCGCCCGCGCTTCGTACCGCTCCGCGTCCTCGATTTTTCCCTGTCGGTGAAGATACGACGCGATCACACGTGATCCCGGCGCGGTCGCGTTCGGGTCACGCTCCCTCGCCATCTCGATGAGACCGACACCCTCCGGGTCGTCGCGGTCGAGCAGATTGTAGCCTAACGTGTACGCCGCCGCCGCGTGGCGCGGAACGCGGCGCAGCAGCTCGCGCAGGTACGGCTCCGCGGCATTGGCGCCGCGCCGTGAATCGGTGAGATGCGCCAGCTGCCACAGCTCGGCATCGTCGAGCGTCTCCCGCCGTTGCTCGAGCTGCACCAGCTCGTCTTCCGCGCCGCGCTCCCGCTGGTGACGATCCCGCCACCAGCTGGCGGCGTTGCGTTGCCACTCCACGTCGAAGGCATCCGTCAACTCGTTCGCCAGCGGGCCGAGAAAGTGGTCGGCAGCGGTGACCTGGAGTGGGGCAGCGGGAGAACCGCTCTTACCGATCAGGTCGCGAATGTCGACGCCGAGCGCAGCGATGCGATCGCGATGGGCCGGGTGGGTGTCGACACTTCCCGTCTCGACGGTGAGATCCTCCTCGATCCACGACCGAACGGGCTCGGGATTCAGCTCCGCGCGGAGCACGTCCGCCATGCGGGTGTGGACGTCGTGCGGCGGCGTCGGCGTCGTCAGAACTTCCTGATCGATCTCGGGCCAGAACTTTCGCGAGAGCAGCCGCGAGCGCACGCCGCCAGTGATGAACCCTCGCGCCATCGCGTCCGGTCCCACGACGGTCGCCGCCAGCTTGTCCGCCTCGTATTCGTCGCGACGCGCGAGAACGAACGTATACGCGGCGAAGTACGGCGCGTACCACTGGAAGAACCGCTTGAACATCCACATTCCGCCGCCCTTCCGGTCGTTCTCCAACCGCTCCATGAGCTGGTACCAGGTCTTCCGCACGCGGTAGATCCAGTTGGAGAAGCGCGCGTGCGCGCGCGACAAGTGCGAGAACTCGTGCGCGAGAACGCCGCGCCACTCGTCCGGCGGCATCGCCTGCATGAGCGGAAGCCCGATCGTGAGGAAGTTCCGGTGCCATCCGAACACGCCGAGGCGGGGAATCTGCGAGACGGAGGCGTTGTACTCGTCGGTGACGAGGACGACGTCCGCCCGGGGCGCGCGGAGCGTTCGCGTCACCTCGTCGATTGCCGCAAAGAGGCGTGGCGCTTCCTCCTTGCGCAGCTCACGCCCTTCGGGCGGATCGAGCTTGACCCACAGCGATTTGCTGACGAACCAGGCGAACAGGGCCAGCGGTAGCGCGAGGTCCGACAGCAGCCTGAGCCCGCGCCCGGTCGAGACGATGTAGATGACGGCGGCGATGATCGCGATCAGCACGAGCAGAACGCCGAAGACGTAGGCATACCCGAGCATCGCCAGCAGGAAGACCCGCGTCTTGTACCAGAGGGGCCGGGTTTGCGCCTCGTGAGTGAGGCGGGCGACGAGGGCGTCGAATTGTTGCTGAGTCAGTGCCACGGACGGAGCGAGGTTGTCGAGGTGGTCGAGGTCGTCAAGGTGATCAAGGCGGCCCAGGGGCTCAAGATCCCCTGCCCCTCGCTACCTTGACAACCTCGACGGACCTCGATCACCTCGATCACCCATGGTGTCTCGCATCCTCCTCGCCGACGCCGACGCGTTCTACGTCGCGATCGCGCGCATGGTCGATCCCGACGGAGCGGGAAAGGCCCCGTTGCTCATCGTGGGCGGCACACGCGAGAGCCGAGGGGTGGTGTGCAGTGCATCATACGAGACGCGGAAGTTCGGAGTGCGCAGCGCGATGCCTATCTCCCGTGCCCTGCGACTCTGCCCCGACGCGATGTGCGTCCCCGTCCCACGTGGGGCGTGCTCGCGCATGCATCGCGAGATTCGCGCGGTGCTCGATCGGTTTTCGCCCGTGGTCGAGTCGGCCAGCATCGATGAGTGGTACATGGATCTCGCCGGTACCGAGGCGCTCTACCATAACGAGCCGCTCAGCGTCACCGCGCGGCGCATCCGCGATGCGGTCGCGGAGGCAACGGGCCTCTCGGTATCCATCGGCGGGGGGACGTCGAAGCTGGTGGCGAAGCTCGCGGTCGAGCGCGCCAAGCCAAAGCCGGGAACGGGCGCGACGGGAGTGCACGTCGTCGAGCCAGGTCAGGAGGCCGAATTCCTCGCGACCTTCGCACTCGCCGATCTACCGCTCGTGGGTCCGAAATTCCAGGAGCGGCTGGCCAGGCTCGGCATGAAGACGGTCCGGGATGTTCTTCCGTATGATGCGGCGACGCTCTCCCGCTGGCTCGGCGATCGCGAGGGCGAGTGGCTGTACGAGCGCGTACGTGGCATCGATCGGTCGGAGGTGGAGTCGCGCGGCGACGCGAAGAGCATCTCGCGCGATGAGACGTTCGCCGAGGACATCAAGAGTGATGACGAGCTGCATCACGAGCTGCTGACGCTCGTCACGCGCGCCGCGTCGGACCTGCGCGCCGACGGCATGACCGCGCGGACGATCACCGTTCGCATCCGCGACTTCGATTTTCGAACACGCTCGGCGAGCCGCACCCTGCCCCGCGGCGTCATCGCCGATCGTGTGATTCACGGGGTGGCGAAGGGCCTGCTCGCGAAGCTGCGCTCGAGCCGTCGCGTCCCCGCGCGTCTGCTCGGCGTCGCGCTGTCGTCGCTCGCGGCCGACCCGGACGCCGATCAGCTGGCCTTGTTCGAGGCGGCCGCGTCGGGAGAAGAAGAAACCGCCCGCGACCGGGCATTGGTGAGGGCGGTAGACAAGCTTCGGGAAAGGTTTGGGGCGGAGGGGATAGCGATGGGGCGGACGAGGAATGACGAGTGAGAGGCGCTGGAGGGGCTGAAGGCGCTGAAGGCGCTGAAATGCCAGGACCTTCAGCGCCTTCAGCGCCTCCAGCGCCTCCAGCGCCTCTATTTGTCCTTCGCTATCTCGAACGTCGTCGCCACGTTCCGCACGCGATCCTTTCCGTCGGTGATGCTCACCGTCAGCGTGTACGTGCCCGAGGGCAGCTTGCGGGTGGCGAGCGTGCGCTCCTGGCGCGAGCGGGCAGAGGCCGCCTCTTCGCGGAAGCGGATCTCCACCGGCTCGGTTCCGCGGAGGAAGCGACTGACCTTGCTCTGCTGCTTCTTGGCGACGATGACGCCCTCGTAGGTCGTCCCCTTCTTCAGGCCGCAGACGTCGTAGGCGACCTTGATGTCGGCGCCGCGTTTCCGCACGCCGACTGGATCGACCATCACACGATACGGCACCGCCGCGACCTGGGTCCCGCGCGGGCAGCGCGAGTAGGGCTCGGGCGGTTGCGCGGCGAGTCCCGTCTTCGCCGGGAGGTCACCACCCTTCGAGAAGAGCGCCGCGGCGCCCAGCGCGATGACCAGCGTGCCGGCGGTCGCGAGCTGCCACATCGGGACGCGCGACGTCCGGTGGATACGCGAGGGCTTGGGCGTATTCGGCGAGCGCCCTTCGAGAAGCGCCTCCAGCTCGGCGCCAGTCTGTGGGCGATCCGTCGGCTCCTTGCGCAGCATCTTCTCGAGGACCCCGAAGACGGTGCGCTCCTCGGGCGTGTCGAGCGCGGGGGCGGGGATCGGCTGCGAGACGTGCGCGTACATGAGAGAGTAGTGATCCGTCCCCTCGAACGGCGCTCTGCCCGTCAGGCACTCGTAGGCGACGACGCCGAGCGAGTAAATGTCGCTGCGGCCGTCGACGGTCTTACCGCGTGCCTGCTCGGGACTCATGTACCGCGGGGTTCCCACCGACGTGCCCGCGCGGGTCATCGCTGTCGCGTCCGCGGAGCGTGCGATGCCGAAGTCGGTCACCAGCGCGCGGCCGCTCTCGTCGAACAGGATGTTCTCCGGCTTGATGTCGCGGTGCACCACGCCACGCTCGGCGGCATACGCGAGCGCGCCGCCGACCTCGACCAGGATCTTGTGAATCTCGTCGGCTGGCAGGTGATGGCGCTCGCGCAGCCGATCGGCGAGCGAGCCTCCCTTCACGTGCTTCATGACGAAGAAGATCGTGTCGCCGGCGCGACCGACGCGATGAATCGGCACGATGTGCGGATGCTCGAGCGCCGCGGCGATGCGCGCTTCGCGCTGGAAGCGCTCGACCAGGGCGGCGTCGAACGCAAGCGACCGCGGGAGCACCTTGATGGCGACGTCGCGATCGAGGGCGCGCTCGCGGGCGCGAAAGACCACGGCCATGCCGCCGCGGCCGAGCTCTTCGAGGATGTCGTATTCGTCCGCCAGGGCGGCCCGAACAAGTGCCGCATCGTCCGGCTGGGAGGGCGCGCTGTCGTACACACCTGTGGTGGCCTTCTGGTTGAGGCCGCACGCGGCACAGGTAGCCGACTTGTCAGGGAGTAGCGAGCCGCAACGTGCGCAGGCCGTATCGCGGTCCCCGGTTTTGGTCGCTCTCTTCATGGCGGAATTGGCAGGGAACGCCCCCTCAACCCGGAAGGGGTCCGGCATCACAAGAGTGACGAGGCAGCGCAGGGGGCTGTCACGCCCTTTCATGGACGGTCGTCTCTAATCAGACGTTGACCCACCACGAGGAACGGTCGAATGCCGTATATCGCGATCGGCTCGCGGCAGCATGAGCTGCGAGCCGGCGAAAACACGTTGGGCAGCGACGGATCCGACATCGTCATCCCCGCGATGCCACGCGGCACGCAGGCGATCGTGGTGCTCGGCCCGCGCGGCGCAACGCTACGGCGCACCGGAACCGTTCGGGTTTCGCTGGATGGGCAGGAAGTGAGTGCCGCTCCCCTCGCGGTCCCGCACGGAGCGAAGATCGCGATCGGCAGCGCGAAGATGGTCTACGGCGATGAGCGACTTGCCGGCGGCACCGACTTCGTCACCTCGATCAGCGACGACTCGGCATCGGTCGACTCATCGACCCCGGCGACGCCGGGAGCCCGCACCGGTGGGCGCATCGTTGGGCTCGTCGACCAGCATACGTACACGATCCCTGACGACGGCTTGAGCATCGGCCGCGATCCGGGATGCGACGTCGTGCTCGGCATCCCCGGCGTGTCTCGCCGTCATGCCGACATCGTACCCGGAAGCCTCGGATACCTGATCAAGGATTCGAGCATGAACGGCATCTACGTCAATGGCGCTCGCGTCTCCCAAGCCCGCTGGCTCGGCGTGGGCGATGTCATCCGCATCGGCACCGAGGAATTCCGCTTCGAGGCGGACGTCGATCGGTCGACGCCAGGCGCGGCACAGCTCGGCGCAACGGGGTTCGTCGCCTCCCTTCCACCGCGCCCCGCGGCACCGTCGCCGCACACCCCGCTGCCATCGTTACGAATGGAGGATGGTGCGTTGGCGATGCTCGAGCTGATGAATGGCGGCGCGCTCCGCGGACGGCGAGTGGCGATCACCAAGTCGCTGGTGCGCGTGGGACGGGGCCCGCACAACGACGTCGTGGTGCCCGATGAAAGCGTCTCGGGATTGCACGCCACGCTGGAGCGGCGGGCTGACGAGTGGTTCATCCTCGATGCGTCATCGCGGAACGGCACTTTCGTGCGGGCGGAGCGGATCGAGAAGGAGACGAAGCTCCAGGGGCCGACGGTGCTTCAGTTCGGGAACGTACAGGTGATGTTCATTCCGAGGCGAAACCCCTGACGACCGCCAAGTCTGCGGATCGCGGCAGAATGCCTGTCTGACTTCCCGGGGGACACCTTCTCCGGGATTCTTTTTTTGGCTCCTGCAGAGGACTCGCCGCGCCAGTCTGTGCCTGGGCGCTAGGTCCTTTTGTTGTGCAGCAGCGTGCGCACCAGATAGATCGTCAGACCCGCCGCTGCACCTACGAATGCGCCAACGACGATGGGCTCATCGTCGAAGTTCGGCAAACCGACGCACGGAATCGGCTCGCTTTCCAAGAGAACACACGAGTCGACTCGACCGTCATCGTGAACGATCAGGCCTCCCACTACTCCGACCATGGCGCCGGCCAGAAGATGAGCGAAGCCACGTCGTGCGTGACTTGTCTGTACGATCTCCGATTGGATCGCGACAGGTGACGGTTGGGCCAACGGTGGCGGTGTCAGGCGAGCGTCGAGGACCCACGCGTGAGGCGACAGTCCGTTCTGAGCCATCGCGGTGGGAGCCGAGATGATTCCCAGGGCCAGTGCGACCGATATCAGCCAACTCATTGGATGTCTCCCAACATGTCCCGGTAGCTGTTAGTGGGCGCGCGTCCATCAGTCGATACGTCGGAAATCGAAAGGTCCTTCGCCGTGTCGCCCGACGGCCAGCACCAGACCGTCGCGCGTGAAGTCGCCCTGGAGCGGCGGGGCGACGGGCAAACAGAATCTGTCGACGGGACAGAGGTACACCCCCTCCAGTCGCCCGTCATGAATCTCGAAAAGAATCGGCACTTCGAGCCGGCCGGACTCGGCGGCGTACTGCCCCGTGTATTGAAGGAGCCAGATCTCGCTCCCGGTACCGTCGGCGTTCAGTCGAAGCGTGTCCGCCAGGATGATCAGCTGCCCGTTGCCGGCTGCTCCAAGGACGGCGGGAGGTTGCTCACCTCGCAAAGAGCGCAGGACATAGGTCCCCGCCACGTCGCGGGGACGGAGGGGGTCATCGCAAGCACCCAGGGGTGCGATTGCGAAGCTGACGGCGAGGAGGCAGGTGGCACGCCGGATCCGCACGGGTACCTCTGTAAGAGAGACCTTTCCGCTTCGCGCGGACCTCGACGGACACCGTCGCGGTCACTGCATTGACCGCGCCCTTTCTTGACAAGGCTCTCGCCCCGGTGTAACCGTTTACACCCAATCTCCGGTCGAGGCGAGGCGTGTCCACGCGGTCTCCGCGCAGCCGACATCCGGAAGCTCCCCGCCAGGCCACGATTCGCGACGTGGCCCGCGCTGCGCGCGTGTCGGTCGCCACGGTCTCGCGTGCGCTGAACGACTCCGGACCGGTGCGTGACGATACCCGCCGCCGCGTCCGGGATGCCGCCGACAATCTCCGGTTCACTCCCCACGGCGGCGCCCGCTCGCTGATCACCAGCCGGACGAACACCCTCGGCGTGCTTCTTCCGGACCTGTATGGCGAGTTCTTCTCGGAGATCATTCGCGGCATCGATCGCAGCGCGCAGCGCGCGGGGTATCAGCTGCTCTTGTCGTCGGCACGGAATGCGCACGACGAGGTGCACGGCGCATTCCGCGCGATGTACGGCCGCGTCGACGGCCTGGTGCTCATGGCACCCGATGTCGAGCTCGCCGAGCTGTTCGCGCAGCACCGCGACGGGACGCCGATCGTGTTCATCAACTCTCCCGTCACGTCCGAGGATGCCCGCGTGATTACCATCGATAATCATGGCGGCGCATATCAGATGGTGAAGCACCTCGTGCGCAAGGGGCACCAGCGCATCGCGATCATCCGCGGGGCCGAGAGCAATCACGACGCGGCGGAGCGGCTGCGCGGGTATCGAGACGCGCTGGACGACGGTGGCCTTCCGCGTGACCCCCGTCTAGAGTTCCACGGAGACTTCACCGAGACGGCGGGATACCGGGCCGGGCGTGCCGCCCTCAAGCTTCAGCCGCACCCGACGGCGATCTTCGCCGCCAACGATGCAATGGCCATCGGCGCACTCTCGGCGCTTCGCGAGGAGGGAGTGGCAGTGCCTGGAGCGATCGCGGTCGCCGGCTTCGACGACATCCCAATCGCCCGCTACGTGTCGCCTCCGCTCTCCTCGGTGCACGTGCCCATCGCGCAACTGGGCGAGCGCGCGATGGATCTCTTGTTAGGCGCCATCGTCGGACCGGACCATGGGGCGGCGCGGCGCGTGGTGCTTCCGACGACCCTCGTCATTCGAAAGTCTTCACCCTGAGCGGGGCGTTCCGCTCGACACAGAGGAGGTTGGTCATGATTTCTCGAGTAGTGCTCACTTCGTTCACGCGGATGGTGCTGGCGGCTGTCGCGCTCATCGCGGCGACGGCCGGCGCGGTGCTGGCGCAGACGACCACCGGAAGCATCCGTGGGTACGTACGCGGCCCGGGCAATCAGCCCATGGAGGGCGCGGTGGTCGTGGCGCGCCACACGGAGATGAACACGACGCGCGGGACGAATACGAACGAGGCCGGCTTCTACAATCTGGCGGGGCTTCGTCCCGGTTCGTACGAGCTGAGCGTGCGTCGCCTGGGCGCGGCGCCGCAAACGCGCACCATTCGCGTCCTCATTGGGCAGACGCTGGACATCGACTTCGAGCTGTCCGAGACGGCAGTGACGCTCACCGGGGTCGAGGTGACGGCGGACCTGGTCCGGCGAGAGACGCGAACGTCCGAAGTGGCGAACAACGTGACGCAGGAGCAGATCGAGGAGCTGCCCTCGCGCGACCGCAACTTCCTCGACCTCACGAAGCTCGCCCCCGGCGTGAACCAGGCACCGGTCAACAACACCGACAAGAAGTTCTCCGCCGGCGCATCGCCAGCGGATTTCGTCAACGTGTTCGTCGACGGCGCCTCGTACAAGAATGATGTGTTACAGGGTGGTGTCGCCGGACAGGATGCGAGCCGCGGCAACCCGTTCCCGCAGGGAGCGGTGCAGGAGTTCCGGATCATCACCCAGAACTTCAAGGCCGAGTATCAGAAGGCCGCGAGCGCCATCATCACGGCGACGACGAAGTCGGGCGGCAACACCTGGGAGGGCGACGCGTTCTTCAACACGATCGGGAAGGGCGAGTGGTTCTCCGCGCGCGACCCGATCTCGGTACGCGACAATCGCCCACGGCCTGACTTCAGCCGAGTGCAGGCTGGTGGAAGCCTCGGCGGTCCGCTGCAGCGCGATCGGATGTTCTTCTTCGGCACCTACGAGCTGAACTCTCAGAACTCACCCGGCGACGTGTTCGTCGGTGGGGACGCAGCGTTGGCGCCGCCGGGGCTCAATCCACAGCAGTACGCGGGCCGATTCAACCAGGAGTTCCGCCAGCACCTCGGCTTCGCGAAGCTCACGTTCACCCCATCCGACCGCAACACCTTCGACGTCAGCGCCAATATCCGGCACGAGTCGGATCTCGCCGGTTTCGGCGGGCAGACGAGCTTTCAATCAGCAGAGGATAAGCGTCAGAACGTCTATACCGGTGTCGCGAACTGGCGGTACGCGGGCGATCGCTGGCTGAACGAAGCGCAGATCTCCGGCCAGCACTACCGGTGGAACCCGGCGCCGCTGAACGAGCAGGAAATCGGTCGCAACTACTTCGGCATCATCCGCATTGGAGGCCGCGATACCGAACAGCGGTTTACGCAAAACCGTATCTCCCTGCGCAACGACGTGACGCGGTCCGCGGTGCAGTGGGCAGGTGATCACGTCTTCAAGGGCGGCATATCGGTCGACTTCCTGACCTACGAGGCCACGAAGCATTTCACCGGCAACCCGGTGTTCAACTTCCGGAGCAACGAGCAATATCTCCGGCCGTTCGAGGTGCTGTTCGGTTTTGGTCAGCCGACCCAGGAAGCGAACAACACGCAGTTTGGCGCGTACATCCAGGACGACTGGTCCATCGGTGAACGGTTCGTGCTGAATCTCGGGCTGCGGTGGGACATCGAGACGAACATGGTCAACAACGACTATGTCACGCCGTCGCAGATCCGCGATTCGCTTTCGAACTTCTTCGCCGACAGCCTGTACGTCACGGTGCCACGCCGTGGCCAGCCATACCAGATCGTCAACACCGTGCAGCAGATGGGCGGGCTCGGTCGCTATTTCACCGACGGCGACGATCGGCCCGCATACAAGAAAGCCTTCCAGCCCCGTGTCGGCGCGTCGTTCGACATGTTCGGCGACGGGCGCACCGTGCTGTTCGGCGGGTTTGGCGTGTACTACGACCGGAATTACTGGAACCAGATGTTCGACGAGGAGTTCCGGCGTGACTACAAGGTGCTTCGCATCGAGTTCGACACGATCGGCCCGCGGCCCGCGTGCACCTTCTGTGTCGAGTGGGATCCGAGGTATTTCGACATCGATGAGCTCCGCACGCTGGCGGCCAGCGGTACGGCCGGCGCGCCCGAGGTCTTTCTCATCGCCAACGATACGAAGCCGCCGAAAACGAATCAGTTCAGCGTCGGACTGCGTCAAACGCTGGGCAATACGCTGATGTCGCTGACGTATGCCGGCTCGCGGGGCGTCAACGGATTCTCGTTCATTCGCGGGACGCGCTGCGACAGCATCAACTGCAACGCGCTCGCGCCGACCTACGCACGACTGTTGATCTCGGACAATCGCGTCAAGACGTGGTACGACGCGATTCTGCTCGGACTGGACAAGCCGCTCCGCATGGATTCCCGTTGGGGAGGCGGGCTGTCGTACACCTGGGCCTTCAACAACGATCGCCAGGGCAACTTCTTCTTCTCACTGGATCCGCGGTACCCCACGGTGTCCGACTTCCCGCGCCGGCGGGCTCCGGATACGCAGGAGCATACGGTCGTCGCGAACGGAATCGTGCGGATTCCATGGGGGTTCCTCTTCAGCTCCGTTGTGACGCTTGGAACCGGTTTCACCCAGTTGGCCCCCGATCAGACGCTTGGCAACAGAAATGATCGAGGTGAAGTCCAGTACGTCTTCGAGCCACCGACCAGAGCGTTCCTCGGCGTTGGCAACGCATTCGCGACTCAGAACATGGATCTCCGTCTCGCCAAGGATTTCACCGTTGCCGGAGGACAGCGGGCGGGGCTCGCGATCGACCTGTTCAACGCGTTCAACTCCCGGAACTACGGGTGCTATGACGCGCGCATTGGCCCTCCCGGTCAGCCGAACGCCGCCTTTGGGCGGCCTGGATGCTCCGCGCCTGGGCGCCGTTTGCAGATCGGTCTCACGTACGACTTCGGACCGAGCATCGTAGGTACGGGCGGGCGTTGACCTGAACGCAGGACACGAGGTCGGGGTGAGGCCCACAGTGTGCAGGACGCATCGTGGGTCTCGCTCCGACCTCGAACCGTCTCATCGATAACCACATGCATCGACATCTCAAGGCGTCCGTGGTCGCGCTGGTGGCGGCGTTCACGCTCGCGTGCACGCCCTCGCCCACCGGCGTCGTACCACCCACCGTCTCACGCGATGATCCGTTCCTCGACACCGTGCAGACGCGAACCTTCGGATTCTTCTGGCAGCTCGCGAACCCGCAGAACGGACTCGTCCCCGACCGCGCGCCGACGCCCTCGTTCTCGAGCGTCGCCGCGATCGGGTTTGGGCTCGCCGCGTATCCGGTCGGCGTCGAGCGCGGCTGGATTACCCGCACGCAGGCGCGCGACCGCGTGCTGACGACGCTCCGCTTTCTCTGGAACGCGCCCCAGGGACCGCAGGCGTCGGGGATAGCCGGTCACATGGGGTTCTTCTACCACTTCCTCGACATGCAGACCGGGCACCGCTTCGAGAACGTGGAGCTGTCCACGATCGATACGGCGTTGCTCATCGCCGGCGCTCTCGTGTGCCGAGAGTACTTCGACGGCACCGATGCCGGGGACGTCGAAGTGCGCGCGCTCGCCGATTCGCTCTACCGGCGCATCGATTGGCGGTGGGCATCCCCGCGTCCACCGTTGGTCTCAATGGGCTGGTATCCCGATCGGGGGTTCCACACCTTCGACTGGAAGGGCTACAACGAGGCGATGCTGCTCTACATTCTCGCGTTAGGCTCGCCGACGCACGCCGTCGACTCGACCGCCTGGCCGGCGTGGACCGCGACCTACCGGTGGACCACCTTCCAGGGGCAACCGCACCTCGGCTTCCCGCCCCTCTTCGGGCACCAGTACTCGCACGTCTTCATCGATTTCAGCCGGATTCAGGACGAGTACATGCGCGGGCGCGGAATCGACTACTTCGAGAATTCGCGGCGCGCCACCTACTCGCAGCGCACCTATGCGATCGCCAATCCGGGTCAGTGGCACATGTACTCGGACTCGCTGTGGGGGTTGACGGCCTCGGATGGGCCCATCGACACGACGATCGTCTACGAGGGACGGACTCGGAAATTCCAGACGTACGCCGCTCGCGGCGCCGGCACCGAGTACATCCTCGATGATGGCACCCTCGTGCCGACGGCCGCCGGGGGCTCGGTTCCCTTCGCGCCCGAGATCACCGTCCCCGCACTCAAGGCGATGCGTCGCACCTTCGGTGACGCCCTGTTTTCGACGTATGGCTTCCTCGACGCCGTGAACCCGACGCTGCGCCTAACGACCCTTCCCCTCCGGCACGGACGTGTCGTGCCCGGTGTCGGCTGGGTGGATGGCGACTACCTCGGCATCGATCAGGGCCCGATTCTGCTCATGATCGAGAACTGGCGGAGCGATCTCATCTGGCGGCTCATGCGAAAAAGCCCGTACATCATTCAGGGGCTCCGGCGGGCGGGCTTCACGGGGGGATGGCTCGCGAACGCGCGGTAAAGGAACCGCAGATGGCCGCAGAAGGCCGCAGCTGCTTGATGGCGCCTGGAGAGCTCCATGCGAGATGAAGTTCCCAAGGTTCGTTGGTTACGGCCGCGCGGAATTGGATTCGCGCCGCGGGGCCACCTGCGGCCATCTGCGGCCATCTGCGGTTCCTTAGCCCTGCTACTCGCACTTTCCACCGCGTGCGGCCGCGCTGACGGTGCGGCCGAAGTCGAGATCCGCTTCTGGGCCATGGGCGCCGAGGGAGAACAGGTCGCCAAGCTCGTCCCACAGTTCGAGCGCGAGAATCCAGGCATCCGCGTTCGCGTGCAGCAGATTCCCTGGACCGCCGCGCACGAGAAGCTTCTGACCGCACACGTCGGGAGGTCGACGCCCGACGTCGCCCAGTTAGGCAACACGTGGATCCCCGAATTCGAAGCGCTGGGCGCGCTGCGGGCGCTGGGAGCGCTGATCTCTCAATCGAGCGTGATTCGAAAGGAGAGCTTCTTTCCGGGTATCTGGGCGACCAACGTCGTCGACGATACCGTCTACGGCATCCCCTGGTACGTCGACACCCGCGTTCTGTTTTATCGAAAGGATCTCCTCGCGCAGGCGGGTTGGACCGAGATGCCGACGACCTGGGCCGACTGGCGTCGCGCGATGGAGGACATCAAGCGCACGGTCGGCAAGGATCGGTGGGCGATCTTTCTGCCCACGAACGAGTGGGCGCAGCCGGCGATCTTCGGAATGCAGGCGGGCTCGCCACTTCTCAAGGATGGCGGCCGGTGGGGTGCGTTCTCGGACCCCGATTTCCTCCGCGCGTTCGAGTTCTACCTGAGTCTCTACCGCGATGGACTCGCGCCGGTGTACGGCAACACCGACGTCGCGAATCTCTTCCAGGAGTTCGAGCGCGGCCTCTTCGTCTTCTACATCACCGGGCCGTGGAACATCGGCGAGTTCGGCCGCCGCCTCCCCGCCG
>JAICOJ010000156.1 GCA_025930755.1 Gemmatimonadaceae bacterium
CGCTCGGGCGATCAGGCGCTCGTTATGGCCGACGTCCCCCTCGTCGAGGCAGTACGCGTCCGCGGTGTCCAGGAGCGTCGCGCCGGCGTCGAGGGCGGCTCGTATGACGGCGATTCCGCGCTCGTCATCCCGGTCGGCGGCGGTCGACAGCCGCATGCACCCGAGCCCAATCATTCGTCGGACGCAGGGGTGTCGAGCTCCTCCACGAGCTGCTCCATCTGGGTGACGAGCTCGGCCTGCCGGTCGAGATTCTCGTACAAGGCCTCGTGCTGACCACGAAACGCATTCCACGCAGCGCGCGACTCCCAGCGGTCGATCGTGCGGTACTCGGGGGGCGCATCACTGACGCGTTGGAGCTCCGTCCCGAGAAAGCCTCGTCCGCGCTGAAACAGCCGAGCCCACGCTCCGTCTGCTCCGTACAGCGCCTCGAATTCATCTTGAAGGCCTGCTTTCGGCCGAAACCGCCAGATCCTGACGAACACGGGTGAGGATTACCTCACTGCGCGTCGAGAAATTCCCGCCACCGCTCCCACTCGGCGTCGAGCGTGACTCCGTAGGCGGTCAGGAAGGCCGAGCGCGTTTGCGCGGCCGATGCGTTGAAGCTCGCATTCGACAGATACGACTCGAACGGAGCCATCCCCCGCTCGTCGATGAGATACCGCACCCATGATCCGGCCACGGGATAGACGACGCCCTCGGCGTGCGAGAAGAAGGACGGACTTTCGAGGAGCACGGCGAGCGTCGGGAGCTGACCGGCCGCATCGAGGCGCGCAGCGATCGCGTGAACCGGCTCGCCGTTCCATCGCGCGACGGTATCGCCCGCGCGCGGATTGGTTTGGTGGGCGACCGCGACGCCCTCGTTGAAGAGCGCGGGAGGATGTCCCAGTGTCAGAGTCACCAGCGCGTGGACGCCCTCATGGTTGTCCCACGGCCAGATCGTATGAAATCGCGGTGTGCCCGGCTCGGCGAACCCGTTCGTGGCGCGACCCGTCATGCGCTGGAGATGGGCGCGATCGCGGTACTTGTGGTACTCCAGCTTTACCGCGGGATCGACTCCGAGCGCGCCGAGCAGCCATCGATAGTGCGCTTCGTGCGTCGCCGTATCGACGACGTCACTGGCCGAGAAGCGGTACGAGTGCGTCGGCGATTCGATGCGCGCGGAGAGTTGATCGTTCGGTCCTGGGCCGGATGTCGATGCATCACACGCCGCGATGGCGGACGAGAGGACGAACGGCACCCAGCCCATCCGCGAGGACATCGGCGCTACGTGCCTTGACCGAGCGCGGTGAGGAACGCCCCGGCGTTAGGGGACGACGGATCGATCATTGTCGTGCGGCCGTTCGTGAACTGCTCCCAGATCCAGAACTCGGGGCCCGCGAATCCCAGCGGAGCGTAGCGGCGACAAAGATCGGTCATGTCCGACGCCACGACGTAGTTGTGGATGTCTTCGAGATCGTGGCTGAGGTAGAGGACCTGGTCGTGGCGCTGGCCCGATAGTGCGATGGCGAACATGTCGCCATTCGCGACGGAGGCGAGGATGATCTTGTCGCGGCCCACCATCTCCGACAGCAGCTCATCCCCCTCGATGTCCTGCGCCTGGAAGGTCGTGTTCTCGGACACGAGCTCTTCGAAGCTCCAGCGGAAGTCTCCGCTCGAGATCGGCTCCTTCTCGCCCTCCAGCGTGATGTCGTCCGCGAGGTTCCAGGAGAACTCCATCCCGGCGGCTTCGGTCATGAGGAAACGACGAAAGCGGGGTGGAAAGGTGTATCGAAGCTGCTTCTCCGCCTTCGCGATCGCCGGCTCGGTCACGGGCTCCGAGACGGAGGAGGCCTCCACTTCGCCGCCGGCGTCTCGCACCAGAGCGGCGAAGGAATCGAGCATGCGTTTGAGGTCGGCGCCCTTAGCCATCCTGGGTCGATCGCGGCGCGCGGGCCGGGAGAGGGTCCCGGCGCGATGACTGCGACGGCGGCTCGATCTCGCGACCGGGCTCCGCCAACAGCTTCGTCACGAAGCGCTGTCCTTCACCGATGCGCTCCATCTCGACCGCGATCGCGTCGATCGCGTTCTCCAGGCGGGTCATGCGCTCGTCGCCGACAGCCACCTCATCTCCGGCCGGGGAAGATCGCCGTCGCGACATCAGGCGCTGTGCACCCACCCCAAACAGAACCGCGAGCAGCGCATGAGCCGTCGCATGCGCCGGCTCGGCTGGGACAGCGGCGAACCAGGTGGCGCCGACGTTGGCGAGGGAGAGCAACCATGCGATCGGTATCCAGGCGCGGTGCTTGAACCACATACGTGCCTCCTCCTCCAGCGTAGCGATGCGCGTGCGCGGCTGGCCGTCGCCCTGAAGCGTGACGCGTCAGAGTCGCGCGGGTGGAGCGCCTGCCCCGCGCTCAGGTGGTGCGTACTTCGGTGTCGAGGGTGAACTCGATGCCGCCCATCTTTCCCGCAACCCAGTTGTAGAGCGCACAGCCGATGGCGGTAAATATGTAGCCGAACACGCCGTACAGAATGGGAAGGACCAGTGCGAGGGCGGTGGGAAATCCGTCGTCCTCGACTCCCAGGAACGCAGGGATGAGGAAGAACGGCAGGAGAAGTATGCCCATGAGGCCGTAAAGCAAACCAGCGACTTTCGCGGTTTGACCAACCGCGATCCGGCTCAATCGGTGGACCATGGTGCCTCCCTGGAATGTCGCGTTCTGCCTCATCGAGGCGTGCTGAGCTCTACCCTGACGTGCTCCATCACGTCGCCCTCGAGAATCCCATCGACGACGTCGATGCCCTCGATCACCTCGGCGAACACGGTGTAGTCGCGATTCAGCCGAAGATTGTCCTTGAGATTGACGAACCATTGTGCGTCGCCCGTGTCGTGCCCGCGCGTGCTCATTCCGACGGTGCCCCGCGCGTGCGGCACGCTGCCGAGCTCGTCGCGGAGGTACTGTGCCAGTCCCACGTACTCGTTGGCGCCCGGGCTTCCTCCCTGAATCACGAAATCGTGCTCGACGCGATGCCAGCTGAGGCCGTCGTAGTAGCCGGACCGGACGAGGGCGAGAATGCGCGCGGCCATCATCGGAGCGGCGTCGCCCCGGAGTCGTACCACGAACGATCCGCCGCCACTCCGGCGCGCGATGGTCACACGCAGCCGGAGATCCGCGCCGAGCGCGAGAGCCACGGCCTGCGGCGGAAGCTCGATGCGATCGGGAGGTGGGCGGTCATCGCTCGCCGGCCGGCCGGCGGCTTCCAGCAGCGCGACGCGCACGTCGCGCTCCGATTGGTTGGCTCGGGCAACCCATCGCTCGAAGGTGGCGTTGGCGGCCGTGGAGACATCCGCCCGTGGCGACGCCTTGAGCGCAATGGCAGCGGCTCGGACCGCCTGCGCTCCGTCGCCGCGCAGCGCCGCGAGGAAAAGGTCGTCATCCGCATGGCCGGTAAGCTTCGCCAGCGACTCGATCGCGACTTCCTTGACGTTGTCGTCCGTGTCGCGGGCGAGGGTGCGCAGCAGGACCGTGTCGGACAGGACGGCGGCGGCCCGCGCGGCGTAGGTGCGCACCTGCCACTGCCGATGCGCGGCGAGCGTGCGCACGCGCGGGCGTGCTTCGCGTGGCTCGACGCGCGCGAGTGCGACGAGGGCATGCGCCGCGGCATGCCACGACACGCCGTCGCTCGAGCGCCGGGAGGCCTCCGCCGGAAGCGCGTCGATCCAGCCTCGAAGGACGCGAATGAGCGAGTCGTCCGGCGCACACGGTGCGGTCACGAGATCCGCCGCGTGAAGCCTAACGGGCCACGCGCTGTCGGCGAGCGCGGAGCGGACGGCGGCGCACTCGGCACGTCGGGCGGTCAATGCGCGATACCGCAGTCGCCACGCGGGCTCGGGCCACGGGACGGGCGGGCGCGCGACGGGGAGGGACTCGCGGGCGGCGAAGCGCGGATCGCGAATCCGTCCGCGTGCGCGCTGCGCGAGGACCCGCACGCGAGCGTCGCCGTGCCGCGCGCCCTCGGCGAGCGCACCATCAGTGGAATCGCGCCGGTCCTCGGCGAGCAGGATGCGCCCGATGAGCGCCGAGTCCCGCGCCGACAGCGCGCCCGGCTGCGCACCGACGGCGCCGGGGAGCGCCGAGAAGGCGATCGAAAGTGCCAGGGTGCCGAGGATCCACACGTTAGGCATGCGCCGATGAATGGTCGCGCGTTGCGTGCTCCAGGTCACACGAAATACTCCCGGACCTCGGCACCCGCAACCCTCGCAGGCGGCACGAGCCTTGAAGGATTCGGCGACGTGCACCGTGGGTCGCCACCTCGATGGGAGAAAACCATGTCATGCAAGTGGCGAGGCGGACGCCTCGCGCTCGTCGCCGTTGTCGGTGCCGCGTGGACCGTCGGGACGGGGTGCAGGGAAACGGAGCCGGAGCGGTCGGAGAATCCGACCGACACGATGTTCGCCGACTTCGCGGAGCGCCTCGATGCCTACACCACGCTGCGCGAGCGTCTGACGGACTCCATCGGCGACCTCGATCCCACGAAGAGCCAGGAGGAGATTGCCGCGCGCGCCGTCGCTCTCGGCAACGCGATCATCGCCTCCCGGCCCGACGCCAAGCAGGGGGACATCTTCTCACCCGAGGTCGCGGCGTTCCTCGCCACGTTGATCAGGCAGGAATACAGCCGGCGCTCCGAGCCGGTGCTCGAGACGCGCCAGGACCAGCAGGATGAGCTCCCCGACTTCGAGCCCAGGGTGAACCAGATCTATCCGACGACGTATCCGCTCGCGACGTTCCCGCCGGCGCTGCTCCCCGTGCTCCCACCACTCCCGGAGGTGATCGAGTACCGGATCGTGCGGGATTACCTCATCCTGCGCGACGTCGAGGCGAACGTCATCCTCGACTTCATACCCAGGGCCGTGCCCTCCGGAGGGTGACTTCATGAAGCGACAGTTCGCGATGATCGTGGGCGCCCTCGTCGCATGGGCGCCGGTTGCCGCGAAAGCCCAGGAGATGCGGCTTCCCGTCATGCCCAACTCGGTTCGCTTCCTCGTCCTCGGCGATGCCGGGACAGGCGAGCGGCAACAGTACGAGGTGGCTGCCCAGATCGTCCGGTATTACGCCGAGTTTCCGTTCACCTTCGCGATCCTGCTCGGCGACAACATTTACGGGAAGGAGCGGCCGCAGGACTTCGCGCAGAAGTTCGAGCGCCCGTACAAGGCGCTGCTCGACGCCGGCGTGAAGTTCCACGCCGCGCTCGGCAACCACGACGATCCCAACCAGCGCTACTACAAGCCGTTCAATCTCGACGGGAAGCGCTACCGCACGTTCAAGGAGGGCAACGTGCGGTTCTTCATCCTGGACAGCAACTATCTCGATCCGGAGCAGGTGAAGTGGCTGGAGAAGGAGCTCGAGGCATCAGACTCGGAATGGAAG
Organism: Gemmatimonadaceae bacterium; assembly: GCA_025930755.1. Lineage (GTDB taxonomy): Bacteria > Gemmatimonadota > Gemmatimonadetes > Gemmatimonadales > Gemmatimonadaceae > JAICNG01. The sequence continues at coordinate 5,409 of JAICOJ010000156.1, forward strand.
ATCGCGTACTTCCATCATCCCTTGTACACGACGGCGCGGCGCGGGCCGGAGGTCGAGCTCCGGGCGATCCTCGAGCCGATCTTCGTGAAGCACGGCGTCGATGTCGTGTTCGCGGGTCACGAGCACGTCTACGAGCGGTTCAAGCCGCAGAGGGGCATCCACCATTTCCTCGCCGGCGGAGCGGCGAAGCTGCGCAAGGGTGACACGCGGCGCGGACCGCTCACGGCGGCCGCGTTCGACCGCGACCGCTCGTTCATGCTCGTCGAGATCATCGACGACAAGATGTTCTTCCAGGCGATCAGCCGAACCGGGGTCGTGATCGACGAAGGCATCATCCCAAGCAGAGAAACGGCCGAGGCGACGCGTGCGTCGGTGCTTCCGCTAGTGCGATCGCCGTGATGACAGTCTGAGTCGGTACCGTAACAGGAGCTGGTGGTCAGGGGTCAGGGATCAGGGGTGGAAAGGCGCGTCGCCGCTGCGCGGCCCGACGCGCTCATCAGATGGGCAAAACGGCGGCGCGAATGCGCCGCCGTTTGCATGCCATCCCTGCTCCCCCCCGACCACTGACCACCTTTAAACTCTTCCCGATAACCGGGTGTCCAAGCATCATCTGGCCCACTCGGGAGCCCCCAAATGCATAGTGCAGTCGCGGCGGTCCTCTCCGCTGCCCTTTCGCTGTTCCAGCAGACCCAGCCCGCCCAGCAGCCCAGCACCCCGGTGATCGCGTCCGCGACCGCCGTGCGCGCCGGGTCCGCGCCACAGATCGACGGTCGGGACGACGACGCGGTGTGGCAGCAGGCGCCCAAATACTCCGAGTTCCGCCAGTTCGAGCCCAAAGTCGACACGACGCCGTCGTTCCGCACCGAATTCCGAGCCGCGTACGACGAGAGGAACCTCTACGTCTTCGTCCGGATGTTCGATCCGCACCCGGACAGCATCATGCATGCGCTGTCGCGCCGGGACGTCCGGGGTCCGTCCGACCAGGTCAAGCTGCTCATCGACTCGTACAACGACCGGCGCAGCGGATTCGAGTTCGCCGTCAACCCGGACGGCGTGAAGCGCGACTACTCGATGAGCAACGACGGGAACGAGGACGAATCGTGGAACGGTGTGTGGGACGTAGCGACCACCGTCGACTCTCTCGGGTGGACGGCCGAGTTCCGCATTCCGCTCTCGCAGCTCCGCTACACGGGAGGCACGACCGCGTTCGGATTCGGGATCTGGCGCGACATCGAGCGTTACCGCGAGCGCAGCAGCTGGCCGCTGTATCACCCGCAGCGGACCGGTCTCTCCTCACAGCTCGGCCGCCTCGAGGGGATGTCGGCGCTGAGCACGGCCCGCCGGATCGAGGCCACGCCGTACGTCGTCAGCAAGAACGTGCAACGCACCACGCCCACCGGCGGGTACGACCGCGTTCAGGAGCTGACGGCGGGCGGCGATGTCAAGGTCGGCATCACGCCTAACGTCACGCTCGACGCGACCATCAATCCCGACTTCGGCCAGGTGGAGTCGGATCCGTCGGTCGTGAACCTCACCGCGTTCGAGACGTTCCTGTACGAGCGCCGTCCGTTCTTCGTCGAGGGAACGGGGCTATATCGCTTCGAGCTCAACTGCTACATCGTGGTGGACTGCAGCACGAACGAGGGACTCTTCTATTCGCGCCGCATTGGGCGCTCCCCCTCGCTTCGCGACATCTATGGGGATGAGACCACCCCGACGTCGACCACGATTGGCGCCGCGACGAAGCTCACCGGCCGCACCAGGCGCGGCCTCGCGTTCGGAGTGCTGGACGCCGTCACGCGCGAAGTGACGGGCATCGATCGCCAAACCGTCGAGCCCCTCACCAACTACGGCGTCATTCGAGTGCTACAGGACTTCCGCGGCGGTGACGCGGACATCGGGCTGATCGGGACCGCGGTCAACCGGTCCGAGGACCAGTATACGAGGCCGTACCTCCACCACGCGGCGTACAGTGGCGGCGCGACATTTCGCAACCGCTTCGCGGGGCGTCGCTACGAGCTGGCCGGGCAGCTCGCCGGATCGCGTGTCTCCGGTAGTCGCGCGGCCATTCTGAGAACGCAGCGGAGCTCGGTCCACTACTACCAGCAGCCGGGCGACGACCTGCAGCTCGATTCCACGCGCGAGTCGCTGTCGGGCTACTCGGCGCAGCTCAAGTTCGGGAAGTACAGCGGCGGCATC
>JAICOJ010000260.1 GCA_025930755.1 Gemmatimonadaceae bacterium
CGCACCGACGTTGCATTGCCGCCGAGCCTGACGAGCAGGGTGGGCGCGGCGACTCGTAAGGGAGTGCAGGGAGAGATGAGCTCCATCGCGAGCGGCGCGACCGACGCGACGCGCAGCTCGGCGATCATCCCTTTCAGACTGTCGGGGCGGTCGTCCACGGCGATCGCGTAGGTCTCGTCGACCTGCGGGAGCGCGCGAAGGCGCACGCTCACCTCGGTGATGACGCCCAGCGTGCCCCACGCGCCGGTGAAGAGGCGGGTGAGATCGAAGCCGGCGACGTTCTTCACGACCCGGCCGCCGCAGCGCACAATGGCGCCATCACCGGTCACGACCTCGAGGCCGATGACGTTGTCGCGCGGCCCGCCGAAGGCGTACGCCATCGGGCCGCTCGCACCGGTCGCCACCGTCGCGCCCAGCGTGCCGTCGAGATCGCCGAAGGGATCGAGCGCCAGAAACTGGCGATGCGGGAGCGTCGCGTTCGCCAGCTCGGCGAGCGTCGTCCCCGCGCGCGCCGTCAGGGTGAAGTCCCCCGGCTCGTAATGCACGACACCGGAGAGCTTCGAGAGCGAGAGCGTGCGCGATGCGCGAACGGGCCGTCCCGCGCTGAGCCACGTACCACGTCCCGCGATGCGAAGCGGCGCGCGAGCGGCGGCCGCCTCCCGCACGGCGTCGCGGATCTCGGTCGCGGTCATCCCGGCACCGCCTCACGACGCGTGCTCGGCGCCATGTGCCACTCCCGGCACGACCGCACCGGCACGACCTTGCCCGGGTTGGCGCGCCGATCCGGGTCGAACACATCGCGGAGCCGGCACATGGCCTCGAGCGTCTCCTCGGTGAAGACGAGCGGCATGTAGTCGAGCTTGTCCAGTCCGACACCGTGCTCACCGGTGATCGTGCCCCCCGCATCGATGCACGCCCGCATGATCGCGCGCATGGCGTGATGGACGCGCGCGGTCGCCTCGGCGTCGCGGGCGTCGTAGGCGATGTTGGGGTGCAGATTTCCGTCGCCGGCATGGAAGACGTTGCAGACCATGACGCCCGTCTCCTGCGCGATGCGATGGATCTCCGCCAGCACCTCCGGCAGCCGCGTGCGTGGGACGACGGCGTCCTGCACGACGAGGTCGGGGGAAATGCGGCCCATGGCGCCGAATGCCTTCTTTCTCCCCTGCCAGAGTCGCGCGCGCTCGGCCTCATCGCGGGCCACGCGCACCGAGCGCGCGCCCGCCTCACGACAGAGGCGCTCGACGAGCGCGACATCCTCCTCCAGTCCGGCGGCAAGCCCGTCGAGCTCGACGAGGAGCACCGCATCCGCATCGACAGGGTAGCCCGCCGCATAGATGGACGCCTCGACGGCGCGGATCGTCGGCCCATCCATCATTTCCATCGCTGCGGGGACGACGCCCGATGCGATGATCGCCGACACGGCGCGCGCCGCATCCACGATCTCGGTGTAATCGGCGAGCAGCGTGCGGACGGCCTCGGGATTCTTGACGAGCCGAACGGTGACGTCGACCGCGACCCCGAAACATCCCTCGGAGCCGACGAACGCGCCCAGCAGGTCGTAGCCGTCGCTCTCGCCGTCGGTCGACCCTAACGAGACGAGCTCGCCATCGGGGAGGATGACCGTGAGCGCGATGACGTGGTTCAGCGTCACGCCGTACTTCAGGCAATGCGGGCCGCCCGCGTTCTCCGCCACGTTGCCGCCGATCGTGCAGGCCGTCTGGCTCGACGGGTCGGGTGCGTAATGCAGACCATACGCGCTCGCGGCGCGCGTCAACCCGGCGTTCACCGCCCCGGGCTCGACGACGGCGCGCCGATTCTCCGGATCGATGGAGATGATGCGTCGCAGGCGATTGAGTCCGATGACGACCGCGTCGTTCTCGGCGAGCGCGCCACCGGAGAGCCCGGTGCCGGCGCCGCGCGGGACGAACGGAACGCCTTCCTGCGCGAGCGCGCGGACGACGGCGACGAGCTCCTCGCGCGTCTCGGGGAACACCGCCAGCGCGGGCCGCTTCCGGTAGAAGGGCAGACCATCGGCGCTGTACGTGACCAGCTCGCTTGGACGCGAGAGGATCGCGTTCGGAGCGACGAGGGA
>JAICOJ010000011.1 GCA_025930755.1 Gemmatimonadaceae bacterium
CTGGCGACTGGGGCCGGGGGTCCGGTTTGTAATGGGCCCGCCGCGCTCCGCGCGCGGGCCCCAAAACAGATGCGCGGGCCTGTTTCGCGGCCGCGCATTACCAACCCTTAACCCTCACTCCTGACTCCTGACCCCTCTACACGCCCTTCTCCTGCAACAACGCCATGAACTCCCCCGCCGTCGTGATCGACATGAGCCGCTGGGGCACGTCGGTCTCCTTCGAGAACTGAGCGATCTTGCCGAGGACTGGCAAATACTGGTTGGAGACCTCGAGCGGCGGCGCCACGATCAGAAAGAAGAAATTCACCGGCTTCTCGTCGATCGCCTTGAAGTCGATCCCCTGCCGCTTGCGCCCGAACGCCACGCGGAGCTTGCTCACCACGAGCGAGCGGCAGTGCGGGATGGCGATCCCGCGGCCGATGCCGGTGGACCCGAGGTTCTCGCGCCGCTTCAGCATCTTGAACAGCATCCCCTCCGATTTCTCGTCGAGCTTGAGCAGGCCGATGAGCTCCTTCAGGATGTCGTCCTTCGTGCTCCCGTCGAGCTCGAGCTTGATCGCATCGTCGGAGAAGAATTCACGCAGTTCCATGAAAGGGCGCGCCAGGCGCTGAAGGGGAATGAGCGAGCGGTGCCGCGCAACATACCGGAGTCTGTAAGCGCTGTCAAATCATGTCGTTGCATGCACTTCGACGCAGCGTTAGCTTGCATCGACATGCCGTTTCCGTTCCCACTCCCATACCGGGTTCCGCTCTACCTCGCGCCCATGGCGGGCGTGTCCGAGTCGCCGTTCCGTCGACTGTGCCGCCGCTTTGGTGCCGACGTGGTCGTGACGGAGTTTCTCTCTGCCGAGGGGATTCGCCGGGAGAACGAAGCCACGATCGCGAAGCTCCGCTTCGGGAGCGACGAGCGACCCATTGGCGTGCAGATCTTCGGCTCCGATCCCGGCGCGATGGGAGACGCGGCTGCGCTCGTCACCGACGTGTTCGCGCCGGAGTTCATCGACATCAACTTTGGATGTCCGGTGAAGAAGGTCGTGAGGCGCAACGGCGGCTCGGGCTGCCTCAAGGACCTGTCGCTCGTCGAGCGGGTCATTCGCGCCGTGTCGGACGCGACGCATCTCCCGGTGACGGTCAAGATTCGCAGCGGCTGGAGCGAGGAAATGCGAGATCCGGTCGCGATCGCGCTTCGCTGCCAGGACGCCGGCGCCCGCGTGCTCGCGCTGCATCCACGCACGCGGACGCAGATGTACACCGGCGCCGCGAGCTGGGATGAGATTGCCGCCGTCGTGGACGCCCTCGACATCCCGGTCCTCGGCAACGGCGACATCAAGACCGCCGAGGATGCGCTCCGCATGCGTGAGCACACGGGGTGCGCCGGCGTCATGATCGCCCGCGGATCGTTCGGCCAGCCCTGGGTATTCACCCAGGCGCGCGCGCTGCTGGAGGGCCAACCCATGCCCCCTGCGCCGCCCGTCGCGGAGCGCTTCGCCATCGCGGTCGAGCATGCACGGATGGCGGAAGCATACGAGCAGGATCCACGAGGCGCGGCGATCGAGTTCCGCAAGCACCTGGGCTGGTACGTGAAGGGCGTGCCCCATTCGGCCGACCTCAGGCGCCAGTTACACGCGGTCGACTCCCTCGGTCAGGTCGAGGGAATCTTTGCGTCGTATCTCGACCAAATGCGCCGCGGGGACCTCGCCGGAGTCGACGCGGCGGAGGGCATGACCGGCGAGCGGGTGCCCGCGCTGACGTGAATCGTGAGCGCGCGCTCGACCTGCTGCGTCGCGTTGCGGCAGGCGAACTGGCGGCTGACGCGGCTGCCGACGCTCTCGCCGTTTCTCCCCTGGAGGACCTCGGCTTCGCGACCATCGATCACCACCGGGCCGTGCGCCTCGGGTTCCCGGAGGTAATCCTCGCCGCTGGCAAGACCACCGAGCAGGTCGTCGAGATCGCCGATCGCATCGCGGCGCGACGCGACGGCTTCCTCGTGACGCGCGCCGACGCGAACGTGAGGCGCGCTCTCGCGGAACGGATTCCTACAGTCGAGCTAAACGATTTAGGAAGAACAGTTTACCTTCAGCCTGATAAAGAAGTTCCTCAAGGGACGGGAACGGTGCTCGTCGTCACCGCCGGCACCAGCGATCTTCCGGTCGCCGAGGAGGCGGCCGTTACACTGCGTGCGCTGGGGAATTGTGTGGAGCGCCTAACGGATGTCGGCGTTGCCGGAATTCACCGATTGCTGTCGCGCAGCGATGTCCTCACGCGCGCGGCCGTGGTGATCGTCGTGGCGGGGATGGAGGGCGCACTCCCCTCGGTCGTCGGTGGGATCGTTCGTGTCCCCGTGATCGCCGTGCCCACGAGCGTCGGGTACGGCGCAAGCTTCGGCGGGATTGCCGCGCTGCTCGGGATGTTGAACAGTTGCGCTGCCGGAGTGACTGTCGTCAACATCGACAACGGGTTCGGCGCCGCCTATGCCGCTTCGCGCATCACTCATTCGTAGCATCGCACACCATCGCTGGACCTCCGTCGCGGCGGTCGCGCTCTGGGTCGCGACCGCCGCGATGTTCGTTCATCCCGCCGCACGGGCGGAGCTGGCCGCGGGGGCGCGCTTTGGGTGGCCCGCTCTCGCCGCCCTGCTGGTCGCCCTGACGATCGCCGGCGGAGCCGCAGCCGGCGCCATTCCGGCGGCGATGCGCGGCCGACTTATCCACATTGTCACGCTTCTCTCAGCCCCTGCATTTCTCGTGGTGATGGGGAGCGGAGGCGTTCATTCCCCCGCGCTGGCGATCGTGGGGCTGCTCCTCATGAGCGTGACGGCGACGTTAGGGTATCGCGTCGGCGCTACGGCTGCGGTGCTCTCCGTCGCCGCAACAGCGCTCGCCGACCTGGCGCTGGGCCGCGCTCCCGAGGCGGTCCCGATCCTCACCGCCGCCGCTTTGTTGACGGCGATCGCGGTCGGCCCTCTCTGGTACGCGCGCAAGATCGCGCGCGACGTCGAGGTCGACCGCCAGCGAATGCGGCGCGTGCAGGGATTCCTTCACCGCCGCCCAACGCCGCGTGGCTCGACGGCGGTCGCGAGCGACCTTCGACGTGATGCGGTTTCGGAGCGCGACGCAGCCATCGGCATGGTCCATCTGCACATTGCCAGCCGATATCTGCGTGATGTCCGAGACAGTCTCTGCGCGGATGAAGTCATCTACTGGCGCCTCTCCGAAGAGAACGAGCGCATGGAGCCGGCCGCGTGGTCCACCGTTTCGCCTGACGAGCCGGCGCTCTTTCCCGAGCGTGAGGGCGTCCCGCTCGTTCAATGGGCCGGGTCTCAGCGAATGGCGTTGGCAGCGCAGCTCGAGCATGGCGGGATCGTGGTCGCCGCCCCCGTGGAGGAGGGAGACCGGCTCTTCGGCGCGTTGAGCGTGACTGTAACGGCCGGCGCGGCGCTACCGGACGAGGAGCTGAAGAACTGGGTCCGCCGTCACGGCACTCATCTGGGAACTCTCCTCGGCCTCCTCGAGGTCCGTCACGCCACTGCCCGTCGCGCCGCCGACGTTCGCGCGATCATCGATGCCGCCGAGCGTATTCAGGGAAGCGTCATGATGGACACACTGGCGCGGTCGGTGTGTGAGACGTCGCTACAGGTCACGAGTGCATCCCGATCGGCGTTCGTTGCCTGGGATTCCGCCGCTGGTACCGGGGTGGTTCGGAGCGCGTCGGCGAGCTTTGGGCTCAAGGAAGGGTACCCGCTTGGGAACGATTCGCTCGTCGCGCGGGCGTGCCGCAACGATCAGCTGTTCGTGTTCGAGGATGCTCAGCGTGCCGCGCTACGGACAGCCGTGTTCTCCGATACCGAGCCCCGGCGTCGAATCGGATCGCTCGCGGTCATCCCGTTGCGACGGGATCACTCGGTGCTTGGAGCGATCGTCATCGAGGGGGATTCGCCGCGGCAGGTCGTCGATCGCGAGGTCGATACGGTTCGACTCCTCGCGCGCGTCGCGTCGCTTTCCCTTCGTACCGCGGAGGAGTTTTCCCGTCAGCACGATCTGGCGCGGAAGGACGCGCTCACCGGGCTGGCGAACCGCCGGACCTTCGACGAGCGCCTGTCGACCCTTCTCGCCGAGAGCGATCGATTCCAGCGGCCAGTGTCGCTGCTCCTCGCCGACCTCGATCACTTCAAGCGCGTGAACGACGAGCACGGCCACGATGCGGGGGACGCCGTGCTTCGCCACGCCGCTCGGGTGCTGGGCGGCGCCCTCCGGGCCGACATCGACCTGTGCGCGCGGTACGGGGGCGAGGAGATGGCAATCCTGCTGCCGCAGACGGATCTCACCGGGGCACGGGAGGTCGCGGAGCGACTCCGCACGCTGCTGAGCTCACAGCCGGTCCGACTTGGCGCGCGAGAAATCGACGTCACCGCATCGTTCGGTGTGGCGACGTATCCGGCGAGCACGGGTAGCAGGGACACGCTTTTCCCCGCTGCGGACCGGGCGTTGTACGAGGCCAAGCGTGGTGGAAGAAACTGCGTGAAGATAGCCGAAGTAACAGGCGCCAACACAACACTTTAGGAGTTCTAACCGGCTTGCCACCAGAGCCAGTTGGTCGTTGACTCCGGACGGCCGACTCGCTAGAATTGTTGCTACGGGGGCGACTGGCTTCGACGGGGTCGGTGAAGCCGTGGCCGCGTGCCCAGGTCCTCGAGCCCTGGTTAATCCCTCGGGATGATTCACAACTGCCAACTCTAACATGGCTCTGGCTGCGTAACTTTTAGTTATGCACCTGCCCGGTAAGAAGCTCGCCTAAGGCGTCTTTCGGGTATCGCAAATTTGGGCTGGCTTGGCGTCGCGTCTCCAGGCGTTGAGCGAGATCAAGAGAGACTCATCCGAAAGTGGGCCGTCTGCCGGCCAGCGTTCGGAGACATTCAATGGCAGACTACGCACGTAGACGCTGTGGTGGATCCATTCTCGGACCGGGGTTCAATTCCCCGCGCCTCCATTAAGACAAGCGACGCCGGGTCTAACGACTCGGCGTCGTTTTTTTTTGTTTGGAATCCTCTTCGCCCGAGCCGATCCCGGTGCTGCGTCGGTTCGCACACTTCCTGCACCCCCGACCGGCGCGGTATACCCATTCCCGTTGGCCGGCCGACACCCTGACGGAGACATCCATGGACCCGAGGGACCTGGCGCTGACGGCGGCGCGCGCGGTTGCGGTCTACGCCGTGATGCTCGCCGTCATTCGCCTCTCCGGAAAACGCACGATCGGAAGCTTCAGCGCCTTCGACTTCCTCGTCGCCCTCATGCTGGGCGAGGTCGTGGACGAGATCATCTACGGCAGCGTCTCCATGGCGCACGGCTTCGTCGCGATAGGCGTCGTCGCTCTGATGCACTACGGAAATTCCTGGTTGACCTACTGGGACCACGGCTTCGGTCACCTCCTCGAGGGATCACCGACGGTCGTGCTCGAAAAAGGCCAGCTCCATTACCCGGGGATGCGCGCGGAGCGTATGAACGAAAAGGACGTGCTCTCGGAGCTGCGACTGCACGGGGTGGACGACCTTCGCGAGGTCAAGGTCGCCGTCATCGAATACAACGGTCACTTGAGCGTGATTCGACAGGACTGGGCGGAGCCGGTCCAGAAGGCGGACGTCGGTCTGGCCATGGAGGAGCAGAAGCGTGCGGACACCGGCGGTGATGAGGAGCCGATGCCGGAGCATCGCACCGACAGCCCGGACCTGCTCGACCGGGCGGAGTGACATGTCGGTACTCGCGATCGCCGTCCGTGCCGTGGTTGCCTATCTCTTTCTGCTGGCGCTCCTGCGCGTGTCGGGCAAGCGCCTCGTCTCAGAGGCAACCGGCATGCAGTTCGTTCTCGCCATTATGATGGGCGATCTCGTCGATGATGCGATCCTCGCGACGGTTCCGTTCGCGCAGCTCATCGTCGCGGCGGGCACGCTCGGGACCCTCCAGATCCTCATCGCGCTCGCGGCCATGCTCGATCTGAGACTCTGGAATCTCCTGGAAGGGGAGCCCCCCGTTGTGCTCCAGAACGGGATCCCCCGGCGTGATGCCATGCGGCGCGAGCGAATGAATCGAAAGGAGATTGCCTCGCTGTTGCGGCTCGCGGGGATTTCCGCCGCGCGATGGGCCGAGATCAAGCGGGCGCGTGTCGAAGAGGAGGGCGTTCTCGCGGTCATCTTCCATGACTGGGCGAAACCTGCCCAGCGGAACGACGCCGAGTGGGTGAGGACGCGAATGCAGAGGCGGGGATGAAGGATCTCGCGTCGGCGGTCGGGTTGGTCGCGCTTTCGCTCGGTCTCGTAGCCGGGGCAGTTCGGGGCCTCGGTGACGACGAAATCCTTGTCGTGCCGCCGGAGAATGTGGTGCAGGAGTTCATTCGGGCGCTTGCGCTAGGGCAGACGGGGGCGGCCCGCGACAAGCTGAGCCGCGATGCCGAGCGCGCGACGTCGAGCGCGGAGATGCGACGGCTATCCGCGGACTTTCGAGCGCGCATTGGCCGGCTGGACGAGGTCGAGGGCAGCGTCGCCAGGCGCGGGCGCGACACGACGGTCGTGCGTGCACGGATCACCGGCGAGCGCTCGAACGCGGAGCCGTTGGTCTCTCTGGTTCGAGAGTCGGGGGAGTGGGGCGTCGTGCGCGCCGCGGACGTGCTCGCCATCGACGCGCCACCGCGCGCGAGCCGCGAGGTGCAGCGATGACGAACGCCGCACGAAACCCCGATCTGCACGGCAACGCTCCGGACAAGTCGCCGGTGGCGCTCATCCTCATCGACGTCATCAACGCGCTCGACTTCGACCACGGGGAACAGCTGCTGGAGCACGCCCTGCCGATGGCTCGAAACATCGCCGAGCTCAAGCGGCGGGCCAAGCAGCTGGGGATCCCCGCGGTCTACGCGAACGACAACTTCGGACGATGGCAGTCCGATCTGAACCAGGTGCTCGACCACGTGCTCCACGACGGAGTGCCCGGGCAGCCCCTCGCGGAAATTCTCCATCCGCAAAAGGACGACTACTTCGTCCTCAAGCCGAAGCACTCCGGATTCTTCTCGACACAGCTCGATATCCTGCTCGACTACCTCGGCGCACGCACGCTCATCATCACGGGAGTGCAGGCGAACATCTGCGTGCTGTTCACCGCCAACGATGCGTACATGCGGGACTACACGCTCGTCGTGCCATCGGACTGTGTCGCATCGACGGATCCGGCCGAGGCCGAGCATGCGCTCAGGGAGATGCAGGTCGTCCTGAAGGCGCGGGTGGCGCCGTCGCATGAGCTCGACCTCGAAGCGCTGGTGGCGGACGCGACAGAAGCGGTCGGCACGCCTCGCGAAGGCGCCGGGTACGACTGAGCCTTCCGTTGAGGCTTCGAGCGCCTCGCTAACGGCGCAACCCTTGCTTTGAATCGCGTGGAACCTCTTTCCAAGGCGGCGCTGATGGCGCAGGACGGAGGGAGCGCCACGCGCGTCCCGCGGATGGACAACCTCACCAAGGAAGAGAAGAAGTCCGTCACGCACGGAGACTTCTGGGTTCCGGAAGCGGAGCGTGAAGTCTACAAGCGAGCGCTCCGCGCGCTCAACGAGGGCGGCGTTCCGTACGTCGTCGCCGGTGCCTACGCGATCTATGAGCACACCGGCATCTACCGCGATACGAAGGACCTCGACGTCTTCGTGCAGCCGGAGCACACCGTCGAGGCTGCGCGCGTGCTTCGGGATGCCGGCTTCACCACGCGCCTCGAGCAACCACACTGGCTCGCAAAAGCGTTCGTTGGCGATCCGTTCATCGACCTGATCTTCGGCATGGGCAACGGTCTCGCGCTGATCGATGAGGGCTGGTATCGCAACAGCCGTCCGGCCATCCTCGCCGCGACGCCCGTGCGCGTGGCTCCGGCAGAAGAGCTCCTGTGGCACCGGCTCTTCATCCACGAGCGGCACCGGCAGGACATGGGCGACATCGTCCATCTGATCGCCTGTGTTGGCCACGCGATGAACTGGGGGCGATTACTCGAGCGCGTCGCCGAGCACTGGCCTCTGCTGCTCGCGCAGCTTCAGATCTTCCTGTACGTGTACCCGGAGGTCGACGGTGCCATCCCTCGCTGGGTGCACGAGGAGCTGCTGGGTCGAGCTTCACAGGAAGCCGCCCGTCCGCGAACGGGGGAGCGCGTGACGCGCGGCACACTGATCTCCCGATTCAGCTTCAACATCGACGTCAATGAATGGGAATTTCGCGACGAGCGTGAAGAGAGCGTGCGTCGTCGCGAGCTTCATCCAGCCGTGCGTGCGATCGCCGCCAGTGATGTGTGGATGGAGCGCTCACCGATTGTGGACGAGTACGATGCCCGTGTCAGCCATCTCTGAAATCCCGCAGCGTCGCACGTCGGATCGCGTCGCGCGCGTCGCGGCCGTCGGCGACATTCACTGCGGGGAGGAAGATCGAGGCGCCTTCCGCGATCAGCTCACGCGAGTGAACGACGATGCCGATGTCCTCGTTCTGTGTGGAGACCTCACGCGACGAGGGCTGCCTGCGGAATTCAGGACCGTCGTTGGCGAGCTCGCCGATGTGAAAACGCCGATCGCCGTCGTCCTCGGCAATCACGACCACGAGTCGGGTCAGGCGAGCGAGGGGGAAGCCATTCTGCGTGACCGGGGAATCCATGTGCTCTCCGGCGATCCGTTTCACCTCAGCGAGCAGGTCGGGCTCGTGGGGACGAAGGGCTTCATGGGTGGGTTCGGGCGTGCCGCGTTGACGTCATTCGGCGAGGCGGAGACCAAAGCCTTCGTCAACGCCACGCTGGAGGAAGTGCAGCGTCTCGAGATGGGGCTCCGGCGCCTCGCGACACCCGTGCGCATCGCGGTTCTGCATTATGCGCCCATCGCCGGAACGGTCGCCGGCGAGCCCGAAGTGATCTATCCCTTCCTGGGCTGCGACCGGCTGGCGGAGCCGCTCGATCGCTATGATGCGACCGTGGTCTTTCACGGCCACGCACACACCGGCGCCTTCGAGGGTCGGACCGCCGGCGGGGTGCCCGTCTACAACGTTTCGTTACCGGTGCTTCGGAAGATCGGGTTACCGACGCTGTACTATGTGCACGAGGTAGAGTTGCAAAGCGCTGGACGAGCGCTGGGAAAAGCGCTGGAAAGGCGCTAGAAACGCACAGCCGACTCGGTTTGCAGCGCTGTTCCAGCGCCTATCGCGGCGCGTGCTCAGCTACTGGCCAGCGCCGCCTGTCCCGCCGCGAGCCTTGCGATCGGGACCCGAAACGGTGAGCACGACACGTAATTCATACCGGCCGCGTGGCAGAAGCGGATCGAGCGGGGCTCGCCACCGTGCTCGCCGCAGATTCCCACCTTGAGGTTCGCGCGTGCGCGGCGACCATCGTCGACGGCGATCCGAATCAACCGTCCCACGCCCCGCTCATCCAGCACCTGGAAGGGATCGTCGGCGAGGATCCCTCGCTCGATATAAGTCGGGAGAAACCGCCCGGCATCGTCGCGGCTCAGACCCATGGTCGTCTGGGTGAGGTCGTTGGTGCCAAAGGAGAAGAACTCCGCTCCCTCAGGCCCCCCCGCGATCTCATCGGCGGTCAGCGCCGCGCGAGGAAGCTCGATCATCGTGCCGACGAGGTATGGAATCTCGGCGCCGATTCCTCCGAACATCCCGCGCGCAACCTCGTCGATGATGGCGCGCTGATGCAGGAACTCCTTCGAGGTGGCTACGAGCGGAATCATGATCTCGGGGAATACCTCGATGCCGCGCTTCGCCGTCCGTACCGCGGCCTCGAAAATGGCCCGCGCCTGCATCTCGGTGATCTCCGGATAACTTACGCCCAGCCGACATCCCCGATGACCGAGCATCGGGTTCGACTCGCGCAACGACTCGACGATGCGGGTGAGCTCCATGCGCGTGATGCCGAGCATGCGCGCCAGGCGCTTGGACTCCTCGCCCCCGTGCGGAAGAAACTCATGCAGCGGCGGATCGAGCAGTCGGATGGTGACGGGAAGCCCCGCCATGGCCTCGAAGATCCCTTCGAAATCGGCGCGCTGCATCGGAAGCAGCTTGGCCAACGCTCGCCGTCGACCGCCTTCATCGCGCGCGACGATCATCTCGCGCATCGAGTGAATGCGATCGCCCTCGAAGAACATGTGCTCGGTACGGCACAGGCCAATGCCCTCGGCGCCGAATCCGCGGGCAGTCCGCGCATCCTGGGGCGTATCGGCGTTGGCGCGCACGCGGAGCGTTCGCGCCTCGTCCGCCCAGCCGAGCAGACGAGCGAAGGGCGCGTAGGTCGGCGAGTCCTGCGCCGCCATCGCACCTGACATGACGCGCACGACTTCGCTCGGGATGGTCGGCAGGTCGCCCTGAAACACGCGTCCACTTCCACCGTCCAGTGTGATCCAGTCTCCCTCGTTCACGGTCGTCCCGTCCACGGCAAAGCACCGCTGCTCGAGGTCGACGTGGACGTCCTTGGCGCCGACGATCGCGCACTTGCCCATGCCACGCGCCACCACCGCCGCGTGGCTGGTCATCCCGCCGCGCGTGGTGAGAATGGCGCGCGCGGCGACCATCCCGTGAAAATCCTCCGGCGTCGTTTCGTCCCGGACGAGGATGACACGCTCGCCCCTCGCGGCGCGCTGCTCGGCCACGTCCGGGTCGAACACCGCGCGTCCGCTCGCGGCTCCCGGACTCGCCGGGAGCCCGGTGCAGAGCGGCTCTGCGCGCGCGCCGGGATCGATGGTCGGATGCAGGAGTTGATCGAGCTGCTGGGGAGCGACGCGCAGCACTGCTTCGCGGCTGTCGATCAACCCCTCGCTCACCATGTCGTTCGCGATACGCACCGCCGCGGCGGCGGTACGCTTGCCCGTGCGGGTCTGGAGGAGGTAGAGCTTCCCGCGCTCCACGGTGAACTCGATGTCCTGCATCTCGCGGAAGTGCTTCTCGAGGCGATCCTGCGTGGCCAGGAGCTCTCGATAGGCATCGGGCAGCCGCTGCGCCATGTCCTCGATGTCGAGCGGCGTGCGAATGCCCGCGACGACATCCTCGCCCTGAGCGTTGACGAGGAACTCGCCGTAGAACTTCCGCTCACCCGTCGACGGATTGCGCGTGAACGCGACGCCGGTGCCCGAATCGTCGCCCATGTTGCCGAACACCATGGCGACGATGTTCACCGCCGTCCCGAGCGTCTCGGGAATATTGTTCACGCGCCGATAATCGACCGCCTTCTTGAGCGTCCATGATTTCCACACCGCTTCGATGGCGCCCCACAGCTGCTGCACCGGGTCCATCGGAAAGCCTTCCCCGGTTCGCGTTCGGACGAGCGCCTTGTACTCCTCGACGAGGTTGCGGAGCACCCCCTCGCTGAGCTCGGCGTCGGTCTTTACACCTTCGAGCAGTCGTTTCCCGCGAAGCAGGCTCTCGAAGTCCTGGCTCGAGACGCCGAGGACCACATCGCCGTACATCTGCAGGAATCGGCGATACGAGTCGTAGGCGAAGCGGGCGTTGCCGCTCTGCTGCGCCAGCCCCTGCACGGTGAGATCGTTCAGCCCCAGATTCAGGATCGTCTCCATCATTCCGGGCATCGACACCGGCGATCCCGACCGCACGGACACGAGAAGGGGATTGCCCGGATCGCCGAGTCGCTTTCCCGCGCACTGCTCGAGCTGCGCGAGGTTCTTCGCGACCTCGTCGCGGAGCGACGGCGGATACGTCCCGGCGCCCAGATAGGCGATGCACGCCTCGCAGGCGATCGTGAATCCCGGCGGCACCGGAACGCCGAGGTTGGTCATCTCGGCGAGGTTCGCGCCTTTCCCACCCAGCACACGCTTCATTTCGCGTGTGCCATCGGCCTTCCCATCTCCGAAGAAGTAGACGAGGCGCGTCACGGTGGTCTCCTCAGCAACCGCAGCCGAATCGAAGCTTGTTCGGGTCCGCCGGGGGCGGAGTGGGATAGTCGCCGGAGAAGCATGCGTGACAGAATCCGTCCGGTCCACCCGGGACCGCGCCCAACATCCCGTCGAGGGAGAGGTAACCGAGCGAGTCGACGCCAATGTGCCGGGCGATATCCTCGACACCGAGATTGGCGGCGATCAGCTCCTCACGCGAGGGTGTGTCGATGCCATAGTAGCACGGTCCGGTGATGGGGTGCGAGCTGACCCGCATGTGAACTTCACGCGCGCCCGCTGCCCTCACCAGTGCCACCAACCCGCGGGTGGTCGTGCCGCGAACGATCGAGTCATCGACCATGACCACGCGCTTGCCGTTGAGCACCTCGCGGACGGCGTTGTATTTCACCTTCACCTTGGCGTCGCGACCTGCCTGCGATGGCTGAATGAAGGTGCGCCCGACGTAGTGATTCCGAATCAACGCCAGCTCGAACGGAAGCCCGGATTCCTCGGCGTAGCCCACCGCCGCGGAGTTCGCGGAGTCGGGAACGGCGAACACGAGATCGGCGTTCGGCGCGGGCTGCTCGCGCGCAAGCTGGCGCCCGAGCTCGCGGCGCGCCCGGTCGACCGATCCGCCCCAGATGCGGCTGTCGGGCCGCGCGAAGTACACGTATTCGAACACGCAGCGCCGGGGGTCGTGCGCCTCGAACGGGAAGGTCGATCGAATTCCGTCGCGATCGATCGTGATGATCTCCCCGCGCTCGACGTCACGCTCGAAGGTCGCGCCGACGAGGTCCAGCGCGCACGTTTCCGAGGCTACGACCCACCCATCTGCGAGGCGTCCGATCACGAGTGGGCGCCAGCCGCGCGGATCGCGTGCCGCCATCAGCGTGTCGCCGATGATGACGAGAAGAGAAAACGCCCCTTCCACACCCTGAAGCGCATCCGCGAGCCGTTCCTCGGGCTTCTCGCGCCGGGACTTCGCAATGCGATGGACGAGGACCTCGGAATCCATCGTGGAGGAGAAGATCGACCCGACATCCTCGAGCTCGCGCCGGAGCTCGGTCGCGTTCACCAGATTGCCGTTATGCGCGAGCGCGATGTGACCGTCACGAAAGCGCGCGAGAACGGGCTGCGCGTTCTCGATCGTCGATGTCCCGGCAGTGCTGTAGCGCGTATGGCCAATGCCGACGTCGCCGGGAAGCTCGCTCAGGGACCGGCCATCGATGCCCTCCGACACGAGGCCCATCGCACGCAGCGCACGCGCGGTCCCGTGCTCATCGACGGTGACCACGCCCGACGACTCCTGTCCGCGATGCTGCAGCGAGTAGAGGCCAAGATGAACGCAGTTCGTGGCCTCAGGAACACCGTGGACGCCGAATATCCCGCACATGGTCCCTCGTTTTGTCTGCCGTTCATGAGAAGCGTCATACGGTCGCGATCGATGGGTGCTGCTCCGCCACCGCCGTCTGCGCCGGACCCCGTCGCATCCGTGCCGCGATCGCGTCGTAGTACGAGCTCGCCAGCCGCGCCAGCGGAGCGTCGATCGTGCGATCCCGAGTTGCGATGCGCAGACTCGGATCCCGCGTCACGCGACCGATCTCGAACGCGGGCACCCCGTGCCGCTCGGCGACTGCCATGACGCGCGCGGGGTCGGGGCTGCTGACGACGACGCGACTCTGTGCCTCTCCGAAGAGCAGTGCGCGTGCCGGCAACTCGCTCCACGCCGCAAGATCGATGGTCGCGCCCCGCATGGCTTCGCGGTCAGCGATGGTGCACTCCGCGAGCGCGACGGCCAGCCCACCCTCGGAGCAGTCGTGTGCCGAGCGGACCACCCCTGCCTGGATCGCTTCGAGCAGGGCCGCTATCAGCGCGCGCTCACGCTCGAGATCCATCCGCGGCGGTGCACCGGCGACGACCCCGTGAATGCGCGACAGGTATTCGGTGCCGCCCAGCTCATCGGTCGGCTCGCCGAGTAGAACGACTGTGTCGCCCGGCTGCCGGAAGGGAACGCGTGTGATGTGATCCAGCGACTCGATGAGCCCCACCATGCCGATCACGGGCGTGGGATACACCGCTCCCGCGGGACTCTCGTTGTAGAGCGAGACATTTCCACCGGTCACCGGTGTGTCGAGAGCGCGACACGCCTCGCCCATTCCCGCGATTGCCTCGCGTAGCTGGAAGTACACTTCGGGCCGCCTCGGATTCCCGAAGTTGAGGCAGTTCGTAATGGCGAGCGGCCGGGCACCGGTGCAGGCGACGTTGCGCGCCGCTTCAGCGACGGCGATACGGCCGCCCACGCGCGGGTCGAGATACACGTAGCGACCGTTGCAGTCCGTCTTGAGTGTGAGCGCGCGATCGGTGCCGCGGAGCCGGATCACCGCGGCGTCGCCGCCGGGCCCGACCACCGTTCCGGTGCGCACCGTGGAATCGTACTGGGCGAAAATCCACTCCTTGCTCGCAATCGTCGGCGACGAAAGCAGCCGTTCGAGCGTCCACGTCGCGTTTCGTTCCTCAGCCAGCTCGGCGGTGGCATGCACGTCACGCTCGCGCAGCGCCCGAATCGCCTCGCTCTCGCGCGCTTCGGGCTCGTACACCGGACAGTCGGTCACCAGTCGCGTCCCCGGAAACTCGGCGACGACGCGTGGTCCTTCGGTCACGCGATACACCGGCTCCTCGATCACCTCGCCGATAACCGCCGCCTCGAGATCCCACTTGCGAAGGACGTCGACGACGGCGCGCTCGTGGCCGCGTCGTGCGACGACGAGCATCCGCTCCTGCGACTCGCTCAGCAGAATCTCGTACGGAGTCATTCCCGCTTCGCGAACGGGGACCTTGGTGACGTCGATCGTGACGCCGACATCGCCGCGCGCGGCCATCTCGGCGCTCGACGACGTCAGGCCCGCCGCGCCCATGTCCTGGATGGCGACGATGTGCCCGCTGCGAATGAGCTCGAGTGATGCTTCGAGGAGGAGCTTCTCGGTGAACGGGTCGCCGACCTGAACGCGGGGGCGCTTCGCGTCACTCGACTCCGTCAAATCCTCGGACGCGAACGATGCGCCGTGAATTCCATCCCGGCCGGTGCGGGCGCCAACGGCGATGATCGGATTGCCCACCCCCTCGGCGACGGCGCGAATGAGCTCATCCTCGCGCATGAGACCCACGCACATCGCGTTGACGAGCGGGTTGCCTTCATACGCCTCGTCGAACACGACCTCGCCGGCAACGGTCGGGATTCCGACGCAGTTGCCGTAGTCGCCGATGCCCTTCACGACTCCCGCGAGGAGGTATCGCACGCGGGGCACATCGAGGGACCCGAACCGC
Organism: Gemmatimonadaceae bacterium; assembly: GCA_025930755.1. Classification (GTDB taxonomy): domain Bacteria; phylum Gemmatimonadota; class Gemmatimonadetes; order Gemmatimonadales; family Gemmatimonadaceae; genus JAICNG01. The sequence goes on from JAICOJ010000011.1 coordinate 15,207, forward strand.
AGTGAATTCAACAACGCGATCGGCCGCGCGCCCATGGTGAAGACGTCGCGCAGGATCCCGCCGACGCCAGTGGCGGCGCCCTGGTAGGGCTCGACGGCCGAGGGGTGGTTGTGTGATTCGATCTTGAACGCGACCGCGAGCCCATCGCCCACGGCGATGACGCCGGCGTTCTCCCCCGGACCCTGAAGCACCCACGGGGCTTTCGTGGGGAGCGTTCTCAGCAGGGGACGCGAGTGCTTGTATGAGCAGTGCTCGCTCCACAGCGCGCTCACAATGCCCAGCTCCGTGAACGTCGGCTCGCGCCCCAGCATCGCGCGCAGCCGCTCGAACTCCTCCGGCGTCAGTCCGTGTTCCGCGACCAGCGCCGGCGTGATTTTCGGATCGCCGGGACGGGGTCCCACGGGCACTAGGGCTTGTGGCCGAAGAGCGATCCCACGAAGCGACCGATGGCGTTCCGGTCGACGTACTTGAGCATGTCCACCTCACCGGCGTCGAACCACATCCCCTTGCACTCGGGGCAGGTGTCGACCTTCACGTGGTGGAACTCCTTCTCCTCCAGATCAGCGCCGCACTTCGGGCACTTCATGTAGTGCGCCGCCCGCTCGCTCTTGCTTCGCATCTGATCGAGGCGCGCGCGCTGCTCCTTGATCAGCTCCGCATCGAGCTTGGCGAAATACTCGTCTTCATTACGACTGGGTTTTTCGTCAATCGGCATGCGTCAGTCCTTTTTTCAGGGGCTTCGTGTGGTATCGGGTGGCGGCGGGCTCGCGGGCACGGGCGCCCCCTGGGCAGCCGCTGGCTGCGACGGATTCGACACCGGCATGGCGAGCCGTTCGCCGCCCGCGGCCGAGTTTGCGGGCATTACGCCCTCGGGCGAGCTGCTGCGTCCGGTGTATTCGCGCGCCGTCGACCGGAATATGGCATCGACTACGGCATTGTTCTGCAGAATGACCAGATCGCTCATTCCCACGGAGTACTCGCGGCCGTTCTGGTAGAACAGATACGTGTAGGCACCCGTGGTACGCTCGGCCGCGGGGGCTCCGAGACGCTCGATGACCTGGCTCTTCGTCATGCCAGGATCGATGGATTGTGCGGAGGCACCCTGCACGCCGGCGGCGGCGATGGCAATCAGCAGGGCAGTGGAGAGGACGATCACGCGACGCATTGCGGACCTCGTTGTCAGGCGGCGACTCGTTCGAGCACCGAGTGGAATATACCCAATCCGTCCACCGACCCGAGCAGCGGCTCGACTGCCCGCTCCGGGTGCGGCATCATCCCGAGGACGTTCCCCTCCGCGCTCACGATCCCCGCAATCGCGTGGAGTGAGCCGTTGGGATTGGCCTCGGTGGTGGGCTCGCCATGCACATCCACGTAGCGGAACACGACACGACCTTCCTGCTCCATCCGGTCGAGCGTCGTGCGATCGGCGACGAATCGTCCTTCGCCGTGCGCGATGGGCATCCGTAACACCTGCCCGGGCTCGTACCGATGCGTGAACAATGTGTCGGTGTTCTCCACACGCAGACGCACCGGTTTCGACACGAACTTCAGCCCGCTGTTGCGCATCAACGCACCCGGGAGGAGGTGCGCCTCACAGAGGATCTGAAAGCCGTTGCAGATGCCGATCACCGGTCCTCCCCGTCGCGCGTGGGATGCGACCTCGTGCATGATGGGACTGAAGCGCGCGATCGCACCGGCACGCAGGTAGTCCCCATAGCTGAACCCACCCGGAAGGATGACGACGTCCACCCCCTCCAGGTCCCGCGCCTTGTGCCACAGGTAGGCCGCCCGTTCCCCTAGCTGGTCGATGACAGCGTGATATGCGTCATAGTCGCAGTTCGACCCGGGGAAGGTGACGATGCCGAACTTCATGTGGCGTGTGCCCCCTCGATGACGTGAACGCCCTCGATCTCGAAGTCCTCCGTTACGGGATTCGCCAGCAACCGCTCGCACATCTGCCTGACGGCGGCGTCCGCATCCATGGCGTCCGTCGCCTCCATCTCGAGCACGATGAACCGCCCGATCCGCGCATCGCGCACTCCGGAGAACCCGAGCGCGTGAAGGGCGTCGCTCACGGCTTTCCCCTGCGGATCGAGCAACCCCCGGCGGGGGACGATGTGTATCGCCACGCGAAAGAGACTCATTCGCTCTCGGTGATCGAACGGTTGACCGGAGGCGTCTGACCGCCACGGCCCCGCCGCCGACGCTTCCGGCGTCCCGGAGACTCGCCGACGATGACGGGGCGCATCACGTGATCAGGATCATCGTCGTCGCCCTCCTCGAACAAAGGATCGCCGGTGGGGACCCGGTCCATCAAGCCCACGAACACGGTCTTGAGAAGTCCCCACACAACGTACGCCATCATGGCGGGGAAGAAAAACTCGCGTGGCGCGAAAGCCAATCCCGCGAGCGTGACCAACACGAGTGCCACGCCAATGAAGCCCTTCCACGAGCGGCTGATGTTGGGAACGGCCGGATACAACACGTGGCTCACCATGAGCCAGCTCAACACCAGCATCACTACCTTCATCACGGTCTCCCATGGGAGATCGCCGATCACCGTCTGGCTGTACAGCGGCGTTTGACTGAACCAGTAGTACACGGCGAGCGTCATCCCCGCGGCGGGACTGGGGAGCCCATGAAAATGGGTCTTGGCGCGACCACCCTGCTCGACGTTGAACCGGGCGAGACGCATCACCACGCACGCGATGAAGATGAAGCAGAGCAGCCAGGCCCAGCCTTCGCGATTCAGGACGGCGAAGTACATGATGAGCGCCGGCGCCACGCCGAAGCTCACCGCGTCCACCAGGGAATCGAGCTCGGTGCCGAAGCGACTTCCCGTCTTGGTCGCCCGCGCGACGCGCCCGTCGAGCGCGTCCATCACGCCCCCAAGCACGACAAACAGGCCCGCCTGGCTGTAGTTGCCTCGTGAGGCAGCCACGATTGCCCATACGCCGAAAAAGAGGTTTCCGAGCGTGAAGCCGTTCGGGAGCAGCACGACGGCCCGCCGCATGTTCGGCCGGGGGAGTGACGGGAGCGTCGGCATCACTCGGCGAACTCCGAGAGCACCGTCACGCCAGCGATGGGGAAGTCACCCAGTCGCACGCGCACTCTGGAGGTCGGCGGGACGAAGACGTCGACGCGTGAGCCGAAGCGGATGATGCCCATGCGGACCCCTTGTTCGGCCTCGTCGCCCACGGCGGCGTAATTCACGATGCGGCGCGCGATGAGTCCCGCGATCTGTCGAACGAGTACCCGCCCATGCGCACTCTCGATCCCGACGGACATCTGCTCGTTCTCGAGGCTTGCCTTGTCGCTCGCCGCATTCAGAAACTTGCCGGCGTTGTAGTGCACGTAGGAGACCTTGCCACTCACCGGGTACCGGTTCACGTGCACGTTGAAGACGTTCATGAAGATCGAGATGCGCAGCGCACGCCCGTGCACGAAGGCCGGCTCGTCGACCTCGGTAATCTGCACGATCTTGCCGTCGGCCGGGGACACCACGTACTGCTCGCCGCGCTGGCCCGTTCGCTCGGGATCGCGAAAGAAGTAGACGACCCAAATGGCGAGGATGAAGAGGATTCCCGCGCCGATCCACAGGGGAATGGTCGCGTATCTCCACGCCAGGGCCACCGCGCCTAACGCGGCCGCGATCCCGATCGCGATGAAGAGCAGGCCTTCGCGTGCGACGCTCACGGGGACGCCGGCAGGTCGAGCGCACGCCCGGTGAGTCGTACGAACGCATCGAGGTAGCGGTCGCTCGTGGCGCGAACGACCTCCGGGGGCAGGGGAGGAGGCGGATCCTCCCCATCCCACCGACCCGCCTTCTTCTCCCCGTCGAGGTAATCGCGGAGCGGCTGCTTGTCGAAGCTGGGCTGCGCTCGCCCCGGCTGATAGCCGTCGGCGGGCCAGAAGCGCGAGCTGTCCGGAGTGAGCACCTCGTCGATCAGGAGGATACTCCCTGATCCGTCACGCCCGAACTCGAACTTGGTATCCGCGATGAGAATCCCGCGACGCTCGGCGACTTCCCGGCCGCGGCCGTAGACGGCTCGCGTCAGCCGTTCGAGCTCGCGCGCGACATCGCTGCCGACGATCTCTGCCATCCGCGTCACGGTGATGTTCTCGTCGTGTCCCGTGACGGCCTTCGTCGCCGGACTGAAGATCGGCGGCTCCAGCCGATCGCTCTCGCGCAGGCCGGTGGGCAATGCCTCACCGGCGAGTGTCCCGCGTGCCGAGTACTCCTTCCATGCCGAGCCGGTGATGTATCCGCGAATCACGCACTCGATGGGGAACACCTCGGCGCGACGGCAGAGCATCGCCCGACCAGCGATGTCTCCACGATGGCCATCGAGGGCGGGGACCATCGCGATGATCGCGTCGGCGTCGGCGCTGATCATGTGGTGGTCGACCAGATCCGACAGCTGCCCGAACCACCACGCGCTGATCTGCGTGAGGACGGCACCCTTGTGAGGGATCGGCTCGCGCATGACGACATCGAACGCGCTGACGCGGTCGGTCGCTACGAGGAGCAAGCGCTCGTCGTCGACTTCGTATATGTCGCGGACCTTGCCGCGCCCGATGCGGCGCAGCGGAAGTTGCGTTCCGGCGATGGCTGTCATACGCGCAGCAGCTCCGTGTCGACTTCGATGATGGGCACCCCGGCCAGCAGGGGCTCGATTACATGATTGAGAAAATCGTCGACCTGCTCGGGCGCGCGCCCCACGAACTCACGCGCGTCCACGATGTCACGCATCTCGGTGACCGAAACTCCAAAGCTCCGGTCCGCCCCGAGGCGCTCCAGCAGGTCGTTCTCCGCGGCGCCCTCCTTCATCGCCTGCGCAGCGGCCAGGCTGTGCTTCCGGATGATCTCGTGGGCGGCCTGGCGATCCCCGCCGCCACGCACCGCACGCACCAGGAGCTTTTCCGTTGCCATGAACGGAAGCTCCTCCGCGAGGCGCTTGCGGATGCGGGCGGTGCGCACTTCGAGGCCACCGGCAACGTTCGCCATGAGAACCAGAATCGCGTCGGTGGCGAGAAACGACTCGGGAAGGACGAGGCGCCTGTTCGAGCTGTCATCGAGGGTCCGCTCGAAGTACTGCACACTATGGGTGTGATTCGCGTTCTCCTCCATGGTGATCACGAACCGCGCCAGCCCCGAGATCCGCTCCGACCGCATCGGGTTCCGCTTGTACGCCATCGCCGAGGATCCCACCTGCTCGGCCTCGAACGGCTCCTCGATCTCTCCGAACGATTGGAGCATTCGCACGTCGGAGGCGAACTTCGCCGCGCTCGCCGCAATCCCCGCGACGACGCCGAGAATCTGCGCGTCGATCTTGCGGGTGTACGTCTGACCGGTGACCGGCAGCGCGCGCTCGAATCCCATTGCCGCGACGACGAGCTCCTCGAGCCGGCGGACGCGCGCATGATCGCCGTCGAACAGCTCGAGAAAGCTCGCCTGCGTTCCCGTGGTTCCCTTCACGCCGCGCAACGGGAGCGACTGCACACGGTACTCGATATCGGCGAGGTCGAGCACCAGATCCTGCATCCAGAGGGACGCCCGTTTGCCGACGGTCGTGAGCTGTGCCGGCTGCAGATGCGTGTAGGCCAATGTCGGCTCGTCGCGCCAGGCGCGCGCGAACGTCGCGAGTGCTCGGATGACGTCGACGATCTTGGCGCGGAGGAGCTCCAGCCCGCGGCGCAGGATGATCAGATCGGCGTTGTCGGTGACGAAAGCGCTCGTCGCCCCGAGGTGAATGAACGGACGTGCGGCCGGCGCGGCGTCGGCGAAGGCGTGTACGTGCGCCATCACATCGTGGCGGAAGCGCCGCTCATACGCGGCGACCTTGTCGAAGTCGATGTCATCGACGTGCGCGCGCATCTGGGCGATCGCATCGTCCGGAATGGGAACGCCGAGCTCGCGCTGCTTCTCCGCCAGCGTGACCCAGAGCCGGCGCCACAGCCCATAGCGGATTTGCGGCGACCACAGCTCCAGCATCGCCGCTGACGCGTATCGCTCGCCGAGGGGCGATACGTATCGGCTGTGGGGGCTCATCGGATGATGAAGTCGGTGAAATAGGGCCGCCCGCCGCGCTCGTAGAACATCCGGATGAGCCCCCTGCCGGCGTAGGCGTCGATCGCGCGTGCCGCCTCGTCCGCGCTTTCGATGGGGGTCCGATTGATCTGCACGATCACATCGCCCGCCTGAATGCCGAGGTCCGCCGCCACGCGATCGCTCACGCGGTAGATGAGCGCGCCCCGCTGGCTCCGGATGCTTCGCTCGGCGCGAATCTGCGGCGTGAGGGTGATCAGCTCCAGCTCGCGGAGCACCGCGACCTTGGGGGCGCTCGCCTCGGGTTGGTCCGCGACGACCAGCTCGACCGGAAACTCGCGTCCACCGCGCCTGACGACGACGGGAACACGCTCTCCCACGCGTAGCTCGAGGAGCTCGGCATCCCAGTCGTATGCGTTCTGGATCGCGCGCTCACGGGAACGGAGCAGGATGTCGCCGGCCCGGAGCCCCGCCTGCGCCGCGGGTGAGCCTGGCACCACCGAGCTCACTTCCGCCCCGATAGTTCGAGCACGACCCGGAGGCGGTTCCTCGACCTTCAAACCGACCCACGGTCGCCGAATGGTACCGTGCGCGAGCAGATCCTCCGTGACGCGTTTGACTCGATTGATCGGAATCGCGAAGCCGAGACCGACCGATCCCCCACTCGGCGAATAGATCGACGAATTGACGCCGATCACTTCACCCACCGCGTTCACGAGCGGTCCACCAGAGTTCCCGGGATTGATCGACGCATCCGTCTGAATCATGTCGACGTAGATGCCCGGACCTTCAGCGCGGACCGCGAGATTGCGGCCGGTAGCGCTGATGACGCCCGCGGTGACGCTGGGTTCGCTGTTCCCGAGCACGAACCCGAACGGATTGCCGATCGCAATCGCCCATTCGCCGACAACGAGATCGCTGGAATTACCGAGCTTCACGACGGGAAGATTGCGCCCCTCGATCTTCAGAACCGCGAGATCGTTGAGGGTGTCGGCACCGAGCAGCCGGGCGGGGAAGGTCGTCCCGTCGGGGAGCGCGACCGAGATCCGCGTGGCGCCCACGACGACGTGGGCATTGGTGATGACGACGCCGTCCGCGCGAGTGATGAAGCCGGACCCGAGCCCGGGGAGCACGCGCGTGCCACTGCGGTTCCCGAAAAACGCATCGAAGGGATCGACGCGTCCGCGCTCCACCGTTTCCGTCTGCACGGTCACGACGGCCGGCGCTACCTGAGCGACCGCCTCGGTGATCGCGGTGCGACGCGATTCGGCGATCGGCGCGCGGGCCTGCGCCGCTCGGGCCTCACGAACCAGGGTGCTGCTGGGTTCCTCCTCGCGTGCGCGACAGCCCTGGAGCACGAGTGCGGCGACGACGAGCGGCACGCTCAGCCGCACCTCACACCCCCGCGCGGCTTCGAGCAATCCGCTTGCTCCAGTCGTGCAGGAATTGATCGACGCCACGATCGGTGAGCGGGTGGATGAGCATGTTGCGGAGCACCGCGGGCGGGACCGCGGCCGCGTCGGCGCCGGCGCGCGCACACCCGATGAAATGCAACGGAGTGCGAACGGACGCGGCGAGCAGCTCGCACTCGAGCCCGTAGTGCATGAAGATCTCGCGCGTCTGCGCGACGACCGACACGCCATCCTGCCCGATGTCCTCGAGACGGCCGACGAAAGGACTGACGTATCGCGCGCCGGACTTCGCGGCAAGAAGCGCCTGCGCGGGTGTGAAGACGAGCGTCGTGCAGACGCGGATGCCCTCCGAGGTGAGCCGGCGCGTGGCGACGATGCCATCCTCGAGCATCGGCACCATCACGATGATGCTGTCGGCGACCTTCGCGAGGTCGCGACCCTCGCGGTACATCCCCTCGGCGTCGACGGCGACTACTTCGGCGCCGACGGGCCCGCTCACCGACCGCGCAATTTCGGTCAAGTGATCTCGTGGGTCGGTCTCCGAGTCTTCCTGTGCGAGCAGCGACGGATTCGTCGTCACTCCATCGATGAGTCCCGCGCCGGCGGCCCAGACGATCTCCGGCAGCGAAGCGGTGTCGAGGAAGATCTTCATTCGGCCGTCAGGTAGAGGTCTCGAGGATAGTGCACGGCGTCGAGAAAGAGCGCATTCGCTGGCGCGGGTGCCGACGTCTCCTGGTTGTCCGCCGCGGCCAGCAGCACCGACATCGTGTCAGCCGGCCGATGGCCCGCGGCGACCTCGATCATGGTGCCCACGAGAAATCGGACCATGTGATGCAGGAAGCGATTGGCCTCGATTTCGAACACGAGGCCGCCCGGGCGGTCGCGCCATTCCGCATGATGAATCGTGCATCGGTGCTCGTCAGTCGCTGGAGCCGTGCCGCGAACCGCGAACGCGAGAAAGCGATGCTCGCCGAGGATCGCGGCCGCCCCCGCATCGAGGCGCGCGCGATCGAGCGCGTGGTGCACGGGCCACTCCCATCGGCGGCGAAAGGGCGAGTACGCGAGCTCATCGGTACCCACGTAATAGCTGTAACGTCGCGCCGTCGCATCGTAGCGAGCATGAAACTCCGATCGCATGTCGTGCGCCGCTGCCACCCACACATCGCGGGGCAGTACCGCGTTCAGCGCGCGCCGCAGTGGTACTCCCTCCCACTTGGTCGGCACGCGGACGCCGACCGCCTGCCCTCGCGCATGCACGCCGGCATCCGTGCGCCCAGCCCCCAGCGCCGCCACCGGCGAACCGCACAACTGCGCCAGCGCCTCCTCGAGGACGCCTTGCACCGTGCGCTGCGCCGGTTGCCGTTGCCAGCCGGCGAATTCGGCGCCGTCATAATGCAGCACGAGCTGCATGGTGCGCGCACGCGTCACGAGGGAAAGTTACGACGTGCGACCATGTGCCGCAACCAAATGGACAATCGTCCAACCGATTGACAGTCCTGTACGTACGCCGGTACATTGGCACTCCCGCGCAGCCGTCTACGCGCCGTTTCCCGCCCCGAAAATGCCGCCCCGCACGCTCGCTTCGCTCGCGCATGCTCTCGGCGCCTCCGCGGACCTCGACACCGCGTTCGTGGCGCTGGCGGAGGCCCTCGCGGAGGTGGATCGCTTCACGTCGCTGGCGCTGTATCGGTACGACGCGCGGCGGGAAATGCTGCGCGAGCGGACCACCATGAACGAGCGCGGCGAGGTCGAACGCGCGCGCGCCGATACGAAGCTCGACCACATTCCGGCGAAGGTTCGCGCCATCGTGAGCGGCGGGGGCCAGTTCGTCGACCTCGGCGAGCGGTCCGAAGAGCTGGCGCGCCTCCTCGGCATGCGACCCACGAGCGATGATGGCCTGCTTTCACTGCGGGGCGTCCCGCTCGACGGCCATCTCGAGGCCGTGATCGCCCTTTACGAGCCGAGACGCATCTTCGGAACGCGCGTGGTCGAGCGCTTTGGACCGTACGTCGCGCTGTTCGAGCTCGCGTTCGCGCGCTTCTCCGAGCGTGAAGCCCGGCAGGAAGCCGTGCGCACCCTCGAGGACGTCACGCAACGTGTCCACGGCGAGTACGTGAAGCGGCTCTCCGAGCTCGACCAGGAGCTCGCCCAGGTGCGCGGCGCCGCGGCGCGGGGCGAGGGCGGCGTTGCCGCCGATCGTCTCGTCGCCCTGGAAGCCGAGGCGGCGCGTGCCAAGGAGGAGGCGCGGCGGGCCACGCGGCGCGCGCAGGCCGTCGAGCAGCAGGTTGGCGCGGCGGTCGGCCAGCTCGAGCAGGCGCACATCGAGCTGCATCGCCGCGCCGAAGCCGTTCGCGAGAAGACACGCACGCTCTACCTCATCGAGCGCGTGCTCGGTCTCGACGCCAGTACCACCGATCCACGCCAGCTCGTCGACGAGCTCCTGTCACTCGTGGGCGACGACATGCAGGCGCAGCGCGTGTCGCTCATGCTGCGCGCCCCCGACGGCGACCATCTCTTTCTCGCCGCCTCACGAGGGCTGCAGCCGGGGATTCTCGACGGCCGCCGCATTCCCATCGGACAGGGGGTCGCGGGGCGGGTCGCCGCGTCTCGTGAGCCGATTCTCGTCCAGGACGTCACCGATGCGACGAAGCACCCGCTGCTTCGCGATCAATATTTCACCACCGGGTCGTTCATCAGCTTTCCGCTCGTCTACCGCGATGAGCTCGTGGGTGTCGTGAACCTCACGAATCGCGCGCGCCAGGGACTGTTTCTCGAAGAGGATGTCGAGCGCGTGCGGCTTCTCGCGCTGGTGATTGCCCTCGTGGCCACGAACGCCGCGCTCCCCGAGCGCCTCCTGGAGACCATTGGCACCCATTGAGCCGCTCGCGCGCGCGATCCGTCAGCTCGCCGGTGGCCACTCGTTAAGCGCCGAGGATACGGCGGAGGCGTTCGGAGCGATCATGCGCGGTGAGGCGAGTCCGGCGCAGGTCGCCGCCATTCTCGTTGCCTTGCGCGTGAAGGGAGAAACGATCCACGAAGTCGCGGGCGGCGCACGCGCGTTGCGCGATGCCATGGTGCGCCTTCCCAGCGACGGCCCCGAGATGCTCGTCGACACCTGCGGCACGGGCGGCGGCGCCGTGACCACGTTCAACATATCGACGGCCGCCGCACTGGTCGCGGCTGGCGCGGGCGTGCGGATCGCGAAGCATGGCAACCGGTCGTTTACATCGCAGTGCGGGAGCGCCGACGTCCTCGAGGCACTGGGCGTCCGTATCGATTGTACGGTCGACGAGATGGTTGCGACGCTGCGTCAGGCGGGAATCGTCTTCATGTTCGCGCCCCTCATGCATCCCGCCATGCGGCACGTAGGACCGGTGCGGCGGGAGCTCGCGATTCACACGGTCATGAACGTTCTCGGTCCGCTGGCCAATCCGGCGGGGGCAGGACGCCAGGTCGTGGGCGTCGCCGACGAGCATCGTTTGCCGCTGCTGGCTGGTGCGTTAGCCGAGTTGGGGAGCCGGCGGGCGATGGTCGTGCACGGCGAGCCGGGGATGGACGAGGTGTCGCCGCTCGGTACGACCCGCGTGCTCGAAGTGCGCAACGGGCAGGTTCGGGAGTGGACGATCGATCCTGCACCGTTCGGCCTCTCGGCGCGCGACGCGCGCGAGCTCGGTGGCGATGAGCCGAAGGTCAACGCAAGCATCATCGAGGGCATTCTCGCCGGAGGAATCACCGGCGGGGCTCGGGCGGCAGTTGTGCTGAATGCCGCGGCGGCGATACACGTGAGCGGCGACCACGACGACTTCGCTCGCTCCGTCGATCGAGCCGAAGACTCCTTGAGCAGCGGCGCAGGGCTTCAGGCGCTCGAGCGACTCCGGGCGGCGAGCCCGAAGAAATGAGGCTCGGTGGTCTTGTTCACTGCCCGGCAAAAGAAATAGGGGCGAGGAATAGAATCCTCGCCCCTCATCCCTGACTCCCAGCTCCTGACTCCTGCTTCTTAGTACTTCCGCATCACTCCAACGACGATTCCCTGAATCGTCACCTCGTTCTCGTGCACGTAGATCGGTGACATCGTCTCGTTGGCCGGCTGAAGCCGGATGCGACCATCGCGCTCGCGATAGAACTTCTTCACCGTGGCCGCGGCGTTGTTGACGAGCGCGATCACCATCTCGCCATTGTCGGCGCGATTGCGGCTCGCCACGACGACGAAGTCTCCGTCGCGAATCTGCTCGTCGATCATGGAGTTTCCGCGAACGCGGAGACAGTAATGATTCTCGCTACGCCGAACGAAATCCTCGGGGACCGAGATGCTCTCGTTCGTTGCGACTGCCTCGATGGGCATACCGGCCGCGACGCTTCCCAGCAGGGGAAGCTCGACCGCGCGCGGATTCACCTCCGACGGGAGAATCTCGATCGCGCGACTCTCGTTGTACGCGCGCTTGATGTATCCCTTGCGCTCGAGGTTGGTGAGGTGCTCATGCACCGTCGCCAGCGAGTTATAGTTGAATTGCCGCGCGATCTCCTCGAAGCTCGGCGCGTAGCCGTTCTGCTCCGAGTAGCTGGTGAGAAAATCGAGAATCTCGCGCTGACGCTTGGTAAGCGGCATGGCGTGCCCCTGGTTCACGAGAGTAGCGGGCATCCGGCCAGACTGACCGAAAAGAGCCCGAATAGACATTAGCCGAACAGTCGCCGAAGTGCAAGCATTTCCTGCCAAATGGACTCCGCCGACCGGTGTGCTCGGCCGGATCATACACGAGACGAGCAGACGGGTCGCGACGGCACGCGCCCGCCGGCCGGATCTCGAAAAAAGGGCTCGAACGGCCGATCGGCCGCCCGACTTCGTCGCCGCATTACGCGGAGAACGGGTGAAGGTGATCGCGGAGGTGAAACGCCGATCACCATCGCGTGGGGAGATCAATGCGGAGCTCGATCCGGCGACACGCGCGCGCGAATACGAGCGGGGTGGGGCAGCCGCGATCTCCGTGCTCACCGAGCCATCCCACTTCGCGGGAAGTGAGGAAGACTTGGTGCACGTGCGCGCCGCCGTCGAAGTCCCGCTCCTCCGAAAGGACTTCATCATCGACGAGATGCAGATCATCGAGGCGCGAGCGTGGGGCGCGTCCGCGGTGCTCCTGATCGCGCGCGCGCTCCCCGAGGCGGACCTCCTCGCGCTCGCACAGGCTGCCCGCGACTGGGAGGTCGAGCCGCTCATCGAGGTGCGCTCCCGGGAGGAGCTCGACGCGGCACTCCGGGCGCAGCCCCGCGTCGTCGGCGTCAATTCGCGGAACCTCGAGACACTCGAGGTCGATGCGCGGGCGGTCGATCGTCTGCTGCCGCACGTGCCGCACGGAATCGTCGCGATCGCGGAGAGCGGAATGCAGTCGGTCGCGGACGTCGAACGTGCTGCGCAGGCCGGGGCCGATGCCGTTCTCATCGGCTCCTCGCTCTCATCGTCGGGCAACGCGGAATCGGCGGTCCGTACGCTCATCGGCGTTCGGCGCCGGGGCCGATGACCGAAATCAAGTTCTGCGGCCTCACGCGGCTCGCTGACGTCGAGCTTGCCGCGGAACTGGGTGCATCCTACGTGGGAGCGGTATTCGCCGAGAGTCCGCGGCGAGTCACGGCGGAACACGCGCGGCGGGTCTTCGAAGGTGCTCGTCGCGCTGGCCGCGTTGGCGTGTTCGGCGACCAGGCGGTGACCGACATCGCGCGCACGGCGGGGGCGGCGCATCTCGATGTAGTCCAGCTCCACGGCGCCCCGACCCCGCAAAAGGTCTCGGCGGTGAAGGCGGCCACGGGACTTGAGACGTGGGTTGCGATCCGGATACCTAACATGCTACCGGAAAGCGATTTGAACTCTCTTATCTCAAGTGCCGACGCAGTGCTTTTCGACACCCGTGTCGATGGCGTTCTCGGAGGCACCGGCCGCGTGTTCGATTGGGGGCTGCTCACCGATCTGCTCGATCGACATCGGCGCGATGGAATGCGCGTCGTGCTCGCCGGTGGCCTCACTCCGGCGCTCGTGCCGGGCGCGATCGCGGCGGTGCGACCAGCCATCGTCGACGTCTCGTCAGGCGTCGAGGCGGGCCCGGGCGTGAAGGACCACGATCTCATGCGAGCCTTCGTGGCGGCGGTCGGGAGCGCGTCGTGACGGCGCGCACAGGAGCACCCGACCGGTTCGGCGCGTTCGGCGGACGCTACGTTCCCGAGACGCTCATCCCCGCGCTCGATGAGCTCGAGCGGGCCTACGAATCCGCGCGAGGTGACCCCGCGTTTCGGACCGAATTGGAGAGTTTGCTTAATAAGTATGTGGGTCGTCCTTCTCCGTTGAGCAGCGCCCCTCGCTTCTCGGAGCGGGTCGGTGCCGTCGTCTGGCTCAAGCGGGAAGACCTGAATCACACTGGCGCGCACAAGATCAACAATGTCCTTGGACAGGCATTGTTGGCGCGGCGAATGGGGAAGCGCCGAATCATCGCGGAGACCGGCGCGGGGCAGCATGGGGTGGCAACGGCGACCGTGTGCGCGCGATTCGGGATGCAGTGCGTGGTGTACATGGGCGAGGAAGACATGCGGCGGCAGGCGCTCAACGTCTACCGCATGCGTCTCATGGGAGCGCAGGTGATTCCCGTCACCTCGGGGACGCGAACGCTGAAGGATGCTACGAGTGAAGCCATTCGCGATTGGGTCGCCTCAGTCAACGACAGTCACTACATCATCGGATCGGTGGTGGGGCCGGCGCCCTATCCCCGGCTCGTGCGGGATTTTCAGGCCGTGATCGGACACGAGGCGCGCGAGCAGATGTTGAGTGAAACCGGACGGCTTCCCTCGACGATCGTCGCCTGCGTGGGCGGCGGATCCAACGCGATGGGGATCTTCCACGCGTTCGTTCCCGATGCCGAGGTCGAGCTCGTGGGCGTGGAAGCGGCCGGCGAAGGACTCGAGACGGAGCACCACGCCGCATCGCTGTCGCGCGGCCGGCCCGGCGTTCTGCATGGATCGCTGAGCTATCTTCTCCAGGACTCGCACGGCCAGGTCCATCCCGCGCACTCGATTTCGGCGGGGCTCGATTATCCGGGCGTCGGTCCCGAGCACGCGCACCTCAAGGACACGGGGCGCGCTCGCTACGTCGCCATCTCGGATCGCGATGCCGTGGCCGGGTTCGAGCTGCTGGCTCGCCTCGAGGGAATCATTCCCGCCCTCGAGACCGCACATGCCGTGGCGTGGATCGATTCCCAGCGCGGGCGCTGGAAGGCTGAGGCCCAGGTGCTGCTCTGCGTCAGCGGCCGCGGCGACAAGGATGTAGCGCACGTGAGCGCTGCCAGCGGAGCGGACGTGTGAGCACGCAGTCGCAGCCGGTCCCCGCGACCCACGAGCTCGCCGAGCCTCCATTTTCGCCGGCGCTCGTCGAGGAGATGCTCAAGGTCCTCGTCAAAGGGATTCGCGCGCACCAGCTGTACCTGCCGAACAATCCCGTCTACCAGCGCGCCCTCGAGAACCTCAAGCGTGCGTTTCTTCCGGTGTGGTCGCACGCGGACGAGATCGTCCTCTCCATCACCGAGGCCGACTTCCGGTGGGAGGGGCGGTCGGTGATGCACGAGGGCAACAAATCGGAAAGCCTGCCGTGGGTGTTCTTCAAGGACGGAATTCGCGAGATACGTCTTATGAAGGGCTTCGAGGAGCAGGAGGTCGTTGGGCTTCTCGACATTCTCAAGCGCGTGAAAAAGGCGTCGCCGGAAGAGGATGATCTCCTGACCCTGATCTGGGAAAAGGATTTCACACTCCTCCGCTACCGCTTCATCGATCTCACGCTCGAGAACAACAACCCCATCGAGGCGAGCGTGCCCGCGGAGCGGCCGGAGCCGTTGCCCCCGCCGCAGCAGATGGAGGCGGAGCCGGAAGCGCGCCCAGGGATCGTGCGCCTCGAGGACCTCGACGCCACCGTCCACTTCCTCGACGAAAACGAGATCGACTACCTCCGGACGGAGGTGCACAAGGAATACGCGAGCGACGTCCGTCGGAACGTGCTCGCCATTCTTCTCGACATCTTCGAGCTCCAGGCGAGCAAACCGGTTCGCGACGAGATCTCGGACATCCTCGAAAACTTCCTGATGCACCTGCTGTCGGCCGGACATTTCTCGACCGTTGCGTACGTGCTTCGCGAATCGCAGGAGCTGGCGGCGCGTGGGCGCGAGCTCGATGGCGTGCACAAGACAAAGCTCGTCGGCCTTCCCGATCGACTGAGCGCCGCCGGCCCCTTGTCGAACCTGCTTCAGGCGATGGACGAATCGGCGACGGTGCCTAACCAGAACGAGCTCAACGAGCTCTTCGAGCAGCTGCGTCCCACGTCGCTCGGCACGCTGTTTACGTGGCTGGGCCGCCTGCAGCACGCCGAGGTGAAGGCCGCGATCGAGATCGCGGCGGCGCGGCTCGCGGCCGCCAATACGGCGGAACTGGTCAAGCTCATCGGCTCGGCGGACGTCGAGATCGCGCTGGAGTCTGCGCGTCGTGCGGGCGGACTCAAGACCGGCGCGGCGGTCGCGCCGCTTGGCAAGCTGCTCACGCACGAAGCCGCCAAGTTGCGGCTCACCGCGGTGCAGGCGCTGGCCGAGATCAATTCGGCGGGCGCGCTCCAGCAGCTCGAGCGCGCCGTCGATGACCACGACCGCGACGTACGCGTCGCGGCGGTGCGCGTGCTCGGTGCTCGCGGTCAGCGGGGTGCGTTGCCGAAGGTGGAGGCGGCCGTGAAGGGTCGGTCGCTGCGCGACGCCGATCTCACCGAGAAGATGGCCTTTTTCGAGGCGTACGGGTCGCTCGCCGCGCAGGCCGGCGTCGCCTTTCTCGATGGGCTGCTCAACGGCAAGGGATTCCTCGGCAAGCGCGAGGACTCCGAGCTTCGTGCATGCGCCGCCATGGCCCTCGGAAAGATCGGGTCGCGCGACGCGGCCGATGCCCTTCAGCGCGCGCAGGGAGACAAGGACGTCCTGGTGCGGAACGCGGTGAACCGCGCGGTTCGCGGAGGTGCGGCGTGAGCCGCGTGATGCGAAGGACTCCGTCCAGCGTTCCGTCGGCGCAGGCCTCGGCGGACTACGAGCGCGGCGGCGACTCCTACATTCGCCGGCGTGGGCGGGACTTCATCATCTCGCTGTACAGCGCCTCGCGTGCGCTCAAGCTCTACCCGCTCGAGAACGCGGCCGTGCAGAACGCGCTGCAGGAGCTGACCAACCTCGCGGGTGACCTGCTCAAGCACGAGCGCGAGCTCGAGCTGCGCGTCTCGGGGGAGTTCATCTTCATTAACGCGACGCGGCTTCGGTTGGATCTCGACAACTACGCGAGCTTCAGCCGCATCCTCATGATGTTCCGCGATGCCGGCGTCGGCGTCTGCCGAGTGGAGGAGGGTGCAGGACCGCGGGAGTGGACGTCGCTTCTGACGATTCTGCCCAGCGCGACGACCGTCGAGGTGCCGGCACGGTTTGCCCACGTGACCGGGCGTCTGGAGGCGGCGGGGATTCGCTCGTTCGCGTTGTCCGGCCCCACCGACACGGACGATGACGACTTCCGCGAAAAGGCGAAGGAAGCGGCGAAGCGTACCTATGCCCAGTCCGTCACCGTGACGAAGGAAGTCATCAATTCGGTGCGCATGGGGCGCAGTCCCAACATCAAGAAGATCAAGCGCGCCGTGCAGTCCATCGTCGACCAGATCCTCAACGAGGAAAGCTCGCTCCTCGGTCTGACGACGCTGCGCGACTACGACGAGTACACGTTCACGCACAGCGTCAACGTCTGCATCTTCTCGGTGGCCCTCGGGCGGAAGATCGGGCTCACGAAGCTTCAGCTGTACGATCTCGGCGTCGCGGCCCTGTTGCACGACATCGGAAAGTCGCGCGTCCCCCTCGAGATCCTCAACAAGCCCGACGGCTTGAACGACGAGGAGTGGCGCATGATGTCGGCGCACCCGTGGCTCGGCGTGCTCGCGCTCTTTCAGATGCGCGGGCAAGCGGAGCTTCCGTACCGGGCCATGGTCGTGGCGCATGAGCACCACATGAAGACCGATCTCACCGGGTATCCGAAGCACCTCCGCGAGCGGCAGATGTCGATCTACAGCAAGATCGTCGCGGTCGCCGACGGCTTCGACGCGGCGACGTCGCGTCGCGTCTACCAGACGGAGCCGCTGACGCCGGTCGCCGTCCTCGCCGAGATGCGGAACAATCCGCGCCGCGGGATGGACCCGGTGATCGTGAAAGCGTTCGTCAGCCTCGTCGGTCACTACCCGGTCGGCACGCTCGTCGTGCTCGACACCTTCGAGCTCGCCGTCGTGCACGCAGTCAATCCGGTCCCGGAAGCGATTTCGCGCCCGATCGTGCGCGTCATCAGCGACGAGCGTGGAAACCTGCTTCACCCCGGCACGCTCGTGGACCTGCATCAGCAGGATGGCACTGGCCGCTTCCTCCGCACCATCATCAAGCTCGCCGATCCAGACCGCTATGGCATCCGCGTCAGCGACTACTTCGCCTGACGTGCTCGACCGCCGCTTCGCCGACCTGCACGCCGCGGGTCGGCGCGCGCTCGTGGTCTACGTCACGGCGGGTCATCCGACCCTCGACCGGTCCCTCGAGCTGTTGCGCGGGCTGGATGATGCGGGTGCCGACGTCATCGAGGTCGGCGTCCCATTCTCCGATCCAATGGCCGACGGCGCCGTCATTCAGGCCAGCTCGCAGCGGGCCCTCGAGCAGGGTATGACGCTCGACCGCACGCTCGATCTCGTCGCGCGCGCCCGAGTGCGCGCGCCGGTGGTGCTGTTCAGCTATCTCAATCCGCTGCTGTCGAGCCGCCACACCTTGCTCGATCGCGCCGCGGAATCCGGCGTGCACGGCGTGCTGGTGACCGATCTGCCAGTGGGAGCCGATCCCGAGCTCGAAGCCTGGCTTGGGGGCGGCCCGCTGGCGTTCGTGCGGCTCGTCGCGCCGACGACGCCGCGCGAACGGATGGCAGAAATCGCCAGGCATGGTCGCGGGTTCGTCTATCTCATCAGCCGCCTCGGCGTCACCGGTGAGCGTGCCGACGTGGCCGCCGATCTTCCCGCCACGGTGTCGGCGCTGCGGGACGCGACCTCGCTTCCCATTTGTGTCGGATTCGGCATTTCGCGCCCCGATCAGGCGGCGGCCGTGGGCCGCCTGGCGGATGGCGTCGTCGTCGGGAGCGCCGTCGTGCGCGCCGCCGATCGCGACATCGATGCTGCTCTCTCTCTGGTGCGCGCGATGCGCACTTCCCTGGACCAACTGCCGTGAGCCGCGTTCTCAACGTCTACGCCTGGTCGCTCCGGATCGTCGGGCTGGCGATCTCGTTCCTCTCGCTCGTCTACGACGCGCGGTGGGCGACGCACCTGGGCGGCATCGGCATGGCGATCATCGTCATCGTCGCGCTGCGCTACCACCAGATCTCGCTGACGAAGTATTCGTCGCTGCATCAGCTCGGAGTCGTGGCGATCAGCGGCGCGCTCCTCATGGGCGCTCCAGCGACCGCCATTGTGCTCATCGTCGGGGTGTTCTTCACGGACTGGCTCCTGCTCGTCAAGCCGGCGACGGTGGCGTGGATCAACGCGGGGCGCGAAGCCCTCGCGCTCATCGCGGCGTACGGCTTCTACGCGGCGATGATCGAAAGCGCCGGGCTCACCAGCAGCCGACTGCTCTCGATCGATGCGCTGCCGGCGACGGTGGTGTTCGTGTTCGCGTACTTCTTCTTCAGCCGCGCGCTCCAGTACTTCACGCTGTTGTACCGCGACAAGCTGCTGCCCGAGGAGAAGTCGCTGATCATGCGCTACGAGGTGATCGCATTCATCGTTACGGTGGGTGCGGCCTCGATCATCGTCCTCACCGCGACGAGCGTCGGATTCGCCGGTTCGGCGGTCGTGGCGGTCGTGCTCGCGATGACCGGGCTGCTCCTGAAGCGAATTCTTCAGGACGCGATCGCCGCCGAAGAGCTCAACCAGGTTCGGGCGATGGAGCAGGTGGTGACGTCGGATGCCTCGCTTGCCGAATCGTTCGGACGGATCGAGCGTCTCGCGCATCGGCTCGTCGACTGGCAGGAGTTCCGCATCTCCCGCCTTCAGCCGACCGGTCTGAAGCTCGTGTACCGAAGTGGCGAGGGGTTGCTCGCTGTACCGCGCGACCCCGCCGGCGACAACGCCAAACTGCGCCGGCTCGCCCTGGAGAGCGGGCAGCCGGTGGTGGTGACGAACGCGCTCAAGGATGCGCGCATCGAGAATCCGACGCCCAAGTCACGCAGCATCGTCGTGATTCCACTGCGATTCGGAGATCGCAACGTCGGGTTGCTCGAGATGGAGCACCACAAGGAGGCATCCTACAGCGCGAAGGAAATCGCGCTCATCGAGCGCTTCGGGAGCCAGCTCGCGACCACCCTGCACATCGATGACCTGCGGCAACCGCTCATCGAGGCGATGACGCGCGTCTCGAGCCAGCTGGGCACGCTCAACGAGTCCGCGCGCGCGCTCCGTGCGGGTGGCGAGGCCGTCGCCCGGACGATCTCGGATATCACGCGCGGCATTCTCGAACAGAGCGATCAGGTGGACCGCAGCATCAACGCGACCGAGGCGCTGCACACGGCGACGGAAAACGTCGTCCGCGACGGCCGGGATGCGGCCGGCGCGAGCCGGGAGGCGACGTCGATCGCCAGCGAGCACCGCGACACGATTGCGACGGCCATCGACCGGCTCGTTGGCGCCAAGCGGTTCGTCGGCGAGAGCGGGGAGCAGATCGACGTGCTCGCCAAGACGACGCGTCGAATCACGGAGTTCATCGGCGTCATCCGCGAGCTCGCCGACCAGACGAATCTGCTCGCGCTCAATGCCGCGATCGAAGCGGCCCGCGCGGGCGAGCAGGGGAAGGGGTTCGCCGTCGTCGCTGATGAAGTGCGCAAGCTCGCCGAGCAGAGCGCGCGCGCGTCAGACGAAGCGGGGGACATCGTCGTCGGGTTCGAGGAGCAGATGCGCCGCGTCGCACAGCAGATGGATCGCGGCTCGACGATGATGAGCGACGTCGAAGGCCTTTCGGAGGCCGCGCTGCAGGCACTCGACCGCATCGTCCAGGCGACGGCGACGACGTTCGGCCGGGCGCAGGCGATCGAGAATACGTCACGCGACCAGGAAGCCGAGTTCGGACGGCTCCGCGAGCGAGTGGTGCGCATCGCCGAGATCTCCCGGAAGACGCGTCAGGGTGCCGAGAACGTGACCGAGACGGCCAAGGACCAGGCGCGCGCGCTTCGCGAGCTGGAGGGGGCCACCGACGAGCTGCGCAGCGTGGCCGCTTATCTGGATGAGCTGACGAGGCGCATTACGAGCGTGGGCTAGGACGAACAGGGGCCGAGGAACGAGGAAGCGGCGGGGAGGCTCCTGCGTGCAGGAGTCGACTCAGCCATTGCCTCGTTCCTCGGTCCTCGTTCCTCGTAGCTTCCGCTCGAGCTCGGGACTCGGCCTCGCCATGACCGTCTGTGCCCGCTCCACGAGTGCGCGGCCGGGCGGGCCGCCACGCGCGCGACGTACGTGGCGCCGGCGCGTCCAGTCGACCGGAACCACCACACTGCCGCGCGCACGACTGTACCACGCGGCGAGGGCCGCGGCCTCGTGGAGGTCGCGCGCTGGCGGTGCTCCCTCCTGCGACCACCGCATGACGACGTGGGCCCCGGTCACGTCCCGCGCATGCAGCCACACATCGTCCGGCTTCGCGATGTCGTACGTCAGCTCGTCATTGGCACGAGCGCCTCGTCCGACGAGCACTTCGATTCCGCCTGACGTCCGATACGATTTGTAGGGCAGTCGCGTGGGCGCCGCCGGCGATCGCGTCCGGGTCGCGCGCGGTCGCGTCGCATCGGCCGGCGCTTCCGGCTCGTCCTCGAGCGCCGCGATGCGCGCCGGCAGCCGTTCGAGCGCGCGCTCCATCGCCCGCACTTCCTTGTAGAGGCGCTCGGCCAGCACAATCGGTGTCTCTCGCGGATCGTCGGACCGGGGCACCGGCGTCTCCATTCCGTCCGCAAGCACGATCGTGGCGGGTACCTCCGCCTCCGCGCCGAGCGCCATGAGGGCATCCGCGACCTCGCGCAACCGCGGCGCCTCACGAGCGCGTTCGAGCTCCCGGCGCATTCTCGCGATCGCGCGGGACATCCGCGCTGCTGGTTCCCTCGCCTCCACGGGTTCCCCAGCGGGCGGTGATATCAGCGATGCGACGGGCTCCCCGTCGCACAGCGGCAGCGGGAAGACGACCTCTCCGCAGCGAACAGGGGCCGCCGTGGGCAGCGAGACGATGAGTCGGTAGCGATCGAGCGCGCGCTCCGGATCTGCCAGCAGCGCGGCGCACACTGCCGGGCTCATCCATCGACCGCGCAGGAGTGCGCCCTCGTCGCGCGTGGCCACCGCCGCGCGAATCGCTTCGTCGTCGAGCACGCGGCGCGGCTCCGCGGCCGCCGGCAGCGGCGTTCCGATCGTGGCCAGCGCGTGGCGCGTGTCCCGGATGCGCGCGCCGCGAGCGTTCGGCACGAAGCTGATCTCGATATCGCCCTGCTTCGAAGCGGAACCGCGAAACTTTCCCGGGCGGTCGCACCGAATGGTGAGGCGACGGTCGTCGACGGGCGCCGCGACGTCCACGATCGACCAGCGCCTGAGCAGCTCCCCCGCGGGTTGGCCCTTGTCCTCCCGAATGGTGAGCGCGCGCAGGTCGAACGAGACCGCGGGGGTTCCCTCGCACCACAGGGTGAGGACACGCGACAGATGATCCGCGCGACACGCGACGATGCGCCGCCCGCGCCACCGCTCGCCGAGCTCGCGCGCAACGTAGTGCATGGTGAGACTATCCATTGCCGCGCGCGTTTGACACGCGCCGACGATGCCCGTAGCTTCACGCCGTGTCAACGCCAGCTCCTCGCTCGTCGTCGCTCGGCGAGCGGCGATCTCCGGCACGCGCGTGAGCTCCTCATGCGCGACATCGCCTACATCGCGCTTGGCTCGAATCTCGGCGACCGCAGCGCGCATCTCGCCCACGCGCGGGCCGCGTTGGCTGCGCTCCCCGACTCGCGGCTCATCGCGGTGAGCTCCATCGAGGAGACCGACCCGCTCGGCGGCGTGGCGCAGCATTCCTATCTGAATCAGATGGCGGCACTCGAGACGGCGCTCGATCCGCGCGCGCTGCTCGCGGCGCTCCAGCGCATCGAGCGCGAGGCAGGACGCGTCCGCGACGAGCGGTGGGGGGCCCGAACGCTCGACCTCGACATTGTGAAGTTCGGCGACCAGGAGGTGCGCGATCCGCATCTCATCATTCCGCATCCCGGCCTGGAGACGCGCGACTTCTGGCGGCGCGAGCTCGCCGAGCTCGGAGAGATCATGTGAGCAACGGCGCCGACAAGCGAAAGGTCCTGACGATCCGCGACATCATCGAGCGAAAACGAACGGCTCGAAAGATCGTCATGGTGACCGCGTACGATGCGCTGTTTGGTCGTCTCGTCGACGAGGCCGACGTCGACATCGTGCTGGTCGGCGATTCGCTCGGCCACGTGGTGCAGGGCCGTGATTCCACCCTCCCGGTGACGCTCGGCGACATGATTTACCACGGCCGGGCAGTGCGGAGAGGGGTGACCAACGCACTCCTCGTCATCGACATGCCCTTCCTTACGTATCAGGTGAGCGAAGAGCAGGCACTCCTCAATGCTGGTCGGGTGATGCAGGAAACCGGAGCGCAGGCGGTAAAGCTCGAAGGTGGCGATGAGCGCATCGCACGCGCCATTGGGACGCTCACGGGGATCGGCGTACCCGTCATGGCACACCTCGGCTTCACCCCACAATCGGTTCACGCGCTGGGCGGTCCACGGGTGCAGGGACGGGGTGACGACGCGGCGGAGCGCTTACTCGCCGACGCGCGCCGCGTGGAGGAGGCCGGCGCTTTCGCGCTCGTTCTCGAGCTCATGCCCGCGGCGGTCGCGCGTCGAGTGACTGAGAGCCTCACGATTCCAACGATTGGCATCGGCGCTGGCGTAGGCTGCGACGGACAGGTCCTCGTGCTGCCCGACCTGTTGGGGCTCAACGACCGCTTTCGTCCGAGGTTTCTCAAGCCGTATGCAAACCTGGCCGAGGACGTTCGCAAGGCGGTCGGGGCATTCCGCGACGAAGTACGCGCGGGCACGTATCCGGATGATCAGCACAGCTTCTGACATGCGGCGCCTGACACGCGTCGCCGAGGTGCGGGATTTGGTGGCCGCCGAGCGCGCCGCTGGCAAACGCGTTGGGTTCGTTCCAACGATGGGGTTTCTCCACGAGGGGCACCTGAGACTGGTCGATGAAGCACGCCGGCGCGCCGACGTGGTGGTGATGAGCATCTTCGTGAATCCCCTGCAATTCGGACCAACCGAGGACCTGAGCCGCTATCCCCGCGACCTGGAAGGGGACGCGGGAAAAGCCGAAGCGCGTGGCGTGGACGCGCTCTTTGTTCCTGAGGCTCACGCGATCTACCCGGAGCCGCCGCGCGTCGTCGTCAGCCCGCGCGCGCTCGCGGGCCGCTGGGAGGGGGCCGCACGGCCTGGCCACTTCGAGGGCGTCCTCACCGTGGTCGCGAAGCTGTTCAACATCGTGCAGCCTCACGTCGCGGTGTTCGGCCAGAAGGACATCCAGCAGGCGACCCTCGTGCGTGCCATGGTGCGGGACCTCGACATGCCCGTCGAGATCGTGGTGTCCCCGACCGTTCGCGAGGCCGATGGATTGGCGATGTCGAGTCGCAACAGCTATCTCGATCCACACGAGCGCGAGCGTGCGCTGGCGCTCTCGGGCGCGCTCCGCGCGGCCGAGACCGCCCACCGCTCTGGCGTGCGCAGCGCGACACAGCTCGAGGAGATCGCGCGCGGACATCTCGCATCGGCGGGGATCGAGGACGTGGACTACGTCGCCATCGCCGACCCGAATACGCTCGAGCCGCTCGTGCATGCAGAAGCGGGCGCGATCGTGGCTCTGGCGGCCCGAATCGGCCGCACCCGCCTCATCGACAACGTGATCCTGGGATCTCCGTGAGCTGGAGCGCGGTGGTCGCGGCGCTGGAGGACGGCGTGACCTTTCGGTCGCGCGTCAGCGTGTATCTGCATCCGCTGGCCGGCCGGCCGATTCTCTGGCACGTGCTCCACTCGTTGTCGCGGGTCACGCCACCGCCCGACGACATTCGCATTCTTCACTCATCGAGCACCGCCGTTGCGCTGCCCTCCGGGCTCTCCGTCCCGCTGGACCTGCAGCCGGTGGACTCGGGATCCGAGCTCGTGTCGTTGCGGGCCGCCGTCACGCCACCGGGGCTTCGCGCGCTGCTCGATGGCGCGGCCGCGCTCGTGACACCGTCGACCATCGCGCGGGCACTGCGTGCGGCCGAGAGCGGGGTCGCTGCGCTGCTGGATCGACACGACGAGCTGACCCCGCTGCTGGTCGGCGGCGAAGGGCCCGCGCTCGCCTCCGCCGACGACCCTCGCAGGCCGATCGGGGCACATCGTGTGGCGCCGACATCCGAGGACGAGCTCATCCGCATCACCGACCGTCACGCGCTCTCGGACGCGTCGGTCGCCATCCGCGATCGCCTCATTCGAGAGCACGAGGCCAATGGCGTGAGCTTCGTGCTGCCTGCCACGACCTGGATCGACGCGGACGTCAGGATAGGCGCAGACACGGTCATCTATCCAGGAACCGTGATCGAGGGTGCGACGGACATCGGCGCGGAGTGCGTCATTGGTCCCTACTCGCGCATCGTCGAGTCGCGAATCGGTCGTGGCGTAGAGCTCAAGGGGTGGAACTACGTCGCCCGCACCAGCGTCCGGAATCACGCCGTGCTCGAGCCCTATGTTCGCCGCGGATTCGATTGAGCTCCCGGCGTGGGCCCGCGTCAACGACAAGCGCCGTGCCCACATCGCTCGCGTGACCGCACTGCTCGATCGCTGGGCGGGAGAGCTGCGTGTCCCGCCTGACGAGGCGCGCGCCTGGCACGATGCTGGTTTGTGGCACGACGCGCTGCGCGACGCCCCCGAGGCCGAGCTCCGGGCGCTCGTGCCCGATCCATCGCTGCCGACCCAGATTCTGCATGGACCGGCCGCCGCGCAGCGGCTCGTCCGCGACGGCGAAACGCGCATCGAGGTTCTCGAGGCCATTCGGTGGCACACGGTGGGGAACGGTGCGTGGGCCCGAACAGGTCGCGCGCTGTACATGGCCGACTTTCTGGAGCCGGGGCGATCGTTCGCGCGCGCGGACCGAGCGTTTCTGGCGTCGCATCTCGTACACGACTTCGACGGCGTCTTTCGCCAGGTCGTGCGACAGCGACTGGAGTGGTCGTTGCGGGAAGGGAATCA
Source organism: Gemmatimonadaceae bacterium (assembly GCA_025930755.1). Lineage (GTDB taxonomy): Bacteria > Gemmatimonadota > Gemmatimonadetes > Gemmatimonadales > Gemmatimonadaceae > JAICNG01. The sequence goes on from JAICOJ010000011.1 coordinate 41,037, forward strand.
GCTGTATCCCGAGACGGTCTCGCTGTGGAACGACGTCGCCTGATACGCCGTGCGGCAGTGGTGGTCGCACTGGGGTTGGTCGTGGCGGGAATCGTCCTCGCCGTACGCAGCCCCTCGACTCGCGCGCCGCAGGCGGTTCGTCAGCGCGTCGATGCCGAGGCGCCGCCAGGCGTGCGCATCCGCGTCGAAGTGCTCAACGCCACGCGGGTGCGTGGCCTGGCGCGTCGCGCCACGATGCATCTCCGCGACCGCGGATTCGACGTCGTCACCGTGGGCACGTCTCGAGAGACGCGGGACACCACGGTCGTGCTCGACCGCTCGGGGCACGCCGACTGGGCCGCGCTCGTCGCGCGCGCGTTAGGCGGCGCCCGCGTGGAGCAGGCGCCGGACAGCTCACGCTACCTGGATGTGACCGTCCTGGTCGGGGCGACGTGGCGGCCGCCGGCCGAGCCGTTCTACCCGTAGCTGGCCGCACGCCGCGGCGATGTCGACACCGCGGCTCTTGCGAATCGCCACTTCCACACCGGCGCGGCGCAGCTCTCGCGCGAACGCCACCGTGCGCTCCGGCGTCGACGGCTTGAATTCCAGCGCGCCTCCCGGATGCAGCGGGATGAGGTTGACGAACGCCCCACAATCTTTCGCGAGCCGGCCGAGCTGGAGCGCATGCTCCACGGCGTCGTTGACCCCGCCCAATAGCACGTACTCGAAGGTCACGCGGCGGTCGAACGCGCGCGCGGCCTCGATTACTTCCGCCAGCGGGTATTTCACGTTGATCGGCATGAGCTCCCGGCGCAGGGCGTCCGACGGAGCATGAATCGAGATGGCGAGCCGGAACTGCTCGGGCCGCGCCGCGAGGGCCTCGATACCGGGAAGGACGCCGACCGTCGAGACGGTGATGTGCCGCGCGCCGATCCCCATGCCGTTCGACGCGTTGAGAATGGTGAGCACCGGGTCGACCGCCTTCCAGTTCATCATCGGTTCGCCCATACCCATGAACACAATGTTGGTGATCGCGATCGGCGGATCGAGCAGCCGCATCTCGCGCACCTGCCCGGCGATCTCCCACACAGCGAGGTTCCGGGCGAATCCCATGCGCCCGGTCGCGCAGAAGGCGCACTGGAGCGCGCAGCCCGCCTGCGACGAGATACACAGCGTCGTCCGACTCCCCTCCGGAATCGCCACGCTTTCGATCGCTTCGCCGTCGGGAAGGCGAAAGAGGAACTTCTCGGTCCCGTCGGCCGACCGTTGCCGCGCCACCGCCTCGAGCCGCGGCAGCGAGAAATGGTCCGCGAGGAGCTCGCGAAAGGCGCGCGGGAGCTCCGACATCCTCTCGAAGGTCGGTGCGGGATTGGTCCAAAGCCGGCGCGCGACCTGCGCGCCGCGATACGCCGCCTCTCCGTGAGCGACCGCGAACTCGCGCAGCCGTCGCTCAGCCTCGTCAGGCACGAGATCGAGCAGATTGACCTTCTCGGTCACGGATAGGTCGCGTTGATCGTGAATTGATAAACGCCGCCAAGTCCGTCCGCGCCCTCTTCGCGCGCGACGGCGACGACGTACTTGTCGTAGTGAAACCCCACCCCCAGCCGTGCGCGCCAGGGTCCGTTTTCCCACCGGACGGTGCGAGCGAGTCCGAGTCGTACCGCGAGCGGGCCGTGCCGCCCCGAGGCGTAGATGAACTCCAGCCGCTCATCGGGCTCGGTGAAATCCGCAGAGACCCCCGCGCGCGCCTGGCGCACGCTCGACGTCCCCCACACGCGCAAGTCGCCGGCCACATGGAGCGTCGTGCGCTCATCTCCCGTCTGCGCCGGTCGCCAGAGAAACGATGCGACCCCCACTCGCGCATCCCGCCACAGGCTGTCCACGAGCACGCCACCATCCACGGCCACCGCGGTCCGGCGCGCCCCGCCCATCGAGCCGGTCCGCGCGCGAAGCGACAGCCCCACCGAGACGTTCCGCGTGTTTCGCCGCGCGGCCGACATGGAGAGCATGGCCGTGCTGTAGCTGACGTCGCCGTCGGAGGCGTCGGGACTCGTCGTCGTGGACGCGATGTCATCGACACCCCAGCGGGCGGCTGACAGCCCGACCACGATGCGCTCCGACAGGGAGTGCGCGGCCGTGAGTAGCTGCGCGCTAACCCCTTGGGTCTCGGGGGTCTGAAGGGCAGCCGCTCCCACTCGGAGCTTCGCGCCGTTGAGCGTGACGAGCGTGGCCGGGTTGCCCAGCCCGTCCGCGAGGTCGGTCGGGAGCGCCGCCGGGCGGTCGAGAGCCGCGAGCGGGAACTGGAGCAGATCCCGTCCGGGCACGCGCTGCGCGGCCGCGACCGGAGGGGCGAGCGCCGCGATCGCGAGCGCGAAAACCAAGTGGCGCATGCACTTCGACAATACCCGCGCGCCCCCCCAACGTCAAGAAAACGCTTCCCGCCCGCCTGTGCGGGATGTAGATTCACTTTCTTTCAGTCCAGGGTTCGTGGAGCGTCCGTGCTGCTGACTGAGCTGCTCACCGTGGACCGTGTCCGGGTCCCGCTCGGCAGCCGAACGAAGAGCGACGTGCTGCGCGAGCTGGTCGAGCTCGCGGCGACACGTCGTAACGCTGACTCGGTGGAATCGATGCTCGCAGCAGTGCGCGAGCGGGAGCAGGTGCTGAGCACGGGCATCGGCGGAGGCGTGGCGATACCACATGGCAAGACGCCGCAGGTCGAGCAGCTCATGCTCGCCGCTGGTGTCGCGCGGGACGCCATCGACTTCGACGCCCTCGACGGCCAGCCCGTTCACCTTTTTTTCCTATTGGTCGGTCCTGAAAGCGCATCCGGCGCTCACGTCAAAGCCCTGAGCCGTATCTCGCGCCTGCTTCGCCGGGATCGGCTGCGTACCGACCTGTTGGCCGCCCCCACGGCCGAGGCCTTCCTCGACGTCATCCGGCGGTCGGAGGCCGCGTGAGCGCGCGACGATGGCTGCCGCCCGCGCTGTGGGCGGCCCTTATCCTCGTGTTGACGTCCATTCCCTCGCCGCCCGGCCCGCCAGGTGGCATCCCGCATTTGGACAAGGTCGTGCACTTCGTGCTCTACGCAGGACTGGGTTGGCTCGTCACCCGTGCGCTTCGCGCGCGGACGACGCGAGCGCTCGTCATGGTCGCGGTGTCGATCGCCCTTTTCGCGGCATTCGACGAGTGGCACCAACGGTACTTCACGCGCGATCCCGAGATCCCCGACTGGATCGCCGACGTGCTCGGAGCCTCGGCGGGGGTGCTGGTCGCCTTACGAGCGCGACGCGTCGAGGCGGCGCCGTGAGGGCGGACCATCCGTATGCCGTTCGGCATCGCACGCATCTCGCCGGATCCCTCAGGGCCGAACATGCCGGCACGCGGGTGCGCCTGGGCGGGTGGGTGCACCGACGACGCGCGCTCGGGGGCATCGTCTTCGTTGACCTGCGCGACCGGGCCGGCCTCGTGCAGGTCTCCTTCGACCCTCGCTCGGCCCCGCAGCAGATGATCGACGCGGCCGCTGCGCTCGGCGCCGAGACGGTGGTGCTCATCGAGGGGGAGGTCGTAGCGCGTCCCGAAAACATGCGGAACCCCGAGCTGCCCACGGGCGATGTCGAGGTGCGCGCGGCGTCGCTGCGTGTCGTCGGGCCCGCCGTGACACCATCCATCCCGGTCGCGCGGGGGAAGGGCGAGGTGCTCCCGGCGGAGGAGCTGCGCCTGCGACACCGCCACCTCGATCTCCGTCGTCCGGAGCTGCAGCGCAACATTATCCTGCGTCATCGCCTCATGCAGGCGACCCGTCGCTATTTCGACGCACTCGGGTTCCTCGAAGTGGAGACGCCGATTCTCACGAAGCCGACACCCGAGGGCGCTCGTGATTATCTCGTGCCGAGTCGCGTGCATCCGGGTGAGTTCTACGCGCTGCCGCAATCCCCGCAGCTGTACAAGCAGCTGCTCATGATCTCGGGATTCGACCGGTACTTTCAGATCGCGCGTTGTTTTCGCGATGAGGATCTTCGCGCCGATCGACAGCCCGAGTTCACGCAGATCGACGTGGAAGCAGCCTTCGTGGGGGCGGAGGATGTGATGAACGCCGCCGAGGGGCTCGTGCAAGCGCTGTGGCGGGAGGGTGGCCAGGAGGTCGATCTCCCGTTTCCTCGGATGAAGTATGCGGACGCCATGGAGCGGTTCGGCTCCGATAAGCCCGACTTGCGCTTCGGCCTCGCGATCGAGGATTTCACCGAAGCCTTTCGCGGTTCGGAATTCAGCATCACGCGCGACGCCATCGCCAAGGGTGGCCGGGTCCGCGGGATACGTATTCCGGGCGGAGCGACTCTGTCTCGCAAGCAGGTGGATGAGATCGAAGCCGCCGCGAAGACACTCGGCGCGGCAGGATTGCTTCGACTCAAGGGTCAGGGGGGATCGCTCGAGGGCGGCCCGGCAAAGTTCCTGTCCCAGGACGCTGTCACGCGTCTCGCGGTGAGCGATGGTGATCTTCTGCTGGCCGTTGCCGGGCCCGATCACATCTCGAGCCCGTCGCTCGATCGTGTGCGGCATGAGGTCGCCGCGCGTATGCAGCTGGTGCCGCCCGACACGAACGCATTCTTGTGGGTCGTGGACTTCCCCTTGTTCGTGCGCGATCCGAAGAGCGGAGAGCTGCAGTCGGTGAACCATCCGTTCACGGCACCGCACCCCGATGACGAGCACCTGCTGGAGAAGCATCCCGAGCGCGTGCGCTCGCTCGCGTACGACGTGATTCTCAATGGCACCGAGCTCGGCGGAGGCAGCATTCGCATTGGCGATCCTCGCGTGCAGAGCCGAGTGTTCGAGCTCCTGGGCCTCGACGAAAGGACCGCGGAGGCGCGATTCGGCTTTTTGCTCGAGGCGTTGCGGGCGGGGGCTCCTCCGCACGGAGGGATCGCGTTCGGCTTCGATCGCATCACGATGCTGCTCGCCGGAGCGGAGTCGTTACGTGACGTGATCGCGTTTCCGAAAACGACGAAGGCCGCTGCACTGTTCGAGGGCGCTCCCGTGGCGGTGCGGGCCGAAGACCTGCGGGAGCTGCACATCACCCTGGACGGAGGGGCGGTTTGAGCGACGACACGGTCACGCACCGGCTGTCCACCGAGGGCGTGGATCTGCTCACGCTCGCCGGCGTCAATGACGCCAATCTGATCGAGCTGTCGCGCCTCACGGGGGCGAAGATCTCGCTGCGGGGCGATACGCTCACCATGAACGGCCCGGTGGAGCTCGTCGAGCGTGCCGCCTCGCTGGCGCAACGGATGATCGATCAGGCGAAGCAGCAGATGACGCTCAACGCCGATGACGTGCTCCGCATGAGCGAGGATGGCGGCGCCGGCGTCGCCCGCGATGATGGGGTTGGCGCCCCTGGGGAAATGCGGATCGTCCTGCCGGGTGTGCGGCGCATCGTCCAGCCCAAAACGCCGGGCCAGGCGCGGTACCTCCAGCTGATCAACGACCACGATATCGTGATCGGCATCGGGCCCGCGGGAACGGGAAAAACCTATCTCGCCGTCGCCATGGCGGTCGACGCGCTCACGCGCAAGCGCGTGCGGCGCATTGTGCTCGCTCGTCCGGCGGTCGAGGCCGGGGAGAGTCTCGGGTTTTTGCCGGGGGACATGCAGGCGAAAGTGGACCCGTACCTGCGTCCTTTGTATGACGCGCTCGATGACATGATGCCGCCGGAGCGGGTGCAACGCTCCCTGGAGACGCGTGTGATCGAGATCGCACCCCTCGCCTACATGCGGGGGCGTACGCTTTCCGATGCGTTTGTGATCCTCGACGAGGCGCAAAACGCCACGTCTGCACAGATGAAGATGTTCCTCACGCGCCTCGGGGTGAACTCCAAGGCGGTGATCACGGGCGACAAGACGCAGATCGACCTGCCATCACGCGAGCAGTCGGGGCTGCTGCAGGTGGAGCGCATTCTTCACGGCATCGAGGGGATAGGGTTCCACTACTTCAACGAATCCGACGTCATTCGCCATCGCCTGGTCCGGGAAATCATCAAGGCATACGCGAAAGATTCGGGAACGGAGTGAGCGTGGCATTACGCGATCAGTGGCGACGGATGACATCGCACGAGGTTCCTGCGCGGCGCGGGGATCGGGCGCTGTACCACGCCGCCAGGGTCGCGCTGATCATCGCCCTGGCCATGACGACGTACGCGCTCTTTCCGTCATCGCCCGCGGTGGAGTCCCCGTTGTTCGAGGTGGGGGCCGTGGCGACTGACAACGTCATCGCCCCCTTCGCGTTTCGTGTTCGAAAGTCGGCGCCCGATCTTCAGAAGGAGCGCGACGAGCTTGCGGCGACGGGCAAGCCGATCTTCGTCTACTCGGCGGCGGCCCTCGATTCCTCGGTCCGGTCGGCGGAGGCGATTTTCCGCGACATCTCGCGAGCCGTCGATGACGGTGACCCCCGCGCTGCGGCCGCGCGCGTTCGGCAAGCGGCCGCCCGGCATGGGATCACGCTCACGGAAGCGGAGGCCGAGTATCTCACCTTCCGCGGCCGGCGCCTCGCCATGCGGGATGCGCTCGAGCGCGTGCTCCGCCGATGGCTCGCGCAGGGAATCGCGTCGAGCGGGGCGACCGACGACGTTCGTGGCGAAGCGATCGTGCGCCGCAACGACGAGGAGCGCAACGTCCTCGCCGACAGCATTTCGACCTTCGCCAACCTGATCGCGCGAGCGCGCCAGTACCATCCGGACGCGAGCTCCTCGATCGGCGACGGCCTGTACTACAAGCTCCTCAGCAGCGTCTTCCGTCCGACCATCGTGCTCGATCGCGCCTCGACCGATCGTCGGCGCCAGGAGTTGCGCGCGTCGGTGAGCGAGTGGCGGTACGAGGTTCGTGAAGGGGAGAAGATCGTCGGCGAGCACGAGGTCGTCGGGCGGGAAGAGCACGACAAGCTGCGCGCGCTCCAGGCGGAGATGGAGCGTCGCACGGGCGGTGAGCGCGCGGTCGGCCGCGTGCTCGGCTCCGTACTCTATAACGCACTGGTCCTCACGATCTTCGGCATAACGATCGTCCTCTTCCGACCACAGCTCTATCGTTCGTACCGTGCACTCACCCTGCTCACGCTGCTTTTTGCCGTGGTTCTCATGGCCGCTTCGGTATTCGGCCACCTGCGGCCGCCGCGGCCCGAGCTCGTGCCGATCGCTCTCGCGGCGGTAATGCTCACGATTCTCTTCGACGCGCGCATCAGTCTCATTGCGGCGATGATCCTCGCCGTTCTCGTTGGCGGCCAGGGCGTCTTCCGCGGGACGAATGCGCTGTTCCTCGGCCTCGTGGGAGGCGCGGCCGCGGCGATCAGCGTTCAGGTGCTGCGGCGTCGCGAGCAGATCGTGTACGCCGTGCTCACGATCTTCGGCGCGTTCGTGCTCGCCGACCTGGCGTTAGGCCTCATCCTCGACTGGCCACCGCGGGACATCCTCGTCAGCATCATGTGGGGCGGGGCCAATGCGCTGGGCTCCGTCGCCCTCGCCATGTTCCTGCTGCCCGTCGCGGAGCGCCTCACCGGTATCACGACCGATCTGACGCTCCTCGAATACTCGAACTTCAATCACCAGCTGCTTCGTCGCTTGATGATGGAAGCGCCGGGCACCTTCGACCACACGATGCGCATGGCGAATCTGGTCGAGGCGGCCTGCAACGCCATCGGGGCCAATGGCCTCCTGGGGCGCGTCGGCACGTACTTCCACGACATTGGCAAGCTCGGCCGTCCACAGTTCTTCGTCGAGAACCAGCCCAAGGGACGCAATCCCCACGACAAGCTCAAGCCCGGCGCGAGTGCCCAGATCATCCGCGCGCACATTCGCGAAGGCCTCGAGCTGGCGGCCGAGCACCGAATTCCGCGCGCGATCTCTTCGTTCATTCCCGAGCATCACGGGACGCTCTCGATCTCGTATTTCCTCGAGAAGGCCCGGGAGCGTGATTCCGCGCCGAACACGATGGAATTCACGTATCCCGGCCCCATCCCCCAGAGCGCCGAGACGGCGGTCTGCATGCTCGCCGATGGCGTGGAAGCTTCTGCGCGCGTCCTTTCCGACCCCACCCCCGAGAAGATCCGGGAAGTGATCGATCACATCGTGCGCATGCGTGTGGATCAGGGGCAGATGCGTGACGCTCCGCTGACGCAGCGACAGATCGAAATGGTGAAGGAAGCCTTTGCCCGCGTGCTGACGGGGAAGTATCACTCCAGAATCGATTACCCCGTGAGCAGCGGTGGCGTGACGTCCGAGTTCGCTTCGGCATGAGCATCGCGGTCCACGTGTCGTCCAATGGTGTGAGACTCCCGATTGCCCGGGCGCGCGTGACCGACATCGCGCGGCGGGTCCTTGCGTCGGAGGGTGTGCGCGAGGCGGTCGTGTCCATCACCTTCCTCGGTACGCGCGCCATGGCCGCGCTCAATCGCAGGCATCTGGGCCACCGGGGCGCCACTGACGTGATCTCGTTCGGCTTCAGCGAGTCGAGGCGGCGCGGGCCGGTGATCGCCGACATTTATATCGCTCCCCAGGTCGCTCGGGCGAACGCGCGTCGCCACGGGGCGGGTGTACGCGAGGAGCTGGCACGGCTGGTGGTCCACGGGCTGCTGCATGTACTCGGCTACGATCACGCCGACGACGACTCGCGGGTGAGGTCGCCGATGTGGCGGCGTCAGGAACGCCTTCTGGCGCGTGTGTTTCACGAGGCGCCCGCGTGAGACCCGGCGCCCTCACCATCGCCATCGTCGCTGCGCTCTTCGGCATGCTGTGGGCCGCCGCGGATGGCGCTCTGCTCGCGCTCGAGCCGCCGCGGGAGCGAGGCGAAGGTCCCACGGTTGCCGGGATGGGAGCGCGGAGCCGGGCCCACCGGTCGCTCTCCTTCGCGCGCATAGCGGCGCAGCTGACCGCCGCGATCGCGGTGACGTACGCGCTCGAGATTCATCGCGCCCTGTTCCCGGTCGCACTCGTGAGCGGCTTGCTCATCGGTTTCGCGACGATGATGCTGCTCGAGACAGCCCCGCGTGCCGTGGGAGAGGCCGCCGGCGCGCGCATGCTCGCCGCGCTGCGTCCGATGGTACGCCTGGCCGAGTTGATCTTCGCCCCGATCGTGATGCTCGGCATGCGGGCCGAGGCGCGCCTTCAGCGCGCCTTTCCCCCGGAAGAGGTGGACGAAGGCGGCGACTCGCCGGAGCAGCTGGGCGAGCGGGAGCGGGATCGCGACACACCGCTGCCGCGCGATGAGCCCGGCATCCTCCGCGGCGTCTTTTCCCTCGGGGACACCGAAGTGCAGGAAGTCATGGTGCCGCGCGTCGACATCATGGCCGTGGAGCGCGGGGCGCCATGGTCGGAGGTCATGGATCGCGTCCTCAGCTCCGAGCATGCGCGCCTGCCGGTCTACGACGAGACCATCGATCACATCGTCGGTATCCTGTACGCGAAGGACCTGCTTCCGATCGTGCTGACGAAGCGGGCGCCTGACGAGGGCTGGCCCGCGCTCATCCGGCCGGCGACGTTCGTACCGGCCTCGAAGATCATCGACCAACAGCTCCGCGACTTTCGCGCGACGGGAACCCACATCGCCATCGTCGTCGATGAGTACGGCGGCACGGCGGGGCTCGTCACGATCGAGGACATCCTCGAGCAGATCGTGGGAGACATTCGCGATGAGTACGATGTCGAGGAGGCACCGATCGAGGAGCAGGAAGGCCGCCGCTTCTGGGTATCGGGTCGCGTGTCACTCGACGATCTCTCGGCCGCCCTCGGGCATCGGTTCGAGCGGGAGGATGTCGCGACCGTCGGGGGACTCATCTTCCAGGCGCTCGGGCGGGTTCCGCGAGCGGGCGAGGAGCTGACCCTCGACGGCTTCCGTATCGTGGTCGAGCGCGTGACGCGCCGACGCATCGAGCGCGTGTACTTCGAGCGCCTCGAGGCGCTGGCGGGGCGCGAAGGATGATCGCCGAGCTCGCCCTGTTCGTTGCGCTGCTCGCGGTCGCGACGATTACCGCCGGCTCCACCTCGCTCCGGTCGGTCGGCCGCATTTGGCTGCGTCGGTGGATCGATCAGCGCCTCGCCGGCGCCGTCGGCGACGAGGAAGCGCTCGATCGTCAGCAGCGGCTGCTCGAAGCGGGGACGGCGGCGACGGCCTGGATCGTCGCGCTGGCCGGCGTGGCGCTCGCGCTGTCGAGTGAGGCTCGGCCCGGACGGCTCGCGGTGGAGGCGATCGTGTTCGTCCTGGCGCTGCTGCTCGTCGGGCAGCTCATCCCGCGCGCCATCGCGAGGCGCCGGGCCTCACGCATGTTGCCGGTCCTCATGCCGGTATTGCGCAGCGTCTCCGGCGTCCTCTGGCCATTTGTGCGCGCGGCGCACGCGCTGGCGCGACCATTCGCGCGCCAGGCGGGGGGAGAGGTGGCCGAGGAGTCGCGAGAGGAGGAGATCGGGGATCTGCTGCGCGAAGGCGAGCTCGAGGGGATCGGCGAGCACACCGAGACCGAGATCATCGCCGGCGTGGTGCGATTCGGGGAGAAGCCCGTCGCCGATGTGATGACCCCGCGCACCGCGATCTTCGCCGTCGACGAGGGCACGCACCCGCGCGAGATGGCCCGGCTCATCGCGCAGGCCGGGTACAGTCGCGTGCCGGTTTACCGGGGCGCGATCGACGAGATCGTCGGCATGGTGCACGTCTTCGACGTGCTGAAGACGCGCGGCGAGGGAGCACCCGAGTTGCGGCCCGTCATGCACGCTCCGTCGACCAAGCGATGCAACGAGCTGCTCTTCGAGATGCTGCGCGAGCGGCAACACCTCGGCATCGTCCTCGACGAGTATGGTGGAACTGCCGGGTTGGTCACGCTCGAGGATTTGCTCGAGGAGCTGGTCGGCGACATTCGGGACGAGCACGACGAGCCCGTCCCCGCGAGCTCGGGGCAGCCGGAGCGCGCGACGATCGCTGAGGCGAGTACGCAGATCGGGGACGTGTTGTCGCGACTCGGGCTTCCGGTGCCTGACGCCCTCGCATCGGATCGGCCACTTGCCGGCGTTCTCGCGCGAGCGCTGGGCCGGGTGCCCACGGTCGGCGAGCGCTTTCATTTGGCGGGGCTCGAGATCACCATCATCGATGCCGAGCCGGCGCGGGTGAACCGCGTGCTGGTCACGCCGGCGGGGGCGAGCGCGCCGGTCGCGCTCGAGCTGCCGCGCTGACGTGCGTGCGTTCGTCGTCTTCACGCGGCTCTTCCCGTTTGTCATCGCGTTTCTTCGCGATCGCAAGCGATTTCTGCTGATCGGCCGGCCACGTCGCGTCGCGCCGGAGGTGCACCGCAAGCGTGCGCGACGCCTGACGATCGCGCTCGCCGAGCTCGGCCCGACGTTCATCAAGCTGGCTCAGGTGTTCGCATCGCGTGCCGACATTCTCCCGGAGCCCTACCTGTCCGAGGTCGGCGCGCTGACCGACCGAGTGCCGCCGATTTCGCTCGCGGAAGTCGAGGGCGTCATCGAGCGTGAATACGGCCGACCCGCCCAGGACATGTTCGCGGCGCTCGAGCCCGAGCCGTTGGCGGCGGCGTCCCTGGGGCAGGTGCATCGCGCTCGGCTCGACGACCGGGAGGTCGTCGTGAAGGTGCTGCGGCCGGGAGTCGAGGAGCTCGTCGCCACTGACCTCGACGCAGCGTTCCGCGTCCTCTTCTTCGTCAACGTCCTCTTCCCGAACCACCACGTCCGAGCCATTACGACGATCGTTCGCGAATTCGCGAAGCGCATCGAGGAAGAGATGGACTTCCGCGAGGAAGCACGGAACGCGGGCATGATCCGCGCGAACTTCGCGGCCGATACGCGGGTGCGCGTGCCCGAGATCATCGAGCCTTATACGCGGCGTCGCGTGCTCGTGCTCGAGTTCATGGAAGGCACGAAGATCGATCGACTGCAGGAGCGAATCGTCGCCGGCGATGTGTCGCTCAATGCGCTCATCGAGACGATCATCGAGGTGTACGTGCAGATGATGCTGGTCGACGGCGTCTTTCACGCCGACCCGCATCCGGGGAACCTGCTCGTCGATCCGGAAGGCCGTCTCGTGCTGCTCGACTTCGGCATGGTCATCCGCGTCGAGCAGGAAACGCGCGCGCGCCTCGTGGCGACGGTGATGGCGGCCGTCCGGCAGGACGTGGACGGCGTGATCGCGGGCTTCTACGAGCTCGGGCTCCTGGATCCGGAGGTCGATCGCGGGACGGTGCGCGATGCCGCGCGGGCGATCATGAAGGTCGCATTCACGCCCGACGCGAAGCCGCGGCAGATTCAGCGCATCGTCAACGAAGTCCTCGACACGTTCTACCGCTGGCCGATCATGTTGCCGAGCGAGCTCGTGTACTTCGGGCGTGCGGCCGCCCTCGTCGAAGGCATTGGGTTCCGATACGACCCGGAGTTCAACGGCGTCCAGTTCGCCACGCCGATCGTGCGCAAGCTGCGGCCGGTGCTGATGCGCACCATGTTCGGCGCGGATGGGCGCGAAGCGGTGCAGAACTGGGTGAACGAGCTGGCGGGCGCCGCGCGCGAGATGCGCGACGTGTTGCGGCGGGCGGGTCGCGATGAGCTCCGTGTTCGTGCGCACCCACGCGACGTGATCGAGATGCAGCAGTTCGTCATGCGACAGACGCGGCGCGTATTATTGGCTGCCTTCGCGTGCGTCGTGGCGCTCGTTGGGGCGATCACCTACATCGTGCACCGCAACCTCTTCATCCTCGGCGGGTCGCTGGCAGCGTCCCTGTTTTTCTTTCTCGTGATCTTCTTCCTGCCGCCGCATTTGTTGTCCAACCCGTTTCGGGGGATCCGCCGGTGGCGGTAAGCGAGCCCGTGCGCGCCCTGCTCACGTCGTTCGACGCCCGGCAACCGGCGGCGCTCGCGCGAGCGGTCAGTATTGTCGAGAACCATCGTCCGGGATTCGACGAGCTGCTCGCTGCTCTCCATCCCCGGCTCGGGCGATCCCGGCGCATCGGCCTCACCGGGCCGCCGGGGGCGGGGAAGAGCACCCTGTCGACGGGGCTGACCGCTGCCTATCGAGCCGCGGGCCTGACGGTCGGCGTTGTCGCCGTCGATCCGACCTCGCCCTTCACGGGCGGAGCCCTGCTCGGCGATCGCATCCGAATGGAGAGCGTTGCCCTCGATCCCGGCGTGTTCATCCGCTCGATGGCCACCCGCGGGTCGCTCGGCGGTCTGGCAGCCACCACGCGCGAGGTCGCCGATGTGCTCGATGGCTTCGGCTTCGACCGCATCATCATCGAGACGGTGGGGGTGGGACAGAGCGAGCTCGATATCGCCCGTATGGCCGATACCAGCGTCGTGGCGCTCGTCCCCGAATCCGGCGACTCGATTCAGACGCTCAAGGCGGGCTTGATGGAGATCGCGGACATCTTCGTGATCAACAAGGCCGATCGTCCGGGGGCGGATCGCCTGAAGCACGAGGTCGAGCTCATGCTCGGCTTGCGCATGGGACATGCATTCCGGAGCATCCCGGCGCACCACGGTGTCGAGCTGCGAACCACCAATCCAGCCCGCATGGCGCGTAAGGCAGCGGAGACCGAGGCGGACCACTGGACGCCGCCGGTGCTGCCCACCGTCGGGGTGAAGGGTGAGGGGATTCACGATCTCATCGGGGCGATCGACCGGCACTTTGCTTATCTTGAACGCACTGGCGAGTTGCGCGCACGGCGTCGCCAACGTCTTCGGGAGAGAGTGGTCGAGGTCGTGGAGGACCGCGTGCGTGCTCGGCTTTGGCGCGATGACATGACCAATGCCTGGATCGAGGAGCGGCTGCCCGAGCTGGAGAGTGGTGCGCTCACCCCATTCGCCGCGGCGGATGCGCTGTTGGAGCGAAGTGGCGACCTGTTGACGCGAGGACGGACATGACGAGCCTGCGTGATCTTTCGGAGACCGTGCGCGAGCAGCGCGAGGAGATCGAGCAGCTGCGGAAGCAGGTCCAGGCGTGGCGCGAGCGATTCGCGCGCGGCGACACGCGCGACATCGGGTTCATGAACTCGACGCACGAAGTGGCCCCGCTCTACACCGCGCTCGATACGCTGGCGCAGGATCCCACCACCGTTGGCGTTCCCGGCGAGTTCCCCTTCACTCGCGGCATCCACCCGACCGGCTATCGCGGAAAGCTGTGGACGATGCGGCAGTTTGCGGGCTTCGGTACGGCGAAGGAAACCAACGCCCGGTACAAGTTCCTGCTCGAGCACGGACAGACCGGCCTCTCGGTCGCATTCGACTTTCCGACGCTGATGGGATACGACTCCGACCATCCCCGGTCGGAGGGCGAAGTCGGCAAGTGCGGTGTCGCGATCTCGAGTCTCGCCGACATGGAGACTCTCTTCGACGGGATTCCCCTCGATAAGGTCTCGACGTCCATGACGATCAACGGGCCGGCGATCATTCTGTGGGCGTTCTACATCGCCGCCGCCGAGAAGCAGGGCGTCGCATCGACCGCGCTTCGTGGGACGATTCAGAACGACATCCTGAAGGAATACATGGCGCAGCATGCGTGGTGCTTCCCGATCGAGCCCGCGCTGCGCCTGATCGTCGACTGCTTCGAGTGGGGCGCCGAGCATGCGCCACTCTGGAATACGATCTCGATCTCCGGGTATCACATCCGCGAAGCTGGCTCGACCGCGGTGCAGGAGCTCGCGTTCACGCTCGCCGATGGATTCACCTACGTCGAGCGCGGCATGGCTCGGGGGCTCGACGTCGACGAATTCGCGCCTCGCCTCTCGTTCTTCTGGGACATCCATAACGATTTCTTCGAGGAGATCGCCAAGCTTCGGGCGGCGCGGCGCATCTGGGCGCGTCACATGAAGGATCGCTATGGGGCGAAAAGCCCGCGGTCGTGGATCATGCGATTCCACTCGCAGACGGCGGGCGTCACGCTCACCGCGCAGCAGCCGATGAACAACGTCGTACGTGTGGCGTATCAGGCGCTGGCGGCTGTGCTCGGCGGCACGCAGTCGCTCCACACCAACTCCATGGATGAGACGCTCGCGCTGCCGACGGAAAGTGCCGTGCAGGTCGCGCTCCGCACCCAGCAGGTGCTCGCCTACGAGACCGGAATTCCCAACGTGCTCGATCCACTCGGCGGCTCGTACTACATCGAATCCCTCACCGATCAGATGGAACGGGAGGCCGAGGGGCTGTTCGAGGAGATCGAGCGGGCGGGGGGAGTCGTTCGTGCGCTCGAAACCGGATGGCTGCAGCGACGCATCGCCGAGTCGGCCGCGCGCCAGCAGTGGGAGATCGAGCAGCGCCGCCGGATCATCGTCGGCGTCAACGAGTTCGTGACCGAGGAATCGGAGCTGACGATCCCGCTGCTGCGCGTCGGCGAAGAGGCCGATCGTGAGCAGCGCGCGCGCATGCAGCGGATGCGCGCGGCCCGCGACGGCGACCTCGTGGCCCGCCGGCTCGACGCGTTGCGAACCGCCGCCCGTGGAACCGAGAACCTCATGCCCTACATCCTCGACTGTGCGCGCTCCTATTGCACCCTCTTCGAGATTCGACGGGCGATGGAAGACGTTTTTGGCGCGTACCGGGAACCGGTGTTCTTCTGATTCGGAAACGGCAAAGACGTCAAGCGACAGAATTCAGAGCTCAGAAGTCGGAGAAGAACCGGCTTGCGTGGTGGGCGACGTACTTCGACCAGCAGTATCTCCTCGAGTACGAGCCGCTCTTCTCGCTCGAGAAAGACCGCCGTGAGATCGCGCGGCTCATTGACGTCATGGGATTGCCGGTCGGCGCCCGGATTCTCGATGTGCCCTGTGGCCAGGGGCGGCATGCGCATCTCCTTGCCGAAGCCGGCTATGATGTCCACGGTGTAGACCTGTCGCGCGACCTGCTCGCGCTGGCGATCGAACGAGGGACTGGCCCCGGTCTCGAGTACACGCACGGCGACATGCGCCACCTCTCGGCCGCGTGGACCGGTCGCTTCGACGCCGTGATCAACCTCTTCACCTCATTTGGTTTCTTTCTCGACCCGGCCGATGACGCGCGCGTCATCGGCGAATTTGCGCGCGTCCTGAGGCCCGGCGGGTGCTTGATCTGGCATGGCGGCAGTCGCGACGGGATCATGGCGAAATTCCTCGAGCGCGACTGGTGGACCACGCGCAACGGCACCGTGATCGGTCACGAGCGAGCCTTCGATCCGCTCTCCGGGGTCATGACCGTGCGCTCGACCTGGCGCGGTCCCAAAAGCGCCGGCGAGCGCGAGCACCGCATTCGCCTCTATACGGCGACGCGCCTGGCCGAGCTCTGTCGAGACGCAGGGCTGATCGTCGCCGAAGCGTATGACGGCTGGCGCAATCGCCCGCTATCCCGCCGCTCCTCGGAAATGCTCCTCGTCGCGCACAAGGAAGGCTGACTCGTCCCTCGCGGTTGCCGCCCTCCAGAGGCTGCCGCTAACTTCTTGGCGGCTGGTGTCCATCTCTCGCGCATGTCCTCGAACTCCCGACGTCACCTCATGCATCGACCGATTCGCGTGCTCATCGCCAAGCCTGGCCTGGACGGTCACGATCGGGGGGCGAAGGTCGTCGCCGCGGCGCTGCGAGACGCGGGCATGGAGGTCATTTACACCGGCCTGCATCAAACACCGGAGATGATCGCGACCGCGGCGGTCCAGGAAGATGTCGACGTCGTCGGCCTCTCGATCCTGAGCGGCGCGCACATGACGCTCTTCCCCCGAGTGCGCGAGCTCCTCGAGGAAATGGGGCGTGACGACGTGCTGCTCACCGGTGGTGGCATCATCCCACGCGAGGACATCGAGGAGCTCCAGCGAAAGGGAGTGGGCAAGCTCTTCGGCCCGGGGACTCCGACTACCGACCTGATCGACTACATCAAGGAGTGGTTCGCGTCGAAGGAAGGAGCCTCCTCCGGTCCCGCGCGCGCGTGACGTCGCGGCTTCGTGCGCTGAGCGAGGAGACGCGCGAGCTGGAGGCGCGGCTGCGGCTCGGCGGTGGGTTGGACAAGATCGAGCGACAGCATTCGCAGGGGAAGCTCACCGCGCGCGAGCGGATCACCGCTCTGTGCGATCCCGGAGCGCACTCGATAGAGATCGGGCTGCTCGTGGCGTACGACCAGTACGACGGACAGGCCCCCGGCGCCGGCGTCGTCATCATGCTGGGCATCGTCAGCGGCCGTGAAGTCGTCGTCGTCGCCAACGACGCGACCGTCAAGGCGGGATCGTGGTGGCCGGAAACGATCCGCAAGATCCTGCGCGCGCAAGAGATCGCGATGCGGTGCCGCATTCCGATCATTTACCTCGTCGATTCCGCTGGCGTGAACCTGCCCTATCAGGGCGGGGTGTTCCCCGGGCAGTATGGCGCCAGTCGGATCTTCTACTACAACTCGATCATGCGGCGC
>JAICOJ010000198.1 GCA_025930755.1 Gemmatimonadaceae bacterium
AGCCTTGCCCAGGCGCTGCGTGACGCCAAGCGGGCTCATGCGGTATCGCTGGCGGAGCTGCGCCAGGCCGACGTCGATCCGGTCGAGGATTGGGCGGTCTGGTACGCCGAATACCTGCTGGGTGTCCGCTGATGGATGACGAGCGCGCTCGTGAGCTGCTCGCGGCCGAGCGCCAGCGGCTCGAGCGCGCGCTCTCTCGGCACATGCACGAGGACGACGGCGAGCAATCGGATCCGTTCTTCGACGTGGGGAACCTGGCCGCGAAGCTGTATCAGGACGAGCTGGAGGAGAGTCTGGCAGAGGACCTGCGTGTGCAGCTTGCCGCCCTCGAACGCGCCGAGCAGCGTCTAGCCTCCGGGACCTACGGCCTCTCGATCGAGAGTGGCAAGCCGATCACGGACGAGCGCCTCGAGGTCTTGCCGACCGCCGAGCGGACGGCGGAGGAAGAGCGCGCGCGGGCCGGGCGCCACAAGGGCTGACGGCACCCGCCGACCCGCGACCGGTCACGCCGGATCGAGCGCCGCGAGTCCGCGCAGGTCGATGCACGTGACACCGCGAGCCTCGACGAAGACCATGACGACGCTGCCGCACTGTCGGCACCGGGCGACCACGCCGGGCGGCTGGAGATAGACGCGGAGCTCGCCGACCATGCTGCGCGCTCCACAGCTCGCGCAGGTCCCGAACGCGGTTGTCGTCTCGTGGCCGAAAGACGCCCATCGTGGTGCCCGCGATCCCATTTCCGTCCAACTCGACCGACCTACACTCCCGTGGGACCGAAGGCCACGTGGAGCACCCTGCCAGGCTCGTGGCCAAGGGCGATCAAACTGAACGTGGCCCTGTCGACGAACGGCGTCGGCCCGCACACGTAGATGAGCGGGCGCTCGCGCGGCGGCCACGTGACCTCTTGGAGAAGCTCCATGTCGGTCCATCGCTCCCACCCCCGCCATCCCTCCGGCTGCTCCCGCGTGAGCGTGAACCGGATGTCGACCGAGTCGCCGAATGCGTTTGCCGTCAACTCGTCGCGATAGATCACGTCGTCGAGCGCGCGGGCCCAGTACAAGAGTCGCGCCGGCACCGTGCTCTCGACGACCCGGTGGTGACGCAAGATCGCGCGCAGCGGCACGACTCCGGAGCCGGCGGCGAGGAGCAGAAGCGGTCCGCCGAGCGAAGCCTCCCAGACGAAGTAGCCCCCGAGGGGACCGCACAGCTCCAGCTCGTCCCCGACGCGAAGCTCATCCACGAGGTACGGCGAGACCTCACCGTCGTCGAGCCGTTCGACTGTGATCACGACGCCCGCATCCTCAGGCGCCGAGGCGATCGAGTAGCTCCGTTGCGCCTGATAGCCGTCTTCCGCGGTCAGGCGCACGTCGACGTGCTGGCCCGCGCGATGGCCGTACCAGCCTGGCAGCTCGAGAGCGATGCTCTTCGTTCGGGGGGTCTGTGCGACGAGCTCGACCACGGTTCCTGTCTGCCAGGTCAGTCGCCGCGGTGGCGCTGCCCTTTCCAAGGGTCGCCGTGGCTGTGGTAGGGGGTCCGGGCGCATCTGGCGACTGTTCAAATCATGTAGCGGATGTCATACGCGCTGGTCGGATAGGTAAACACCATCTCTTTTAGGTCACGAGCGGTGAGTCCTGTGCGAACAGCAAGCGCGAAGATGTTGACGATTTCTTCGGCATGGATCCCGAGCAGATGCGCGCCCAGGATGCGATCCGTCCCGTCCTCGACGAGCGTCTTGACGCCGGTGTGACCCAGCGCCACCCGTCGTGAGGAGTACCAGTTCGACGTGTCCTCCTGGTGTGTCGTGAAACTCAGTCCTTGCGCTCGCGCAGTCTCCTCGTCCAGCCCCACTGCCGCCAATGGTGGCGTGGTGAAGACGACGGTCGGGATGCCCTCATAGGTGGGCGTGCGTGTATTGCCGGTCAGCAGATTGGTGGCCACGATCCGGCCCTGCATCCCAGCGACGGGCGTGAGTAGGAATCCGCCGCTTGCGACGGCGTCACCGGCCGCGTAGACAGCAGGGTTACTCACACTCTGGAGGTACTCGTTGACGGCGATGCCGCCCGTTTCCGTGCGCTCGATGCCTGCCACATCTAGGCGCAGGTCATCGATCTCGGGTACGCGTCCCGCCGCGTGCACGACCAGTTCGGCTGCGACCTCGGTCATCTCCTCGGCGCCCCGAGCGTGCGCGATCAATTCGTTGCCGCGCCTCTCGATCGCGGTGACGGTCGTGCGCAGCCGTACGTCGACGCCGAGATCGCGGGTGATCTGGACGAGTTGAGCAACGAGATCAGCGTCGAATCGCTCCAGCGGACGGTCGCCGCGGTGGAGAATCGATACCTCGGCGCCTGCGCGGGCGGCGATCTGCGCGAACTCGAAGGCGATGTACCCGCCCCCGACGAAGGCGACTCGGCGCGGTAACTGCTCGAGGTCGAGGAACTCAGTACTGGTCGTCAGGTGCTCCTCGCCCGGTATCGCGAGTGGGGCGTGCCGCGCCCCGGCTGAGATAACCAGGTGACGGCCGACCAATGTCTCATCACCGACCTCGAGGGTGGCCGGGCCTACGAAGTGGGCGCGCCCTTGAATCGCGCGGATCCCGGCCTCCTGGAGGCTTCTTTCGTTGGAGGCGGGAACGTCGTCGACGAAGGTGCGCTTGAAACGGATCATGTCCTCCCAGACCAGCGTCGGCGGAGGGGAAGAGATGCCCTTGCCCGTCATGCGTCGAGTCCAATCGACGAGCTCGGAAACACCGACGAGAACCTTCTTCGGGTCACAGCCCCGCAAACTGCAGGTCCCACCGAAGGGGTCTGAGTCGACGACCGTGACGCTCCAACCCGCCTCTCGGCAGGTATAGGCGACGCTCTGCGCTGCTGCCCCGGAGCCCAAGACAATGAGATCGACAGTCAGGGTCAAGACCCCGAGAGCGCGAGGGAGCGTGCCATGCGCGAACGCATGTCGACGGCGTTGGCGCGAGAACAAGTTCTCATCGAGCAGCATCCCCTTTCCGGTGCGTTACGCCATCAACGGACCATCCTCCCGCCTCCGTCTCGGGGAGGTGCGACGTGCCTGCTGCCCTGACCGGCGCCTGTGCAAGAAGAAGTTCCCATCGCTTCCACGACCCGCTTCGGCGATGTAACGGCGAGCAACCGATGCTGGAGCACCTGCCCGCTTGCGCGTTGACCTGCCCGGTGGGAGGGGACGTTCCTGTGGCCGCGGACTGCGGCGTCAGGAGCCGGCGCCGTGAGCCAGCGTCTTGTATCGACCGTCGAATCGCGTGCCCTGGCTCAGCTCCGTGAAGCTCAGCCCGACGATCTCATCGCCCTCGACGATCCAGCGCAGGTCGTAGCAAGCTCGATAGGTCGGCGGCCAGAACGAGCAGAAGCGTCCATCTTCGTCGACGTACCACTCGCCCTCTGTGGGACGACCGTCCGCCTCGATGTAGCTCGTGTCCCCGCCTGCCTCGAACGTCTGCGTCGCCCCGTCGTCGAAGAGCAGCTCGCCGGCCGTCACTGCTCGCGGGATCAGGGAGGCCGCAACCGGCTCGCCGTCAACGACCTCGACATCCTCCAACCCTCGCACAGGATTACTCTACTGGCCCCTCCGCATACCGAGCTCGCTCTCGGCACATCCAACCGGACTTCGGGAACGGCGGCGATCCCTTTGCACCGTGCGCGTGGCTTCGGCTTGCGCGTTCAAGGGCACGTTTGGGAGAGATGACCTTCCGCGAGATCGTGGAGCTGCATCCGCTGCCGCGAAGCGATTACCGCGATCCGCTCCATCGGTGTGCCCAGGAGTGTCTCGATGAGCGAGAGCGACCTGCTGAAGTTGACCGGCGTTAGATGAGCCACGACGAACTTCACGAGCGTGGGGCGCACGAGCGTCGGTGGCACCTGGCGGAAGTCGCCGGCGACGCCCTCGTCGCTCAGGAGGAGGCTAGGGTCGGCCACGCGGACCGCGGCGGCCAGTCGCTCAACCGCCTGGCTGTTTCCGCGACGAATCACTGCCTCACCGGCTGCCTCACCGGCGAGGTGACGGGGATGGTGATCGCGACCGCGTTCGGATGGGGAAACGTGGCCTCGATCGCCGTGGCCGTCGGGCTTGGCTTCCTCTTCGGCTACCTCTTCACCTCGCTGCCGTTGCTCCGCGCGGGGCTCGCGCTCGGCGCGATCGTGCCGATCGCACTCGCCGCCGATACGGTCTCGATCGCGATCATGGAGCTCATCGACAACCTGACGTTCGTGCTCGTGCCGGGGGCACTCGAGGCAGGCCTCGGCGACCTGCGCTTTTGGCTGCCGCTGCTCGGCGGCTTCGTGATCGCCTGGCCTTTCGCACTCGCCGTAAACCACGCGATGATCGGGCGCGGGAAGGGTCACGCCGTGGTGCACGAGTACCACCACTAAGTTTGGGCACGGGAACCGAACAGAAGGGCGATCCTTGCCGGAGGGTGCTTCTGGGGGATGCAAGATCTCTTCCGGAAGCAACCGGGCGGTGTCTCCACGCGGGTCGGATACACGGGCGGGGACGTTCCGAACGCGACCTACCGCAACCACGGCACGCACGCGGAGGCGATCAAGATCGTCTTCGACCCCGAGCGGACCTGCTAGCGACGTAGTCAGCGGCTGTCGGACTGTCTTCGAGATGCGACCGAGCTCGAAGAACCCGCTTCCTATGCGGATGGCGGGAACGGCGGCGATCCCTTTGCACCCCGCGCATGCCTTCGGGTTGCGAGTTCGAGGGCACGCTGGGGGAGAGATGACCTTTCGCGAGATCGTGGAGCTGCACCCGCTGCCGGGAAGCGAGTTTCGAGACGCTCTCCTTCGGTGTGCCGAGGAGTGTCTCGATTGCGGTGCCAGCTGCACCGCCTGCGCCGACGCCAGCCTGAGCGAGAGCGACCTGGCGGAGTTGACCGGCGTCATCCGCGTCTGTCTCGACTGCGCGGACGTCTG
>JAICOJ010000207.1 GCA_025930755.1 Gemmatimonadaceae bacterium
CGCCGGTTCTTCGACGTCAACGATCTGATCGCGCTCCGCATGCACGATCCGGAGGTCTTTCGGCAGACGCATGCGATCGTGCTTCGGTGGATCGAAGATGGGGTGATCGACGGCCTGCGCATCGATCACATCGATGGGCTTCTCGATCCGCAGGGATACCTCGATGCCCTGCGTGTCGAGGTAGCGGGCCGCCGTCCCTCCACGGATGATCCCGTGCCCATCGTGGTCGAGAAGATTCTCTCGCCCGGCGAACGGCTGCGCGAGAGCTGGCCGGTGCAGGGGACGACGGGCTACGAATTCCTGAATGAGCTCGAGGCTGCCTTCATCGATGCGGAAGGTGGAGCGCGCCTCGACGACGCGTATCGACGGCTGGTCGGGGCGCGCGGACGAGGAGGAATGGAGGAAGCAGCCGTTCGAGGAAAGGAGCTCGTGCTCCGCACCGCTCTCGCCGCCGACGTCTCCCGCCTCACGAAGGTCTTCCGCCGCTCTCTGAAAACGAGGCGGGGCGCGGAGGCAGCGGGCGCAGCGGCCGCCATCCGCCACTTCATCGCGACGCTGCCGGTGTACCGGACGTACATCGATGCACGCGGCACGGTCCACGGCGACGATCGGGAGGTCATCGATCGGGCGCTTGCGCGCGCGCGTGAGCGATGGGGAGGGAGCAAGGAGCTCGACCGGCTCGCGGCCATGCTGGAGTCTCCCAATGGCGAGGCGGCGGACTTCGTCGCCAGGCTTCAGCAAACGAGCGGGCCCGCGACGGCGAAAGGTGTCGAGGACACCGCGCTCTATCGTTATGTACCACTCTCGTCGCTCAACGAGGTCGGCGGCGATCCGGCGCGCGACCTCGCTCGGGCGACACCCGACTTGCACCACGCAAACCGCCAGCGCCAGGACAAATGGCCCCGCTCGCTCCTCTGCACGTCGACGCACGACACCAAGCGGAGCGCCGACGTGCGCTCCCGCCTCGATGTGTTGAGCGAGATGCCGGACGAGTGGCTCCGCCTGGTCCGCGGCTGGCGACGGCTGCTGGCACCCCACCGCGCAAAGGCACGAGGTGGTGCAGCTCCGGACCCGTCGACCGAGTGGCTCATCTATCAGACCATTCTGGGCGTGTGGCCCGAGAATGACTCCCCCCGCGCAGCCGCCGCCGCCGTGACAGACCGCGTCGTCGAGTACATGGTCAAGGCGAATCGTGAGGCGAAGGTCCACACGAGCTGGACCTCACCCGACGAGGGGTACGAGAAAGCGGTCGAAGGGTACATCACCGCGGCGCTCGAGAACGACACCTTCGTCACGGAGGTCGCCGGCTTCGCCGCGCGCGTGGCTCCTGCCGGATACTGCAACGCGCTCTCCCGTTTGTTGGTGCACCTCACGGCTCCCGGGACCCCCGACATTTACCAGGGCGACGAGATGTGGAACTTCGCGCTCGTCGATCCGGACAACCGTCGTGCGGTGGACTACGAGGCACGACGCTCGACGCTCGATCGTCTGGACGTGGTGCTCGGGCGAGACCATGCCGCGGCATGTGCGGAGATGCTGCGTACCGTCGGGGATGGCCGGCTCAAGATGCATGTGACGCGCACGGTGCTTCGACTCCGCCGCGAGATGTCCGCCGTCTTCACCCGAGGCAGTTACACCTCGCTCGACGGCCGCGGAGCACAGCAGGCGCACGCGTTTGCGTTCAGCCGCTCCTTCGAGGCAGCCACCGTCCTCGCCGCCGTGACGCGACTGCCCGTCCGACTGTCTGGAACCGTAGGCATTCCGACGGGCTTGGCGTGGGGAGACTCCGAGATCATGTTTCCTCGAGGCGATGTCCCCCGTCGCTGGCGGTGCGCGCTGACCGGGCGCGCCGTGGACACACACACTGGTGAAGTCGGTGCCGCGCTCCTGGCGCGTGAGGTGTTTCTCACGCTTCCGGTCGCTGTGCTCATTGGCGAATAACTCGGAGAGTTCATGTCCGTTGCTCCACCTCGCGTCGCGTACTTCTCGATGGAAATCGCCCTCGAGCAGGCGCTACCCACCTACAGCGGCGGCCTCGGCGTGCTCGCGGGCGATACGCTGCGCTCGGCGGCCGATCTCGCGTTACCCGTCGTCGGCGTCACCTTGGCGCATCGTCGCGGATACTTCCGCCAACACCTCGATTCGCACGGGAATCAGTCAGAGAGTCCCGCCGAGTGGTTTCCCGAGAACGTGCTTCCCGAGGCCCCGGCTCGGGTCACCGTCGAGATCGAAGGTCGTTCCGTTCAGATTCGCGCCTGGCGGTACACGGTCCGCGGCGTGTCCCACCATGAGGTGCCGGTGTATCTGCTCGACACCAACCTCCCGGAGAACTCGGAGGCGGATCGCGGCCTGACCGATACGCTCTACGGCGGCGACCCGCGGTACCGCTTGTGCCAGGAGGTCGTGTTAGGCATGGGCGGCGCGATGCTGCTGGCCCAGCTGCATCCGGGCACCCCGCTCCAGCACCACATCAACGAAGGGCATGCCTCGCTGCTGATCCTCAGCCTTCTCGAGCGGCGCCTCGGCGGAGCGCGCGCGCCGACGGTCGAGGACATCGAGGCCGTCGCGCGTCAATGCATCTTCACGACGCACACGCCGGTCCCCGCGGGCCACGATGCGTTCCCCGCCGACCTGGCGCGGGGCATCCTCGGGGGGCGCATCGCGGGCCTGCTCGATGCCGCGGAGCTCTGGCACGACGGGAAGCTCAACATGACCTACCTGGCGCTGCGGTGCTCGCGGTTCATCAACGCCGTAGCGCACCGGCACAAGGAAGTGTCGCAGGAGATGTTCCCGGGCTTTCCGATGAGCGCGGTGACGAACGGTGTGCACGCCGTCACGTGGACGTCGGATCCCATGCGCGAGCTCTTCGACCGATTCGTTCCCGAGTGGCGGCGGGACAACTTCTTCCTGCGTCACGCGTGCACGATCCCGCTCGACGAGATTCGTGAGGCGCACGCGCGCGCCAAGCGCGAGCTGCTGGACGAGGTGGTGCAGCGCACTGGTGTGCAGCTCGATCCCAAGGCGTTCACGATCGGATTCGCACGACGCGCGACGCCGTACAAGCGCGCCGACCTCCTGTTCACCGATCTCGACCGCCTGCGCGCGATCGCGAAGCACACCGGCCCACTCCAGATCGTGTATGGAGGAAAGGCGCACCCGCGCGATGGCAATGGCCGTGACATCATCAAGCGCATCTTCGACGCCTCGCATCAGCTGGGGGCCGCGGTTCGCGTGGTGTACCTCGAGAACTACGACATGAGCCTGGGACGCGTGCTGACATCGGGATGCGACGTGTGGCTCAACAACCCGATTCCGCCGCTCGAGGCGTCAGGCACCAGCGGAATGAAGGCGGCGCTGAATGGCGTTCCCAGCTTCTCCGTGCTCGACGGCTGGTGGATCGAGGGGTGCCACGAGGGAACGACGGGGTGGGGAATCGGCGGCGACCGCGAGCGCCCGCGCGATCCCTCCGGAGACGCGACCGACCTCTACGACAAGCTGGAGCGGATCATCCTGCCGATGTTCTACGGCCTGCCATACGCGTACGCCGAGGTGATGCGCAACGCGATCGCGGTGAACGGGTCGTACTTCAATACACAGAGAATGGTGTTGCAGTACGCGTATAATGCGTACTTCGTGGACGCGCCGCACGCCGCGCGGCCGGAGGGGGCGGCGGTGAGCTCTTAGGAAACGGCAAAGACGTCAGACGTCAGAATACGGAATTCAGAATTCAGAATTCAGAAATGACCACGGGCGGCCCATCGGTGGCTGCCCGTCGGCGTTTCTGAATTCTGAATTCTGTATTCTGACGTCTGACGTCTTTGCCCTGTTGCGCGCTCGTGTGTGCAGGCAAGTTTGCGCGGCCCCCGAACCCCGCCCGTTACTTCGGCTTTCCGTCGCGCGTCTCCATCACGCTCGCCCCACCCGGAGCGCTGAATGGGCACCACCAGGGTTCATCAGAAGCTCGACATCGAAGCGGTGCTGCGGCCCAGTCGCTGGGCCAGTGGCATGCAGGTCATCGGCGCCATTCCGGCGCACGTCGCCGGGCAGCTCGGGCTGCCGCCGACGGCGCGCAGCGTGTGGCTCCATGAGCAGACGGTCGCGCACATCACGGATCAGCGGAACCTGACGATCGCGGACTCGGAGTTCGTCTTCGAGTACATGCCGGCGGCGGTACTGCATCCGATGTTCTGTGGCCGGGAGTACAAGGGCGATGCGCTGCGGATCTCGCTCGCCGAGTACGTTCGCAGTGAACGGCGCTATCTGTACCTGAGCGCAACGGTGGTCGGCTCGGGCGACCGCGACGAAGTCTGGGTGAGCTCGGGGTATCCGATGTGTGAGGAGACGCTGCGGCGGTATCTGCGCTGCGGACGTTTGCAGGGTGTAATTGCAGGGGGGCTCGAGGGCGGAAAGACGCGCACCGCCAGGCGGTTCCAGTTGGGAGCCGCGACACAGATGCC
>JAICOJ010000047.1 GCA_025930755.1 Gemmatimonadaceae bacterium
AGCTCGCAGTTCGCAGTTCGCAGTCGGCAGTTCGCAGTCGGCCGTTCGCAGTCGTTGCTCGCCCGTCTCAGCACTCGTCTTTCTTGCGATGCTGACGCCCTCCCGACTCACGCCGAAGTTCAATCCGGCCGCCCCGGTTCCACGCAGGACGATGCAGAACATCATGGCGACCGGGGTCGGGCAGGCGGCGACGCGACCGCTGGCCCTCGCCGCGGTGCTGTGCACGGCCGGCGCCCTCGCCATCCTTCTCTTCCTGCCCGAACATTGGCCGTTGGTGACGCCGCTCATCTGCGTGGCGTGCTTTGGGGCGTGGGGACTGGCGGCCAAGCAAACCCAGGTGTTGGACCTCCTTCACCGGCGTGCTCCCACGCTCCGATTCTGGCTGCGCGTCGCGCGGACGACCGCCACGAGCATCGGCGTGGCATCGGCAGCCATCGGCATCGTCGAGCTGTTCCTCCGCCTCATCCGGCCGGCCGCACTGCTGTAGCGCGGACCGCGCGCACGAAGTTCAGCCGCGACAGGTCGCCGCGAGACACGGCGGCGACGACATCTTCCCGACCCAGCACCGCGCGCGTGATCGCGCGATCGCTCCAGCCGCGCGCGATGTGCTCGTCGACCGCGCCGATGGTCTCCTCCAGCCACGCCGCCTTTGCGGCGAGCGCCTGCGCGCCATTCGGGACGAGGCCGCGATGCGCATCGAAGAGGACGCGCGGCCGAAGCGCAGCCGCGCGGCGCGCGCTCTGCGCCAGTGCACGCGGGTCCTCCATCGGCCTGGCGACGCGCACCTTCACACCGAGGAACAGGTCGCCGGCGAACAGGATCTCGCGCTCGGCGTCCCACACGACGTGATGGTCGGGTGAGTGACCTGGCATTGCGAGCAGCTCGAGCCCGACCGGGCGATGGGGCTCGATCGCCGATCGCAAGCGCGCCATCGCACCCCAGCACGCGCGGCGGTAGAATCCGACGTTCGCCTCGCCCGCGCGAAGCGCCTCTTCGGTCGACCGCGCCATCGCGATCGGAATGCCCCGATCGGCGGCAAGGGTGACGTTCCCCGCGTGGTCCTCGTGCTGGTGCGTCACCACGATCCCGCGGGGGCGGCGCTCATCGAGCAGGCGCGCCACCGTGTCCCTCGCGCCTGGGAACCCCGTGTCGATCAGTTGATCGCGAACGAGGAAGACGCACACCGAGTATCCCATGGCCGCGCTGCGCCAGGACCGGAGCCGTATCAGCTCGACATCGTCGGCATTGACCACGCTTTACTTTGTCCGACCCCCTGCCTACAATGAAAAGACACGCGGAGCGCCCTCCCTTCCGGCAGGGCGCTCCGACTTTTGCACCCCCGAGGTCGCCGCATCATGATCGAAGAGCTGAAGCAAAAGCTGGGACAGGAGGTCGAGCACCTCCAGCACGAGCTCAACGTCACACTGCCGAACGAGATTCGGAAGGCAGTGGAGCTCGGCGACTTGCGCGAGAACTCGGAGTACAAGGCCGCGCTCGAGCGCCAGCAATTCGTGCAGGCGCGCCTCGGGCAGCTCCGTCAGCGCTTGAGCAAGCTCTCGCAGATCGACATGACGCAGATCCCCACCGATCGCGTCGGCCTCGGCTCACGCGTCGTCGTGAAGGACGTGAAGACCGGGGCCTCCGAGGAATATCATCTGGTCTTCGGTGATGCCTCGGAGTTCGACGAGGGTCACGTCAGCATGGCCTCACCGATCGGCAAGGCGCTCGTCGGCAAAGGGGTCGGCGACGTCACCATGTTGCGCTTGCCGACGGTCACGCGCCAGCTCGAGATCGTGGAGCTGGTCACGATCCACGAAGCGCCGGCGACGAACGGGAAGAAATAGACGAACGAGGAACGAGGAACGAGGAAATGGCTTGGACGCTCCGTGCCGAATGCGAACAAGCTGCTTCCTCGTTCCTCGTTCATTCCGCGATCCCGAATATTCTCGCGACCTCCGCCCGGTACTCCGCCAGCTGCGCCGAGTAGTCGCTTTCGCTCCATCCGAGGAGCGGGCCGATCGCGCGCGCGGCCGCCGGTGCCGCGGCGATGCCGTGGTCACGCGTCTCGTACGCCACGTGGAGCCGGCGGATCAGCAGGTCACCTAACGTCAGCGCCATCTCCTGCTCGACGGCGTAGTGCAGCTCGGCCACGATGTAGGGGAGCGTCGGCACGACCGGCGCGGACAGCGCGGTGTTGCTCCCGACGATCGTCCAGACAGCCCGCCAGGCCGTTCCGTACATCCGCACCAGATGCTCGGCGAGCGGCGCGATGCCGATGGCGGAGGTGGCGATGGTCGTCTCCTCCGCGAGCGACGACATGTCGCCGCCGGGAAGGGGCACGGCATGGGTCGCGGCGGGGTGCCCCGTCGCGCCTAACGCGCGCACGATCTGGTCGACCACGGACGCCGCCATCGAGCGATAGGTCGTGAGCTTACCCCCGGTCACCGACAGCAGCCCCGGCGCCGTCCACGTGATCGCGTGCTCTCGTGAGGTGCTGCCAGGATCCGCGCCTCGGCCAGCGACCAGTGGCCGGATACCCGCCCAGGCGGCGATCACATCGGACGCCGTCAGCTGCGCACCGGGGAAATAGGCGTTCGCCGATCGCAGCAGGTAGTCCACGTCCGCGCGCGTCGCGCGCACCGCGTCGATGGGGCCGGTGTAGTCGGTGTCGGTCGTGCCCACGATCGTGAACAAGCCCGCCGGCAGCACGAACATCACTCGGCCATCGATCGCCGAGAGCACCGTCAGGGCATCACGATTCGCGACGCGCGCGCGCGGAACCGCGATGTGGACGCCCTTGGTCCCGCGCAACGCGGTCGATGCGTGCGGATCGACCATTCGGCGAATGGAGTCGGACCACGGGCCGGTCGCATTGACCACGGCCCGTGCGGTGACGTCGACGCCCTTGCCGGTGATCCGGTCGACGACGTGCGCACCGGTTACGTGCGACCCCGCGCGGCGCAGCATCCGGACCTCGGCATGATTCATCACCGTGGCGCCTTCATCCACGGCTGCTTTCGCATTCGCCAACGTGAGGCGGACGTCGTTCGTCGATGCGTCGAAGTAGCGCGCTCCGCCGCGGAGGCCATCGCGTCGGATCGCCGGCTCGAGCTCGAGCACTTCGTCCGGGACGAGCCGCCGGTGGTTGCCGCCCAGGTTGCGGAACAGCGCGAGCGCGTCATACACCATGAGGCCCGCGCCGAGCTTCCACAGCGGGACGCGGGCCTCGTCGTATACCGGCCAGGTGAATGCAAGCGGGCGCACCAGATGGGGCGCAATGCGCATGAGCGTGCGTCGCTCACGGCTGGACTCGAACACGAGATGCAGCCAGCCGTGCTCGAGATACCGAAGGCCTCCGTGGATGAGCCGGGAAGAGCGGCTCGATGTGCCGCTGGCGAAGTCGTCCCGCTCGACGAGGGCGGTCCGAAGTCCCCGCATGGCCGCGTCGCGCGCCACGCCGGCGCCCGTGATGCCACCGCCGATGACGAGGACGTCGAAGCGGGCATGGCTCAACAGGTCCAGCGCCGCACGTCGAGCATGCGCGGAGAATGGCCGTGTCGTCACGGTGCGGTGCTGCTCCGGGCGTGGCGACGACGGGGCCGCGCTCCTATGTTCCACACATGGCAACCACGAGCAACGGACGGCGCGTCGCCATTGTCGCTGGATTGCGTACGCCGTTCACCAAATCCGGGACGACGTTCCGCGCACTGACGAGCCAGGAGCTCGGCAAGCTCGTGGTCGCTGAGCTCGTGCAGCGGACGAGTCTCGAGCCGAAGGACATCGATACCCTGGTGTTCGGCACCGTCGTGCCCTCGGTGCTCGCGCCCAACATCGCGCGCGAGGTCTCGCTGCTGCCGTTGCTGCCGAAGGGAATTCCTGCCGTCACGGTGAGCCGCGCGTGCGCCTCCGCCAACCAGGCGATCACCGACGCGGCCGATCAAATTGTGCTGGGTCACGCCGATGTCGCCATCGCGGGGGGCGCCGAGTCGCTCTCCAACGTGCCGATTCTCCATTCCCGCGGGTTTGCCGACGCCGTCGTTGCCGCCTCGCGCGCCAAATCGGCGCCCAAGCGTCTCAGTGCGTTGGCGCGCATCCGGCCGCGTGACCTCGTGCCGGTGACGCCAGCGATCGCCGAGCCTTCGACCGGCGAGACCATGGGCCAGTCAGCGGAGAAGATGGCGAAGCTCAATCACGTTGCGCGAGAGGAGCAGGACCAGTTCGCGCTTCGATCGCACCGGCTGGCCGCCGCGGGGACACACGATGGACGTCTCACGAGTGAGATGATGGCGGTGTACGTGCCTCCGAAATTCGATACCGTGTCGACGACCGATAACGGCATCCGCTCCGACACGACGCTCGAGCAGATGCAGGCGCTGAAGCCCGTGTTCGACCGACGATATGGCACCGTCACCGCCGGCAATTCCTCGCCGCTCACCGATGGCGCCGCGGCGGTGCTGCTCATGAGCGAGGAAGCCGCGCGTGCATCCGGATACGAGCCGCTCGCGTTTATCAAGTCGTATGCCTACGCGGCGCTCGACCCGGGCGAGCAGTTGCTGATGGGTCCGGTCCTCGCGACGCCCGTCGCGCTGGATCGGGCGGGACTCACGTTGAAGGAGATCGACCTGGTGGAGATGCACGAGGCGTTCGCGGCGCAGGTCCTGTCCAATCTGCAGGGGTTCGAATCGCGGGAGTGGGCGCAGCGCGCGGGATACCTGCATCCCGTGGGCGAAGTGGACCGCGCGCGTCTCAACGTGATGGGGGGCTCGATCGCGATCGGCCACCCCTTCGGCGCCACCGGCGCGCGCATCACCATGACGTTGATCAACGAGCTGCGGCGGCGTGGCGGCCAGTTCGGCCTCATGACCGTGTGCGCCGCGGGAGGCATGGGCTTCGCCATGGTCGTGGAGAACGCCGGATGACCGCCACCACCGCGACCCGACCGGCCGACGTCTCGCGCAAGTCCGGCGCGATCACGGTCGACGTGGAGGATGGCGTCGCCGTCATCACGATGGATCTTCCCAACGAGCCGGTGAACAAGCTCAACCAGGCCGTGAAGGACGATTTCATCGAGCTGATTCGCCGTCTCGATGGCGACGCATCGATTCAGGCGGCCGTCCTCATCAGCGGCAAGCCGGATACGTTCATCGCCGGCGCCGACATCGAGGAATTCCTCCAGGTTCGCTCGTCGGACGACGCCGAGCGCCTGTCGCTCGACGGGCAGTCACTGCTGGACCGACTGGAGCAGCTGCGCACACCGGTCGTCGCCGCGATCCATGGGGCGTGTCTGGGCGGCGGTCTCGAGACGGCGATGGCATGTGCGTGGCGCATCGGCACCGACCATCCCAAGACGGTGCTCGCGCTCCCCGAAGTGATGCTCGGGCTCATTCCGGGCGCTGGCGGAACGCAGCGGCTCCCCAGGCTGGTGGGCCTTCGCAACGCGCTGGACATGATTCTCACCGGCAGAAACGTGCGCGCGAAGAAGGCGCTGCAGATGGGGCTGCTCGACGAGATGGTGCACCCGTCGATTCTGCGCGACGTCGCGGTGAAGCGCGCGCGCCAGCTCGGGCGCGGGGAGAAGAAGCCGTCGGTCGGGCGGAAGCAGCTCACCCTCGCCGACCTCGCGCTGGAGAAGAACCCGGCGGGCCGCGCGATCGTGTTCCGGCAGGCGCGTGAGAAGGTGCGCAAGCAGACGCACGGTCACTATCCCGCACCGCCGGCGGCCATCGATGCCGTCGCCGCCGGCTACTCGTTAGGGCGCGAGGGCGGGCTTGGCGAAGAGGCTCGGCTGTTCGGGCAGATGGCGGTGACCCCACAGTCGCGCGAGCTGATCTTCCTCTTCTTCGCGACGACATCGCTCAGGAAGGACTCCGGTGTCTCCGGGCCGGCGCCCCCAGCGCGAGACGTGCACCGCCTCGCCGTGCTCGGCACCGGGTTCATGGGCGCCGGCATCGCCGCGGTGTCCGCGATGCAGGGCATCGCGGTCCGATTCAAGGACGTCGACCACACGCGCGTCGCGAAGGGCCTCAAGTCGGTCTACGACGTGCTCGTCGAGCGGCTGCGCAAGCGCCAGATCACGCGCACGCAGCTCGATGACCAGATGGCACTCGTGGGCGGCAGCGTCGACTACAGCGGCTTCCGGAACGTCGACGTCACCATCGAGGCCGTGTTCGAGGATCTCGCGCTCAAGCATCGCGTGCTGCGCGAAGCCGAGGCCGAGCTGCCCGCACGCGCTCTCTACGCGTCGAACACCAGCTCCATCCCCATCTCACGCATCGCGGAAGCGTCGAAGCGGCCCGAGCGCGTGCTCGGCATGCACTTCTTTTCGCCGGTGCACAAGATGCCGCTGCTCGAGATCATCGTCACGCCGATCACCGCGCCCGAAGCGACGGTGACGGCGGTCGCGCTCGGCAAACGGCTTGGGAAGCACGTGATCGTCGTGAACGATGGACCCGGCTTCTACACCACGCGCATTCTCGCCGCGTACATGAACGAGGCGGGTCGGCTGCTCGATGAGGGCGCGGCCGTCGAGGCGATCGACAAGGCGCTCCTCGAGTTCGGGTTCCCGGTGGGGCCGATCACGCTGCTCGACGAGGTCGGAATCGACGTCGGCGGGAAGATCGCCGGTGTCCTCGCCGACGCGTTCGGGGAACGGTTCGCGTCATCGGAATCGATGCAGCGGGTGATCGCCGCCGGCCGAACGGGTCGCAAGGGCGGCTCGGGGTTCTACACGTATGGCAAGGATGGGAAGAAGGGGGGCGTCGATCAGTCGGTGTACGAATTCCTGCCGACGGGCACCGCCCGCGCCGATGTCCATCCCGAGGAAATCCACGACCGGACGGTGCTCGCCATGGTGAACGAGGCGGTGCGGTGCCTGGAAGAGGGTGTGCTCCGCTCCCCTCGCGATGGCGATGTCGGGGCCGTTTTCGGTCTCGGATTCCCGCCGTTCCGGGGCGGCCCCTTCCGTTACGTGGATACCGAGAGCGCCGAGATGGTCATCCGGCGTCTGGAGCAGCTGAACTCGCGCTTCGCGCCCCGGTTCGTGCCGGCGGGTTTGCTCCTGGAGCTGGCTGAGCGGCGAAGGAGGTTCTATCCGCTCGACGGCAAACCCGTGTGAAACAAGGAGTCAGGAGTCCGGGTTCAGGGGTCAGGGTGTGTCAGGGTGGGGTTTCAGGACAAGCGCACATCGTTCTCTCCTGAAACCGACTCCCTCACACCCCCCTGGTTCCGGACCCCCTGACTCCGACCCCTTAGTGTGACTTCCCACCGAACTCGCCGGGTCTACCCCCCGTGACGGACCGCTCTGCCGCCGCCGCCCCTGACGCCGTGCTGGTTCGGCGCGTGCTCGACGGCGACGTGGAGGCGTACGCCGTCCTCGTCGTGCGCTATCGCGCCCGGTACGTGCGTTTCGCGACGCACATGCTGGGCAGCGTGGAGGACGCCGAGGAGGCGCTGCAGGACGCGTTCGTGCGGGCCTACCGCTCGCTCGCGCGGTGCGAGGATCCCGAGCGGTTCGGCTCGTGGCTGTTCCGGATTCTGGTGAATCGGTGTCGGACGGCGGGTGCGCGCCGGGGACGACGAGAACGCACGATCGTGCACGACGAGATCGCCCTCCGTGACGCCGCGGAGGACCATCCCGAGGAGAGTGTCGCGTGGCGAGAAGAGATCGGTCGCGCGCTCGAGCGTCTGCCCGCGGAGCAGCGGGAAGCTTTTCTGTTGAAGCATGTCGAGGATTTGAGCTACGAGGAAATCTCCGCCGTCACCGGCGTCGGTGTCTCGGCGCTCAAGATGCGCGTGAAGCGCGCCTGCGATCGATTGAGGGATCAGTTGAGGGAGGTTTACAGTGCACGAGAGTGATGAAGTGATAGAGCGCGTAGCCATGACGCTGCGTCGAGAGGCGGTGGCCGTGTCACCGGACTTCGACGCACGTGTGATGCAGCAGGTGCGAGAGGAATCCCGTCAGGTCGCTGCCCCCGGCGTATGGCGGTGGATGACCCGCTCGCGGACGGTCAGGGTGTCACCGCTGGCCGGGTTGGCGGTCGCCGCCGGTGTCGCCGGTGTCGTGGCGCTGGCAGCGCGGGAGGGCACGGTTGACGTTCCCGCGGGGGCGCCGGCGCCCGTCGCCATACCGGCCGCCAGTGTTCCAAACCAGCAAATGATGCAGTTCGTCTTCGTGAACGATTCGGCGTCGAAGGTCGCGATCGTAGGCGACTTCAACGATTGGGATGAGGGGGTCTCGCCCTTGCGGCGGGTGAGCGACAAGGGCGTGTGGACCATCACGATCCCGCTGGCGCCCGGCCGGTACCAGTATACTTTCGTAGTGGACGGCACGACGTGGGTCCCCGACCCGGGCGCGCCTCGAACGCTCGAAGATGATTTCGGGCGGCCGAACTCCGTAATTACGGTAGGAGATGCGACGACATGACGCGATTCGGGCAGGCAGTCGTGGTGCTCGCGCTCGTGGCGGGACGCGTCGACGCGCAGGATTCGCGGTTGTCGCGGCTCGATCGCCGCGTGCAGACGGAGGTCGCGGCCCTGGTGGACTCGGCGCGCAGCATGGGAATTCCGAGCGAGCCCGTGGTCGACAAGGCGCTGGAGGGGGCGGCAAAGCGTGCACCAAACGACCGCATCATCAACGTGGTTCGTTCGCGGTTCCGCGAGCTCGTTGCGGCGCGCGGGGCGCTCGGCAGCGGGGCGCTGGATGCCGAGATCATTGCGGCGGCCGACGCGCTGCACGCCGGAGCGAGTGCCCAGGTGATCACCTCCCTCCGGACGCGGCGGCCCAACGTTCCGTTGACGATCCCCCTCGCCGTGCTCGCTGATCTGATCGCGCGAGGCGTTCCGGCGGACACCGCGTCCTCGGCGATCATCGCGCTGGCGCTGAAACCCGCAACCGATGCGGAGTTCGCGGAATTGCGTGCCGACGTCGAGAGTGACATCGCGAAGGGGGTCCCTCCGGCGATCACCACCGCGGTGCGGACTCGCGGCGTACCACCGGGTGCCCGAATTCCAATCGCAACCGAGGCGTCGACGCCCGGTGTCGGTGTCACCTCAGCGAGCCCAAAACCCTAGCGCGTCCCCATGCCCCGCTGCCACGTGACGTTCGCCTCGCTCGCGTTCACGGCGCTTGCCGCCGGAGCCGCGCGTGCGCAGGTGGTCGGAACGTTAGGCGCGGGAACCGGGCGCGTCACCTACGACGACATGCCGCGCATGACGGTGGTGAGCCTCACGCCAGCCGTCCTGTTCGAGGGAGAGCGTACGACGCTGTCGGGCACCGCGTCCTTCACGCGATTCGACGGCGGGATCTGGAGCGCGCAAGCGTTGGCGGCGGGCTCCCGGTTCACCGACGCGCACGGGCTGTTCCGAGGCGAGCTCTCCGCGCACGGGGAGACCAACTCGCATCGCGGAACGCTGCGGACGGCGCAGGCGATCGCGCAGGGTCGCGGACACCTCGTCGGCGGCGGCGATCGCGGGCTCTGGCTCGGCGCCGGGGCAGGGCATGTCTGGCGGTCGCCGGAAGGCGGAGGGCTGCTGCGTGCCGATGCCGGCGCGTGGGCACAGCTGGGCGATGCGACCCTGCGACTCACGGCCACACACAATATCGTCCGGACGAGCACTCGCGTCGTGACCGAGGCGCCGAATTTGAACGCCGAGGTGATCGATACCCGCAACGCATCGGTCGCGAAAGGCACGCTGCGGTACCTCGATACCGAGGCCCACGTCTCGTGGTCGGGCGGCCGAGTAGCGCTGGAGGCCCTGGCCGGCCGTCGCATGGTTCGAGACGGTGGACACGCGA
The DNA here is from genome assembly GCA_025930755.1 of Gemmatimonadaceae bacterium. Lineage (GTDB taxonomy): Bacteria > Gemmatimonadota > Gemmatimonadetes > Gemmatimonadales > Gemmatimonadaceae > JAICNG01. The sequence continues at coordinate 9,794 of JAICOJ010000047.1, forward strand.
ACACCTGGCTGTTGGGTGGAAGCGTGATGCTCACCGAGCGCCTTGCCCTCGTCGGCGCGAGCGGCTCGACCGCGTTCGACATTGCCCAGGGACTGCCGGGCGGTCGTTATGCGACGATCGCGCTCCGCATCACGACGCGCGCGGGCGGACCGCTCGAGCTGCGGTCACGTTCCCGAGCGACGGCACGAGGCATGGAGACCTGGCGCGAGCAGGACGGGACGGTCCTCCTCGTCGTGCACGCTCCCCGGGCGCGCCGGGTAGAGCTGATGGGCGACTTCACCGATTGGCGTCCACTGGTGATGCGCCGAGAGGCCGACGACCATTTTGCGGCCCGCATTCGCATTCCCGCGGGGAGCTACCGGATCAACGTGCGGGTGGACGGTGGAACCTGGACTGCCCCTCCGGGAACGACGCCGGTAGCGGACGAATACAACGGCGCCGCGGGACTTCTCGTGGTAGGCACCTGATCACGGGATCGGCGTAAAGGCCTCGGCGAGGAAGACGAGCTCGTCATCGACCGCTACCTCGTCGCCGTCGATCGAGATCTCGGTCGGAAAGCCGTAGACCGCATCGAAGCTCGCGTCGAGCTCGTCCGCAGCAACCGCCGCTTCTTCGACAATCGCGAAGAGCCCGGGCACGTGCGGAATATGGACCGCGTAGCTGTGCGGTACCGGCTCCCCCGACGACACGACGGTCCGGGACACGATGGTGCCGTCGACGACACGGACGCGCACCGGCTCGACGAATCCGCAGAAGCACAAGCGCCGGACCGTGATCTCATAGCTTTCGATCCCGCTGCTCTCCCAGCGAGCCTGGGCGGCGCGAAGCGACAAGACGAATCCGGTACCGACCGGGTCTCCATTGCCGCAGGCGGCCAACATGAGCAGTGCGGCGGTGAGAAATGTGCGTGGGCGCATGCGGCCTCGAACGGAGTGGCTCGACGGAGTAGACCCCGGACGCATGGGCGCGGTCACGGTCGCCTAGACCGTCCCTTTGCCCGGGCTATATTCCGCCGACCGCGGCCGATTCCCCGTGAGGTGTCATGCTCCGTCAGGCATTCCTGTATCTGTCGAACCAGCAGAACATTTTTCGATTCGTTCGCAACAACCGGTTCGCCAAGCGGCTTGCCCAGCGATTCGTGGCCGGTGAGACACTCGAGGAAGCGATTCGGGCGGTAGACCCGCTCAACAAGAAGGGCATCACGGCCTCGCTCGACCTGCTTGGCGAGAGCGTGCACACCGAGCGCGAGGCACAGGCCGCCACACGCGAGATTCTCACGATGCTCGATCGCATCAACGAGCGCCGTGTGCAGGCCAACGTCTCGCTCAAGCTCACGCAGATGGGCCTCGACATCTCGGAGGAGCTGTGCGTCGCGCTCATGCACGACGTCGTTGGCCGTGCCCGTGACCTGCGGACCTTCATTCGCATCGACATGGAGGACAGCACGTACACCGAGCGGACGCTGCGCCTGTTCGAGGACCGGCTTCACCCCTCGTACGGTGATCACGTCGGGATCGTGTTGCAGAGCTACCTCTATCGCACCCTCGCCGATGTCGAGCGGGCGATCGCGATCAAGGCGCGCGTGCGGCTCTGCAAGGGGGCATACAAGGAGCCGGCGACCGTCGCCTACCCCGAGAAGGCGGATGTGGATGCCAACTACGTCCGCTGCATGCACAAGCTGCTCTCAGAGGGAAATTATCCGGCGCTCGCCACGCACGACGACCGCATCATCAAGGAAGCGACACGGTACGTTCGCGCGAACGGGATCGGCGCGGACCGCTTCGAGTTTCAGATGCTGTACGGGGTGCGCCGTGACCTTCAGGACCGGCTCGTGCGCGATGGGTGGCGCGTGCGCGTGTACGTTCCGTTCGGGACCCAGTGGTACCCGTATTTGATGCGGCGGCTGGCGGAGCGGCCGTCGAACATTGCGTTCATCACTGGGAACGTGATCCGGGAGATGGTGAGACGATGATCAGGGCTAAAAGCTGCGGATTGCGAACTGCGAACTGCGAACACGTCGCAGCTCGAAGTTCGCAGTTCGCAGTTCGCAGCTCCTGCTGGTAGCATGGGCCGCTTCCTCCCCCCCGATCATTCGAAAGGCGACGAGCGCACACTCGGCGGATACATGGCGGTGCATGCACGGCCGGCCGCCTTCGAAGGCGCCGATGGCGCATCGTACTCGGTGGACATTGCGGTGGACGAAACCGGCGACACCGCGGCACCGGTGGGCGCGTACATCATCTTCCTGCGCTGGGGGGCGGGAGATCCGCGCGTCGTCGGACACCTCGAGAGCGATTTCATCGCGCGTGCGCGAACCGAGGATGAGGCGCGCGCCCTCGTTGGCGCGCTGTCCCTGGACGAGACCAAGCACCTCCTCGATGAGCTGATTCGCGCGTCGCGACCGGCGGTCGGCGAGCGGCCCTGGTGGGATGTCATGCGCGAAGAGAACGAGGGGCCGTGACAGACGCTCGCCGCGCCCAGGGCATCGTCCTTCGAGGAACTGGCGGCGTGTGGCAGGTGCGCACGGAGACGGGGGAGACGTACCCCGCATCGCTCCGCGGTCGGCTGAAGCAGGGCGAGCACGAGAAGCTCGCCGTTGGCGATGACGTCGTCGTCGAATGCGGCGAGCGCGACGATGCGTGGTCGATCGTCGAGATCCTGCCGCGCCGCTCGAAGCTCGCGCGCCGCGCGCCCGGAGGCGGACCTGGCGAGCGCGTCGTCGCGGCGAATCTGGATCAGGTCGTCGTCGTGTTCGCCATTGCCGAACCGGAGCCGCACGTTCGCATGCTCGACCGGTTTCTCGTCATCGCCGAGGCCAATGATCTCGCCTCGCGCGTGGTGGTGAACAAGGTCGAGCTCGCGCCCCACGAGACGCACCTCTTCGGTGAGTACGAGAAGATCGGATATCCCGTGCACTACACGAGCGTGAAGCGGGGTGATGGCCTCGCGGAGCTCAAGGATGCGCTGCGCGGCCGCGTGTCGGCATTGACGGGCCCGTCCGGCGTGGGGAAATCATCGCTGCTCAACGCAATGTTTCCGGGCCTCAATCTTCGCGTCGGCGAGATCAGCCGATCGGTGATGAAGGGACGTCACACGACCGTCGGCGCCGACCTTCATCCACTTCCCGAGTCGGGGTACGTGGTCGACACGCCGGGATTGCGCGAGGTCGGCGTGTGGGGACTGAACGCGCGCGAGCTCGACCGCTGCTTCCCCGAGATGCGCCCGCTGCTCGAGCAGTGCCGGTTCGGGGATTGCACGCATCGGGTGGAGCCGGGATGCGGGGTGCAGGCCGGGGTCGAGACGGGCGGGGTGTCTCGGGAGCGGTACGAGTCGTATCTCAAGTTGAGAGGGGAGCTCGAAGAGATCTCGCGCGAGTTTTGAAGGCAGAGACGTCAGATGTCAGAATACAGAATTCAGATTTCAGATTGAAAGCTGCTGAATTCTGAATTCTGTGTTCTGACATCTGACGTCTCTGCCTTCCTTCACCAACTCCCCCGTTCGCCCGCGACCTCGATGACTTTCCCGAGTCTTTCGGCCGCATGCCGCCAGTTCGTCTGCACCGCGTGCTGGGCGCCATCGGCGTCGCCGTCGCGAATCGCGCGGATGATCACCTCGTGCTCATCGACCGACGGCCGGATGTCGCCGACGAGGAGACTGATGTACATGCGGATGTAGCGCTCCGCCTGCGGCTTCACCGCTTCGTGCAAGGAGCGCAGGCGCGCGCCCGCGCCCTGCTCGACGAGGCGCTGGTGAAAGGCTTCGTCGAAGTCGTACACGCGAGTGTGATCGGTGGGATGGGCCTCGGCAGCTCGGCGGAAATCGGCATTCAAGGCCCGGAGTGAACGCGCAAGCGCCGCGCGGTCGCCGGCCGCACGCTCGGCGGCCCCGAACGCGGCGAGCCCCTCGAGAGTCCCGACGATGTTGAGGAGCTCGCGCACGTCCTGCTTCGTCAGCGGAGCGACGGTGAGTCGCGACTGGTGCGCGAGCGGCGCGCCGACGACGTAGCCCTCCTGCTGCAACCGTTGCAGCGCCTCGCGGACGGGGGTCCGCGAGACGCCGAGCCGTTCGGCGATATCGGTCTCAATGATGCGGCTTCCCGGCGCGAGCTTGCCCTGAACGATGAGCGCGCGCAATTGGCCGTAGACCTGGGTTGGCCGGCCGGCGCGCACGGCACTGGCCGAGGGTGTTCGGCGTGCGGGTGTCCGGCGTCGGGAGGTGGGGCTCACGCCCGAATAGATGTCGGGCGCGGCCGACAGCCACAAGGTCGGCCCCGCACCCTTGCCACGGGGTCGGCGGCCATTATCTTGGGCGGACCTTTTGTATACAAAAACGTATGCAATAAACCGCCCGGGGATTCCCATGACCTTGTTGACGAAAAAACCCCTCTCGGCACTCCTGGCCGACGCCGAGGCAACGCCGCTGCGGCGGGTGCTCGGTCCGGTGCACCTGACGATGCTCGGCATTGGCGCGATCATCGGGAGCGGCATCTTCGTGCTCACCGGCGTCGTCGCCGCCCAGAATGCGGGGCCGGCGCTGGTCCTCTCCATGATCCTCGCCGGCATTGCGTGCGCGTTCGCCGGACTCTGCTACGCGGAATTCGCGAGCATGATTCCCGTCGCCGGTAGCGCCTACACCTACGCCTACGCGACGCTGGGTGAGATCTTCGCCTGGATCATCGGATGGGATCTCATTCTCGAGTACTCGTTGAGCGCATCGACGGTCGCCGTCGGCTGGTCCGGCCTCGTCGTGTCGCTACTCCACGACTTCGGACTCGCGCTCCCGCCTCAGCTCACGGCCGCGACCGGCTCGACGGTCGCGCTCGCCGACGGCGGCACCGCGACAGCGCTGCTCAACCTCCCGGCGGTGTTCGTGGTCGTGGCCGTGACGGCGCTTCTCGTCGTGGGCATCCGTGAATCGGCGGGGACCAATGCGGCGATCGTCATCGTGAAGGTCCTCGTCCTGCTGCTCTTCATCGGGTTCGGCGCGGCCTACGTGCGGCCCGACAACTGGAAGCCCTTCATCCCCGAGAACACCGGAACGTTCGGCGAATTCGGGTGGAGCGGCATCCTGCGTGGTGCGGGAATCATCTTCTTCGCCTACATCGGGTTCGATGCCGTCTCCACCGCGGCGCAGGAAGCGAAGAATCCGCAGCGCGATCTGCCGATCGGCATTCTCGCATCGCTGGCCGTCTGTACGCTGCTCTTCATCGCGACGGCGCTCGTGCTCACCGGGATCATTCCCTACACGAGGCTGAACGTCGCCGCACCGGTCGCACTCGCGGTCGACGAGACGGGACTGGGATGGCTGCGCCCATTCATCAAGCTCGGTGCGATCGCGGGTCTGTCGAGCGTCATCCTCGTGCTGCTGATGGCGCAGCCGCGCATCTTCATGGCGATGAGCCGCGATGGCCTCCTGCCGCCGCTGTTCTCACGCGTCCACGCGCGCTTCCGCACCCCCGCGATCACGACGGTGCTCACCGGAGCGGTCGTTGCGGTCGCGGCCGGCCTCGTGCCCATCGATGTATTGAGTCAGCTGGTCGCGATGGGTACGCTGCTCGCGTTCGCCATCGTGTGCGCGGCGATCCTCGTGCTGCGACGGACGTCGCCCGAGCTCCATCGCCCATTCCGCACTCCCGGCTCCCCCTGGGTGCCTCTCGCCGGCGTGGCGTCGTGCCTCTACCTGATGTCCGGTCTTCCGCTCGCGACATGGGAGCGGCTCGTCATCTGGCTGGCGATCGGGTTGGCGATCTACTTCGCGTATAGCCGGGCGCGGGCAGCGAAAGTGAGACTACGGCTTGGTACCGCTACGAGCCCCACAGCATGACCACAGAGGCACAGAGGCACGGAGAACGGCCAACCGCAGCGGCCGTTGTAGTTGGCCGTTCTCCGTGCCTCTGTGCCTCTGTGGTCATCCCGTCATGGCTCGTGACGCAGCAATCCTCACCGCACTCGCCGCAACGCCGCCTTGACCTCGCCCCGCGTCGGCTCGAGGCGCAGGCTCGTCTCGAACTCGCGCTTCGCCTTCTCACGCTCACCCATCCGCTCGTAGACGAGGCCGAGCCGGTAGTGAGCTGACGACCGTGGGGGCTCGCCCTCGTGAGGCTCGTAGGCGACGTAGCGCTCGAGGGCGCTGATCGCTTCGGGGAGGTGCTGGCCTGAAAGGCTGGCCGCGCGCCCGTAGTAGTAGTAGGCCGGCATCGCGTCGGGCTGACGCTTCATCAGATCATCCATGAGCGCGAACGCGCTGTCGAAGCGCGCGCCGCGCTGCCAGAGCTGCGCCAATCCCCAGTATGAAATGAGGCTGTCCGGAGCCTGGGTGATCGCATCGCGATACTCCCGCGCTGCCTGATCATAGTCCTTGCGATCCTCGGCGATCCATGCGCGCGCCAACGCTCCCCGAAAGGGATTTCGCTTCGCGATCTCGGCGGCGTGTGCCCGTGCCTTCGCGGAGCTCCCGCCGACCAGACCGGGCGCGAGGAGGTGGAACTGGATGAGCCCTGAGCGCGCCTCGATACTGCTCGGATCGAGCTCGACAGCGCGCTCGAGGGCCGCGCGTGCTCGCTTCGCGAATCCGAATTTCTTTCGCAGGCCGGATCGCACCGCCATCTGTCCGTAGGCCCGCCCGAGCAGGACCTGATGCTCCGCCACGGAGGGCTCCAGCTCGGCGGCCTTCTGCAGATGCGTGATGGCATCGCCGAAGCGGGTCTCGTGCATCGCGATCCGCCCCAGGAAGTGGTGGGCGCGCGCGTCGTTCGGGTGCTCGCGAACCGCGGCGTCGAGCTCGCGTCGCGCGTCCGCATACCGGTTGGCATGGAACGAGGCGATGCCTGCCTCGCCGTTCTGGGCAGACGCGCTCGCCGCGAGCATGAGCAAAGCCCCCGCGACGAATCGCAGTCCGTACATGACTCCTCCGACAGTAAGCCTGGAGGAGACAAATGCATCATCGGGACCAGAGACGCGTCCGACCGGCTAAGCTGGTCGGGTGACCTTTCTGCGGTGTGGCTTGGGCGTGGCTGCCGGGGGTGGAGCGAGCCGCGATACGCGCTCCGGCGGCGCGACCGGCTCGCCGGGCTTCGCGGCGGGGCGCGCCGAGGCACGGTTGATCAGCGCAACGCCCGAGAGAATGATCGCTGCGGCGATGATCATGCGAGGGCTGAACTCCTCGCCGGCGATGAGCCAGCCGAGAAACATCGCGACCATCGGGTTCACGTACGCGTACGTCGCCACCGCGGCCGGCGTGCATACGCGCAGCAGCCACGCGTACGCGGTGAATCCGACGAGGGAGCCGAAGACGATGAGATAGGCGACCGAGAGCGCGGACCGCGTGGTCACCTCGGCGACGTCGAGCTGCGTGAGCTCGCCTGCCGACAGCCCGACGATGGCCAGAACGACTCCGCCGGCGAGCATCTGCATGCCGCTACCGAGCGCTGCCGATGCGGGTCGCGCCAGAACGCGCGAGTATACGGACCCGGCTGCCCAGGACAGCGAGGCCCCGATGAGCACGAGCGCCGCGAGCACATCGACGTCGCGGGCGTTCGTCAGTGCCGCGGGCCCGACCAGAACCGCGACGCCGCCGAATCCGAGCATCAGCCCGAGGATCGACAGGCGAGTGGGGCGCGTCCCGTTCTTGCGCAGGAACTCGAGGAGCACCATCCAGAGCGCGACGGTCGCGACGAACAGCGCGGCGAGGCCTGAGGGGATGCGCTGCTCGGACCAGGTCACGGCCCCGTTACCGACGGCAAGCATTAGAATGCCTGTGATGGCCGTCGCCACCCATTGGGCTTTCGAGGGGCGCGTCCCGCCCGTTAGGCGTGCCCACAGATACAGGATCGCGCCGGCGACGAGAAACCGCGTCCCGGCCATGAGAAAGGGCGGAATGGTCTCGATGGCGTACAGGATCGCCAGGTACGTCGACCCCCAGACGAGATACACGGCCGCGAAGGCAAGCGCGATGCGCGTACGACTGGGGCGCGGCCGGGAATCGATCGTTGGGGTAGTCATCGCAGATGCCGAACACACGGGAGGCAGGATCGGTTCCAGGCGGCGATTGCGGGGTCCCGTTCAAGCGTTCGTGCCGCGAGCGGCATCCGACTGTTACCGAGGATGACGTGTCCCTGAGTGGTGCAATCGTGCGCAGCCCGTCGCCACCCCTGGCGGACGAATCCGCCGAGCTCGCGCGACGCGCGCAGGCCGGCGACGTTGCGGCGTTCGAGCGGCTGTATCGCACGCACGCCGGGCACGTCCGGGCCATCTGCCTGCGCCTGTGCGCCGACGGGCAGCGTGCCGAGGAAGCGGCGCAGGACGCGTGGGTGCGAGCGTGGGAGCGGCTGTCGACGTGGCGCGGCGATGCGGCGTTCGGAACGTGGCTGCACCGCCTGACGGTGAACGCGGTGCTCGAGTCGTTTCGCGCCGAGCGTCGGCGGATCGCGCGGGTGATGCTGTCCGGAGACGAGGAGGATGGCGTGGACGCTCCGATCTCGGCGAGCGAGCCCGGTGACGCGCTCGATCTCGAGCGTGCGATCGCCCGCCTTCCGCGGGGGGCGCGAACCGTGTTCGTGCTGCACGACGTCGAGGGCTATCGGCACTCGGAGATTGCGACGATGACGGGTCTCGCTGAAGGAACCTTGCGTGCGCAGCTGTGTCGCGCGCGCCGACTCTTGATGGAGATGCTGGACCGGTGACTCACCATCTCGACGACCAGACACTGAGCGATTTGCTCGACGACGGGCTCGACGCGGCCACGCGAACGGGTGTCGAGGAGCATCTCGCCAGCTGCGACGCGTGCTTCTCGCGGCACCAGCGCATGGGAATGCTCGTCACGCACGCTGGAGCGCTGCCTCGCACGATGCCGACGCCCCCTGGCGAATGGCAGCAGATTCGCGCGCGGCTGCACACCGGCGGTTCTCGTGCGTTCGCGACGCCGTGGTGGACGCGGCGAGGTGCCCTCCTCGCGGCCGGGCTGGCGCTCGTCATTGCGTCCTCGGCAGTCACTGCGCTCGTTGTCGGCGGGCGACGCGATGGGCCATCGCAGACGGCGGCCATCCCGGCGACCACGGCCGCGCTGACGCCGCGGCTCGCGGCACTCGAGTACGAGTACACGACGGTCACGCGCGACCTGGAGCGTCAACTGGCCGAGCGAAAGCATGCACTCACCCCGGAGACCGTCGCTGCCGTGGAGCGCAGTCTTCGCACGATCGAAACGGCCATCGCGGAGGCTCGTGTGGCGCTCGCTCGCGACCCAGGGAGTGAAACGCTGGCGCGGCTGCTCGTCGCCGGCCACGATCAGAAGGTCGAGCTGCTCCGGCACGCCACGCGGCTCGCGACGCAAAGTTGAGGGAACATTCCATGAGACGTACTCTGTGTCTTCTCGTTCTGACGGCCTGCCTGGCGAGTGCCGCGTCGGCTCAGAGCCGATTCAACCGACGACTTCCACTGGCGCCCGATGGAAGCATTCGCATTCATAACCTGGCCGGGATCGTCCGACTGCACGGATGGGATCGCGACAGCATCGCCGCGACCGGCGAGGTGGGGCGTGGCAGCAAGGGATTTTTCATGGGGGGCGACCGCACCGCGGTGAAGCTCGGCATCGACATTCCGAATGACGACGTCACGAGCGCCGACCCGTCCACGCTCGAGGTCTGGGTGCCGGCGGGCAGTCGCGTGCGCGTGAAGAGCACGCGCGGCGAGATCGTCGTCGATGGCGTGACGGGCGCGCTCGATCTCGGCTCGACGAGCGGCAACATCACCGTGACCGACATCCCGCGCGAGCTGACGGTGGAAACGATGGATGGCGACGTTCAGCTCGATGGCGCGGTCGTCTGGCTTCGCGCGCGCTCGGCGGGCGGCGACATCACCGTTCGCGGGGGCGCGGAGGATCTGGTGTCGGCATCGGTGAGCGGCGCCGTGACGGTGACGGGCGGTCCGGTGCGAGCGGCCCGACTGGAAACGATGACGGGCAACATCGTGTTCGAGGCGTCGATCGCGCGCGGGGCGGTGCTCGATCTCGGCACGCACTCCGGCGCGGTGCGGGTTCTCCTTCCCAAGGGGAGCACGCCGACGGTGGAGGCCACGACGGTCGCCGCTCCGATCGACAACAATCTCACGCCTCAGCGCGCGCAGCCTCGCGGGGATGGCCGCGAGCTGGCGCTGTCCCTCGGCGGCGACGCGCGATTGACGGTGAGGTCGTTCAAGGGGACCGTCACGTTAGGGTGGGGCGGGCCACCGTTGAAGCTCGTGAATAGATGAAGCTGCGAACTGCGAACTGCGAACTGCGAACTGCCAACTGCGAACTGCGAACTGCGAACTGCGACCTAAGACCCTCGGGAAGCTACCTGCGCCACCAGTAGCTTCCCGAGGGTTTTAGTTCGCAGTTGGCAGTTCGCAGCTTCATCTATTCAAGCGTTCGCATCTCGAGCGGCATCGGACCTACGAACCCATTCGTGGAGCCATATGATGCGCCGATCTCTCAGCCTTGCCGCGCTCGCGCTCGTGACCCTCACCGTTGCTGCCGCGGCGCCCGCGCCACTGGGGCCGCCGTGGATCTCGATCGAGTATCCGCCGAGCCCGTACGATGCCAACACGCGAAACGCCTTCCTGCTGGTGCACACCTTCCATCATGCGACGCCGATCGGTGCGCCCGTCGCTGGGAAGGCGGAAGGCATCGTCGCCGGCGAGCGGAGGAGCGTGTCGCTCAAGTTCGGCAAGACCTCCCGCACGGGCGTGTACGCGCTCGACAAGCAGTGGCCGTCGGAAGGGACGTGGGTGCTGTTCATCACGGCCAATCAGGGCCCTAACGACGATGTCACCGCTGTCGTCGAGTTGGCGGCGGATGGCCAGGTGGCGGCCGTGCGCGTTCCCACGGAGCGCAAGGGCTCCTGGATGATTCCCTCCGACGTCAGTGCCGCCGATCGTGAGAGCATCGTGAAGGCGCGCTTCGCGGTGAATGAGGGCGCGAAGAAGGGCGCGATCGCCGCGAGAGCTCCGTAGTGAGGGGTCGACGGCATTAACCACAGCGGCACAGCGGCACGGAGAACGGCCACTGGCAAAGGCCTTTGCCAGTGGCCGTTCTCCGTGCCGCTGTGCCGTGGTTATGCAGTCTCGCCTATGAGTACCGGAACAACGTCTCCCGCCAGTCCTCGTATCGAGATCTCCGCCACTCGCGTGAGCGGCGTCTCCTCCGGATTCACTTCGATCACGACCCCACCCTGCGCGCGCGTTCGCAACGGCAGCGACGCGGCGGGGTGAACCAGCGCGCTCGTTCCCACCACCAGGCACACATCCGCTGTAGTCGCGGCGGCGTCGGCGCTGCCGATCACCCCCTGGTCGAGCATCTCACCGAACCACACCACGTCGGGACGAAGGAGGCCGCCGCAGCGCGCGCAGCGGGGGAGCGTTGCCTCCGACGTGGCATCGACCGTCACCGGCTCGCTCCGGGCACCACATCGGGAGCAGCGATCGCGAAGCAGCGAGCCGTGCACCTCGAGCGGAAGCGCGGCCGTCGGATCGGCATCGCCAGCCGCCTCCCGAGCCGCACGGGCGTGCAGCCCATCCACGTTCTGCGTCACGATGGTCACGTTCCCGCGACGTAGAGCCCGTTCCGCCATCACGCGATGCGCCGCGTTAGGTAGGCAGGCACTCACGAGCGTGCGTCGCCAGGCGTACCACTCCCAGACCACCCGCGGGTGGCGCGCAAAGGCCTCGGGCGTGGCCAGGTCTTCGGGGCGAAACTCCTTCCACAGCCCGCCAGCTCCCCGAAACGTTGGTACCCCCGACTCGGCGCTGACGCCGGCGCCCGTCAGCACGACGACCGCGCCGGCGTCGCTCAATGCTGTGCGAGCACGCTCGATGGCGTCGGTCAATTCCGAAGGTGACGCGTCACGAAGGCGATGGTGCGCTCGAGAATGTCACGGGTGCGCGCGTCGTGGTTGCGCTGATCGAAGCCGTGCACGCCGAGCCGATGCAGCACGAAGTCGATCTCGACGCGGTTGGCGACCGCCGCCTGCATGAAGCGCTCGATCGAGTCGTTGAGTCGTGGAATCGCGTCCGCTCCCGCCATGGCGAGAAAGATCGGCGGAAGGCTCGCGGGCGCAACCGTCAGCAGGTGCGCCGGTGAGTAGCGCGACACCAGCGAATCGACATGCGCCGCCGGATGCGCGGGCCGGAATGGCGACTGGCTTCGCATGTGCTCGAGATCGAGATACGGATAGAAAAGGACGATGCAGCGGATGCCTGGCGCGCGCTCCCGCATGAACACGCTCGCCAGCGGTCCACCGGCCGAGTATACCGCGACACACAGTCGCTCGGTGTCGACCCCGAGCGTTGCGGCGTTCGCCCGCACGTACTCGACCGCTGCCGTGACGTCGCTCGCCGCCTCGGCGATGTTCTCATCCGTCGTCATCCGATGGTTGAAGACCACTCCGACGAGGCCCGCCGCCGTCGCGAGCCGCCCCCACGATCGATACGTCGGCCACGTGGTCGGCAAAGGACTCGGCTGTCGCGCCACCAGTCCGCCATGGACGAAAATGAGCGCCGGTCGCCGCTGCGTTGCTGACCCCGGCGGGCGGTAGACATCCATCGTGAGCGCGCGTGGCACACCGGTGTCGGTAACCGTTCGATACGTCAACTCCCGCTGCACGACGGCGTTCCGCATGCCTGGCAGCTCGTACCCGAGGACGTTGACGCTGGTGTCCGTCTGCCCGAACGCGGGCGACGTCAGGCACAGGGTGAGCGCGAAAACCGGTAGAAAAGTCCGCAACGACATGGGTCCTCCGGGATGGTCGGCGCCACACGATGGCGCGCGGAACACGGGGCCGGGGCGAACCCACCAAATCCTGACAAATGCACGCTTGCGACCCTTCCCGGCGGGGCCCTAAGGTGTGGCATGGCTTTGGGCATCTTCGCCAGCGCTCGCCGCTCGCGATCCACTCTGCTCGTCGGGCTGCTCCTCCTCACGCTTGGCCTCGCCGCCGTGCTCGCGCATCAGGCGTACGATGCCACGCGCGATCATCGCATCACGGCGGAGCGCACGCTGCGCGACTACGCGGCGACCGCGGCGTGGGAGTTCAATGCGCATGCGAAGGAAGAGCTCTGGCAGGCGCTCGTCTATGCGTTTCGGCCCTGCAAAGCCATCGAGACGACGAGCGCTCGGCACGCCTCGCTCCCCCCGCCGGACATTCTCGCCGCGGAGGCGAAGAAGCTCGAAGCATGCTCGTGCACGCTCGTGCTCGACACCGACTACTACTTCCTCGTCGATTTCCGCGACGGCCGCACCACCTTCGCGGGTGCGAGTGCGCCTGCGATCGGTCCCGAGTGGCTGACGGACACCGTCACCGCGCACGCGGCGACGTCGTACGAGAAGGGGTGGGAATTCGCGACGATCTTCCACGGCGACGGGCCGCACGCACGAGCCATCGTCTACACGCTCAAGCGGGATTCGGGTGGCGCGCCGGTGGCAGCGTACGGGTTCGTGATCGATCCACAGCGTTTCGGCGAAGCGGCCTACACGCGCGTGATGAAGAAATGGCAGCTGCTTCCGTACGCGCTCACACACGGCATGCCGAACGATTCGCTGCTCCGGCTATCCGTCCTGTCGGCGAACGGCGACGAGATCTACGGCTCCGCCGCGGACTTCGACGACGCCATCAGCGGGACCGCCGAGTGGAAGCCATTCTTCGGAGGCATGATGACGCACGTCTCCATGCGGCCGGAGGCGGCTGAACGACTCGTGATCGGTGGGCTTCCTCGCTCGCGACTGCCACTCCTGCTGGGGGTGCTGGCGATGACGGCGGCGCTCATCGTCGTCGCCGTGGTGCAGCTGCGTCGTGAGGCCGAGTTGGCCCGGCTTCGTTCCGACTTCGTGTCGAGCGTGTCCCACGAGCTGCGCACCCCGCTCGCCCAGATCCGCATGTTCGCCGAGACGCTGCTCCTTGGCCGTGTGCGGAGTGACGCGGAGCGGACGCGCTCGATGGAGATCATCGATCAGGAGGCGCGGCGGCTGGCGCATCTCGTCGAGAACGTCCTGCATTTCTCCCGCGCCGAGCGGCAGTCGCTGCGGCTCTGTCCCGTGCCGACGCTGCTCGCTCCACAGGTGCAGGAGACGGCCGAGTCGTTCGCGCCTATCGCGCGTGCGCGTCGTGTCGATGTTCGCCTGGCACTCGACGAGACCGTTGCCGTTCGCGTCGATCGCAATGCCCTGCGCCAGATGCTGCTCAACCTGCTCGACAATGCGATCAAATACGGGCCCGTCGGGCAAACGGTCACCGTCGGCGTCCGCGCCCACGGCGCCCGCGCGCGCATCTGGGTCGAGGATGAGGGTCCCGGCATCGATCCGACGCAGCGCGAGCGCATCTTCGATCCTTTCTTCCGGATCGATCGTGACGCGAACTCCGCGATCGGTGGCAGCGGCATTGGCCTGTCCGTGGTGCGCGAGCTGGCGGTGATGCACGGCGGCCGCGCGTACACGGAGGCGGGGGAGCGAGGAGCCCGCTTCGTCATCGAGCTCGATCGCGTGCCTGACGGGTCGGCCGCGGTCGCCATTCCCGAGGACGATCCGGCGCGCCGCAATGGCGGTCCGCCGTCGGACGAGACGTCCCGTCTCAACGTTCAGGTGTGACGTCATGGAGACCTTGATTCGTGATGCGAGAGTCCTCGTCGTCGAGGACAATCCGGACCTGGCGTTCGGACTGCGTAACAACCTGGAGATCGAGGGCTACGAGGTCGACGTCGCCGAGAGCGGTCCCGGGGGACTGGAGCGGGCGCGCGAGGGGAATCCCGATCTCGTCATTCTCGATCTGATGCTGCCGGGCTTCGACGGCTACCGCGTGCTGCGCGCGCTGCGCGAGGACGGGCTCGGGATGCCGGTGCTCATTCTCACCGCGCGCGGAGAAGAGGCCGACAAGGTCCGCGGCTTTCGGTTGGGCGCCGACGACTACGTCACGAAGCCGTTCGGCGTCCTCGAGCTGCTGGCTCGCGTCGAGGCCCTGCTGCGTCGCTCGCCGAAGCATCGGGCCGAGAACGGCGCGGCAGTGCACGAGCGGTTCGGCGACGTCGACGTCGACATCAGCGCGCGCGCGGTCCATCGCGACGGGCAGGCGGTGTCACTCACCCCCATGGAGTTCGACCTGCTGCTGGCGCTCTTGCGCCGTCGCGGTGCCGTGGCCTCGCGGCTCGACCTGATGAAGGAAGTGTGGGGCTATCACGCGTCCGTCGTGAGTCGCACGGTGGATACGCACGTCGCCGAGTTGCGACGGAAGCTGGAGGATGATCCCGCGATGCCGCGGCACATTCTGACGGTCCGCAAGGCGGGGTACCGTCTTCAAACCTGATGAAGGAGCTACGATGAAGAGATCGATTGTCGCGGTCGCCGGCGCGATCGTGGCGCTGTCGGCGTTCGTGTCGGTGAATGCCGCGCGCGACGCCTCCGAGCGCGAGGCCGTCGAAAAACCGCTGAAGATGTATCTGTCGGGTGAGCCGGAGCAGCTCAAGCAGGCGTTCCACCCAGGCGCGACGATGTTCTACGCGCGCAACGACTCGCTGATCGCGGTGCCGATTCCCGAATACATCGCCCGGGTCGAGGAGTCGCGCGCGAAAGGCCCGCCGCCCAAGCGCGTCGAGCGCATCGCGCAGGTCGACATCTCGGGAACGTCCGCCGTGGCGCGGATCGAGCTCGAGTACCCGCAGCAGAAGCTCACCGACTACATGTCGCTGGTGAAGTACGGCGGCGAGTGGCGGATCGTGAACAAGATCTTCTCGAGGGAGAGTGTAGCTGCGAAGTAGGAAGGAACGAGGAACGAGGAAGGAGGAAGCGATCGAACGAGGAACGAGGAAGTGGCCTTTCGCGCATCGGTGCGCCGAAGCGTCCAAGCCTCTTCCTCGTTCCTCGTTCCTCGTTCGTACCTTACCACTGCCTGACGCTCTCCTCTCGAAAGCCCCACCCCGCGTCCACCCAATCATCATGTTCGCGGCCTAGCGTTTCGCGTCCCTCATGGGAGCGGAACAATGGATGCACGCGCTCGGCTGTTTGTCATCCTGCTGGCTGGCGGAATCGCATCGGCCGCTGGAGCACAGGATTCGACTCGCGTACTCACCGCGACGCGATTCCACGGTGTCGTTCGGATCGATGCGGTGCTCGATGACAGCGCGTGGGCGTCGGCACAGGTCGCGACGGACTTTCGGCAGCGGGAGCCGAGCGAGGGCGCGGCAGCAACGCTGCCCACGGAGGTTCGGGTGCTGTGGGACGACGAGGCACTGTACGTCGCCGCGCGCATGCGGGACCCATCCCCGGACTCGATCATTGCTCTGCTCGCCCGGCGCGACGAGATGACGCCGTCGGATGAGTTCTTCGTCGGCATCGATGGCGACCGCGATCGGCGCACGGCGTACGTCTTCAGCGTCACGCCCCGAGGAACCCGCACCGACGTCCTCATCTACAACGACAACATGCGCGACCCGTCGTGGGACGCCGTGTGGCAGGCGGCGACGCGCGTCGACGAGAACGGCTGGACGGCCGAGCTGCGGATTCCGCTCACGCAGCTCCGCGCGCGCGGCGATCGACCCTGGGGTGTCAACTTCTTTCGCTGGATTGCGCGTCGGCGAGAGGATACGCAATGGGCGCTCATCCCGCGCGCGTCACGGGCATGGGTGTCCCATTACGGTGAGCTGCGGGGCGTCACGCCGGCATCGGCGCCGCGACGACTCGAGGTCGTGCCCTACACGCTCGCGCGGGTGACCCGCGCCCCGGGCGCGGCGGCGGACCCGTTCCATCGGCGCATGGAGCCCGGAGCGGCGTTAGGCGCGGATCTCAAGGCTGGTGTCGGCCCCTTCACGATCACCGCCGCCATCAACCCGGACTTCGGCCAGGTGGAAGCCGATCCGTCGGAGGTGAATCTCACGACGACCGAGACGTTTCTTCAGGAGAAGCGGCCCTTCTTCGTCGAAGGGGTCGACCTGTTCGATTTCGAGCTGGGCTACTTCTTCGGCTCGGAGAAGCTGTTCTACTCGCGACGGATCGGCCGGCGGCCGCAGGCCGCGGTGCCCGGCGATCCGGCATACGTCGATGAGCCGGATGTCACCACGATTCTCGCCGCGGCCAAACTGACGGGCCGGACAGCGAATGGATGGTCCGTCGGCGTGCTCGATGCCGTCACTGGAGAGGAGCGCGCGCGCCTCGACGGAGATCCGAGCGTACCGTCGACCGTGTCGGTGGAGCCGATGACCAACTACACCGTCGCGCGCGTGCTGCGCGATTTCAACGACGGACGCACCGTACTCGGCGCCATCGGAACGGCCATGCATCGGCGGTTGAACGGCGTCGAGACCTTCTCCGAGCTGCGCTCTGCTGCATACACAGGGGGCGTGGATGTGCGCCACCGCTTCAAGGGCGGTCGATATCAGATGACCGCCTATGTCCTCGGGACTCGCGTGCAAGGAAGCGCCGAGTCGATCGATGCAACGCAGCGATCGCCGGCGCGGTACTTTCAGCGCCCTGATGC